>JACPOL010000008.1:372992-745984 GCA_016185065.1 Chlamydiales bacterium
CTCTTCCACTTGAACAAGGGCTGGCAGCGCACTCACGCCCAGAGAGCCACTCTGCTAACCGCTTTAGACACTCCACAGAGCTTTAAAGACTACTTCGTAAAAGAGGTAGACCAAGTTAACAGCTCTATGCAGCGCATCTCGATGCTTATCGAGCGGGCTGAGCAGACACCAGAAAAAGAGAAGATTCTACAGAATGAGCTCTTCAAAGAGGATTTTGCAGAGCTACTCAGAAAAGCCGATGAGCTCGCCGACAACTTAAGACTCTATAACCAGCAGCTAGTGGAGTCGATGAAGTAATGGATCATCTTCACTCTCAGCTCTCTAAGGGCACCTTTCTGATTGCAAGCCCCGACATCGATGAAGGGCTCTACTTCAGAGCCGTGCTAGTTATTTGCGAGCACAGCACGACGGGCTCGTTCGCCCTGATGATCAATAAGCCCCTAGACGTAGATATTCCGGAAGAGATCTTGAATATTAAAGAGACGCTGAATCCCAGAGTGCAGGTTCGCGCTGGAGGCCCAATCCAGCCCAATCAGATGATGCTGCTTCACTCTTCCGATCAGCTGCCCGACCAGACGCTAAAAATTTGCGAGGGTGTCTACCTTGGCGGAGATCTGCAGTTTCTTCAAGAGGCTGTGGGCAGCGCAAGCGGCCCTCATATTCGCCTCTGCTTTGGCTATGCCGGATGGGGAGCAGGTCAGCTAGAAAGGGAGTTTATGAGCGGCGGCTGGTTCGTCCATCCCGCTTCTGCAAAACACATCTTTGAAACTCCTTATGAGAAGGTCTGGCAGACAGTGCTTAGAGATATGGGTGGCAAGTACGCCACCCTATCGATGATTCCCGACGACCTCTCTCTCAATTAAGTGTGGCTTGTAACACGTCTATAGAGGAGCTGTCCTGCTGCCGATGCACAAGGAACAGAGAATGGCTGTGCAGCGCATGCTACAGCAACGGGCGTAAAATCTTGCACCACTTCGGCTCCAGCTGTTACAACTGCACTTAGACATCTTCTGCTCACAACACCATCTTCGCTACTGCACTCTTCTTGTACTTGATTGCGCCTGCAAGCCTCGTAAATAATATACACAAGCAGAGCTGCACCTGCTAATGCAACAACAACCTTTCCTGCTGTCTTCAATCCACTGTCATTTGATCCACTCACACCTAAACCTGCTACCGCTGACATATTGTCCTCCGTTTTTTCCATCAAGAAAAATCTTGATGAAATCTTTATATTCCGAAGAACAATTTATGTCACTTACTCGCGGCAAGTTTTTTTACTGTAGAGGTAAAGGAATAGAACAGGATAAGTAGGATCGGCGCTAGGCGCCGGCAGGATATTTAGGATGAAAAAAGATATCCTGCACATCTTGCCGACGCAAGTAGCGGCGATCCTCCCAGCGAAGCTGGATCTTGTTACTCTTTTATTAAGAAAAAGGAGCCGGGCAATTCAGAGGTCTACTTTCTTCGAGGGATGAGAAAGATGATGCCGCCGAGGGCGATGAGCACGATACCGCCGATCTTGCTCCATCCGGCTATCTGACGATAGTGCGCAGCTTCCATGCTGCCCTCATCGATCTTCTTCTGGACAGAGCCACTCAGGCTCTTGCCAATCTCTTTGGTCGCAGGATTGAGAGAAGTGATCCCTGTTCCAACATCTACTTTCTTCTGGGCACTTGAGATCTGCTGCTCCCCTTCTTCAACTTGGCCCATGATGTACATCGACATACCGATCATACCAAGACCACAGACAACAACGATAATTCCTAAGATCTTTCTAAAGTTCATATAACACTTACGCTGCTGGTTTAATTTCTAATTTGTTTAAAAGCGGTTGACCGAGAAGCTTTCTAGCCTTCTCCAAAAATGCTTTTTTATTCGCACTAAACTTCTCATCGGCTTGTGACATTGCGCTCACCATCCGAGTAAATCTTGCAGTATCGATGGGGCGCTCTCGTACCTGAAGGGCTGGCGAGTAGAGCATCCAGAGAAGAAACTCTTTCTCACTTGCGCTCCACTCAATTCTCCCTTCGAGCATTTTTACAAAGGCAAAGAAGCCTGCTGCTGTCGCTTCGCCAATGTCGATCGAATCTTTGCACGTGAAACTCATCGAATCTGGCTTAATCATCAAGATGAGCTTCATGAAGAGAAATTGATAGAAGATCTCGATAAAATCGAGACGCTCTTTTCTTGAAAGAGCCTTTTTAGAGTCGAAAAAAGTTTCATGGATCGTGTGTAACGCGCCTTCAGTAAAGCTCACGATCTCCTCCCTATCCAGAGAAGAAGGAAAGAAGAAGCCGCAAGACTCTCCGCTAGCTATCTGCTCTTTGAAGCTTACTATAAATCCCTCGGCATCCTCCTCTGCTTGATAGGCTCCGCTCTGGTTGTAGAACTCGGTATTTTTGCAGATAGTCACTACGGTAAGAGCCTTGGAAAATTCAGCTTCATTCTGCATCTTCTCAAGAACGCTGCAGCGTGCGTGCTCCTGCCAAGAGGTGCGGTCTTGTAAATTAAAGAGGAGGTGACGCTGCCCCTTCATCTGCTGCTGAAGAGAGCGTAGAAAGCCTTGGAACTCGGGAACGACCTCTACCTTGTTAATCACCTCTTGGTGGATAGGGGCGGGAAATCTGAGCGCAGTTACATGCAGATCTTCAGAAACAACTGTGTAGAGCTGGGAGGGAAAATTCTCTTGAGAGAATGGATCGAAACCCATTCTTTCATCCCCCTCTCTAAAGAGGTCGAGTGTTTTAAGTAGTGGGCCGTTTGGATAACGCTTGAGAACATATCGAATTCTCTCATCATCCTCTAACAGCTCTTCCCAGACCGTATGACTCTTCTTTCGCTTGATTTTGCTTTCGCCCTTTTCAATGAGTCGCTGGATAAAAGAGGTCGCGGCCTTCCGATTGCCCACATGCATAAATAGTCCGCTGCTAAGCGCAAGGCTTAAATTGACTACAGCGTGTATGAAGCTCTCTCTTGAACTAGCTTCTGTGGCGATGTATTTTCTGTACTCTTCCGAATTGAGCGCTTGTCTTAAAAATGCGTGAAAGTCGGAGAAGTAGCTTATGCAGTTCTTAGTCGCGTTTTCGCTCATCCGGTTACGAGGATTGGCAGCGAGCATGAGGGCCATTATGGCCCCATTCAAAGCCGAAATACACTCTCTATCTTTGTGGTGCATCGCATCTTTAAAGTAGTCGTCGAGATGTTGCGAAGCAAGCTGCAGGATCTCTTTTGCTGCCGTGTGGGTATCGACATCTTCTACGATCTTTATTTTAAGCAGTGGATCATCGCCTTCAGGATCGCTAACTGTCTCGTCAAACTCTCCAACGAGGCGCACATGCCGTAGCAGGTTTGGATTGAAAAAGGGCTGCCCATTCTCCTTGCGGATATAGAAGAGCTCATACTCTCTATCACGACGGACGGTCTCAAGATCTTTTAAGCCCCGTTTCTGGAGATCGATAGCGCCCTCTTCTTGTGGAGCTTCCGACTCCTGCTTAAAAACCTCTTGGACCACGCTTGCACCATGAAAACGTTTTACGATTTTCGAAAGGTAGAAGTTTTGTAGATCTTTATACTCTTTTAATTGGAGGACACTATCAGAGGAGCGCGCTCCTTTAAAAAGCGAGGTGTACTTGTCTAGCTTCTGAGCCGCTTCTCCGGCTAATACCATGATCGCTTCGATGCCTCTCTGCATCTCGGCATCTTTTAGCTCACCCTTCTCTTTCTGATAGATGTGCTCTAGGTAGTTATTGATCGCGCGAAAGGTCTCTTTAACCGTTTCTGGATTCTGAGAGATATGAGTAGAGTCGAGAAAGTTTGCACTCTGCAACTCCTCGTCGAAAGGAGTGGAAGGGATTTCGAGCTCTGCCATCGTGGAGAGATTGTCCACAGCTTCCATTAGAGTGAGCCCTTCTTGCGGTTGCTTGCTGGCCATACCCACCTACTTTTATTGTTTTTTATCTATTCTGAATTATAAATTAATTAATTTAATTAAAAAACTATTATAAATAATTAATTATAATTAATTATTAAACAACTGGAAATAAGGTGATTAGAGATATCTAGAAAGAGCGTAGAAGAGGGCGCCCGAGACCAGAGCAGACCCCGGAAGGGTCAGAGCCCAAGCAAGGGCGATCTTTTTAGCTGTGAGCCATTTGACGGTTTTAGCAGACTTAGCAGCCCCTACCCCCGTGACACTGCCCACAATCATCTGTGTAGAGCTAAGGGGCATCCCGAGAAAGCTCGCAGTGAGGATGACGCACGAGGCGCTAAGCTCTGTTGCAAAGCCCTGAACAGGGGTGATTTTGGCAATGTCATACCCAACCGTTTTAATGATGCGGAAGCCGCCCGATGCGGTTCCAAGCCCCATCATGAGGGCACAGAGCAGGATGACCCAGATTGGAATCGCAAGCGAGGTGACAAGACCTGTTGAGAAGAGGCCCATTGTGATTAGCGCCATGCTCTTCTGCGCATCGTTAAATCCGTGAGAGAGCGCAACGAGCGAAGCAGAGCCCATCTGAAGGTAGCCAAAGAGCTTCTCATTCTTCCTACCATGGGCAAACCTGGCGAGGAGTTTCATGAGAAGAAAAGCGAGAAAGAAGCCGACGATTGGCGAGACGATAAGAGGAATTAGAACTTTACCAATAATTCCACCCCACAAGACCAGCTTGGGGCCTCCCGCTACCCACGCAGCTCCAACAAGACCGCCAATGAGCGCATACGAGGAGCTGCTCGGCAGTCCAAAGTGCCAGGTAATTAGATTCCAGGTGATCGCCCCCACGACAGCGGCAAGAACCATAAGCGGGGTTGTGAATTCTGGAGAGATAAGCCCCGAGGTGATCGTCTTAGCAACTCCGCTAACTTGGGTCGCTCCAATGGTGTTTAAGATCCCTGCCAGGACAATTGCAGTAAGCGGCGCTAAGACGCGCGTTGCCACTACGGTGGCCACGACATTTGCAGCGTCGTGAAAGCCATTCGTATAATCGAAAATCAGGCCAAAAATAATAATTAGCAGGACGATCTCATTCACACCCCCTGCATAGCGCAAGGGGTAAATAGGATCAAGAAGAAGCTCCCTTGTGCTCCTCTTTGTCGTCACCATCAGCTACCTTCGTCTGCTCCACAACTAGCTGATAACGTCCTCCCGTCTCAGACTCTGAAGCACCCAAAATGATCCCTTTGACTAGAGCAAATTCTTTCTCTGTAAGGATCTTTCCCTCATTACAGATCGGATACTCACCCGCGAATCGATGCGTAGCGATCCAGGTGCTGACTTTATGAGCGACGGTTATCCCGACTTGTACATAGAGGGTCACTCCCCCTCTAGCCCCCAGAGCTGTTTCAACTCTATGAGGAGTGCTCTTGGGGAACTTCTGATAAATAAAGGCGAGAGCATAGTTTCTATCCATCGTGGCATAACGAAGAGCTAGATAGGCTCTACCTGAAGAGACGCCTTTTACAACGTCGGCAGGAAGCTCTTTTGCGCTCTTCCAAGGGCAGGGATCCTCCCCCTCATTCAGCTGCACGTTGACAGTGGGAATGCTCTTTAGAAGATCAGCTCCCAGCTGCTTTTCCAGATAGGCGAACTGGATCTGATTCTCCTTCTCGCTCTCTCTAACTTGAGCGGCGAGTCTTTCTGCTAGTACATTAAATGCTGGTCGGTTTGTAGGTGAGTTCGTTCGCGATGTCATAGTTTTTTCCTTTAGCAAAAATTTTGAACGGCCCCTCGCCACAATCCCGGCTCTTTTAGAGCCGGGTCTAGGCGGGATTCATATTCTCTTTTATCCTTGAGCCGAAGAGAATCTCCTTTCATTATGAAGGAATTCTTTAAACGCGAAGAGTTTAATACACATTAAAAATTTAATTCCAGAACAAGTGATATCAAGTTTTGTTTTGGACTAAAAAATCATTAAATAGTAAATCTGGGTTTTAATACTGGAGGACCTCTCATGCGTATATGGAAACTCTGCTCTCTCTTAATGCTCGCTTCGAACTTTGCTACTGCAGCTCAAATCAATCCTCATAGCCCCAACCTGGGAGAGGTGCGCCTCGTTCCCATCACTCCGACGGCTGAATCGGACAACGTTCAAACCTTCATCGTCTTCCCGAAAGAGGGAGATATTAAGACCTCGAATCCGGTAGAGCTCGAGCTCCGCGTGCAGGGCTATCCGATCGGCACAAACACTGAGATCCCTCGTGCGAAAGAGATCTACAACGACCCTGCCGGCCAGTCGATGCACGTCGTGATCGATAACCAGCCCTATTTTGAGATCAATGAGGCCTTCGTAGACGCTCTCGACAACAATGAGACCTACTACGACCAGACACTGGAGATCAACATTCCCTTTAAACTCAAGCCAGGCGCCCACACGATTCGCGTCTTTCCAGTAAGATCTTTCAACGAAAGCTTAAAGGGCGACAACTGCTTTGCTTCTGGCACCTTCTACATGGGCAAAAAAGAGGAGCTGAAGGATATCGACCTCTCCGCTCCATACATCACCTACAACGAGCCTCAGGGTGAGTATGACTTTCACCCTGCAACTCCAATTCTTCTCGACTTCTACATCACCAACTGCCAGTTATCAACAGATGGCTACAAGGTTGAGGTCTCCATCGATGGAAAGAAAGAGCGCGTGATCTCAAACTGGGTACCCTACTATATCTACGGACTAAAGAAGGGGTCCCATACGATCCACCTCCAACTCATCGACTCTTCAAACGCCCCAGTCCCAGGAGCATTTAACTCGGTCGACCGCACCTTCAAAATCCTCTAAAAATCCGGATCGTGCGCAACGGACGGTAGAGAGGGTACGGACAGGAAATGGACTAAAATGGACAAGGAATGGACGCGCACAGAAGAAATAAGAGTGCCCTCTCTTCTTCTTTCTCCCTTTGGCGCGTGTCCATTTTCGTCCGTTTCCTGTTCATTCTCGTCCACTTGCGTCCATTTCTTCTTCCGAGCGCCTCTTCTCTCTAGCGGGCTCCCGCTTTAAAATCTGCTGGAAGGGAATTGTGCTGGAGCTGCACAATTCCCCTTTTTACTCTTACACATTTGCACGCCTTGAAAAAAAGTTTACGAAAAGTGGGATGGCTCCTCGTATCGCTCTCTATTTTTTGGGGAGTGAGGCGCTTCTGCTATAAGCAGCTGGATGGGTTCGAAGTTGGCAAGATCTCTTCACACATCGCCTTCGATCCTCGCTGGGAGATCCCTCAGCCAGCGCCGGGTAAAGAGCTCTTCGCTCGTCCCTTCACCTACCTGGGCAAAGGAGCGCAGTGCTACGTCTTCGCCTCTCAAGATCAAGAGCATGTCATCAAATTCTTTCGAGTCAGCCACATCCAAGCCCCAGAGTGGTTTACGGCTCTCCCTCTGCCCGCCTTTTTAAAAGAGTGGCGCGAGAAAAAGGTAGCGGTAAAAGAGAGCAAAAGAGAGAAGGACTTTCTAAGCTACAAGCTCGCCTATGAGAAGCTTAAAGAGGAGACGGGCCTCACCTACCTCCACTTAAACAAGAGCTCAGATCTCCACCAGAAGATTCAGATCATCGATAAGATAGGCATCAGCCACACCCTCGATCTGGATCAGATGGAGTTCATCATTCAGAAAAGGGCAAAGCCCCTCTATCCAGCAATGGAGGAGATGATCGAGAAGAAAAAATTTGATGAAGCAAAAGCGTCTATCTCCCACCTCATTCAACTGCTGGCAAAACGCCATGCGGCGGGTCTTGCAGATAAGGATCCCGACCTTAAAACAAATTTTGGCCTCGTGGGCTCGGAGGCGATTCAGTTTGATATCGGGCGCTTTAAAATAGGAAAGTCTGCTCAAAAGGAGGACCCCTTCCAGAACGAGGTAGTACGCATCACAGATGAGTTTAAGAGCTGGCTAAAAGGACGAGCACCTACGCTCGCAGAACATCTCGAGGCTGAAATTGAAGGCATATAAAAAGCTTCTTCTATTATCTGCCTTCATCCTCTCTGCTGCTGCAGTTGAGAGACTCTGCCACCATGCAACAGATGGATTTCAACTAGGGAACATCCGCTCTTCAATCCACGCAAGTTGTGAGCCCACCCAGATCAGTGGCGCGGATATGGCAAATGCGCGCTCGATCCTCTCCCAAAAGTTCCACTACTTTGGAAAAGGGGCGCAAAGCTATGTCTTTGCTTCGGAAGATGGAAGATACATCCTTAAGTTCTTTAAATTTCAACACCTACGCCTCCCTCCACTTGTAGAGGCTCTACCTATGCCGGGTTCGTTAAAAACCTGGATTGAAGAGAAGAGAGCGAAAAAAGCAGAGGAAGCGGAGGCTCTCTTAGCAAGCTACAAGCTGGCATTTAATACCTTTAAAGAAGAGAGCGGTCTTCTCTTTGCTCACTTAGACAACTCAAGCTCGCTTAACGCGCAAATTTCGATCTACGACCCGCTTAACATCGAACATAAGATCGAGGCGGATGAGACGACCTTCATTCTGCAGAAGAGGGCAGATCTGGTCCTTCCTACGCTTAAGTCCCATCTAGAAAAAAAGGAGTTGCAAGCTGCCAAAGAGTGCCTCACCTCTCTGGTTGCTCTCGCACGCAGGTGCAGCGAAAAAGGCATCTACGACAGAGACCCCCACCTGACAAAGAACTTCGGCTTCATTGAAAACAGAGCGCTTCTTATCGACTGTGGAAGCCTCTCAACCGAGCGCGCTGATCAGAGAGAGTCGATGAAGTCGGGCTCTTTGGAGCAGTGGCTGGCCGATGAGAGCGAAGAGCTACTCCACTTCTTCTTGGAGCTTAAAAAATGAGAAGAGTCTACCTCTTTAGGTGCGCACTTTTCTGCCTGGCCTTCTGGGGAGTTAAAGAGTTTTGCGAGCGTGCGACAGATGGATTTACAATCGCTGAAGTCCTCTCTTCAAGACCTTACAACTCCGCATGGGAAGTGAAAGAAGTCAGCGCCTCAGAAAAAGAAGAGGTAGATAGAGCTTTAGATCAGACCTACACCTACTTCGGCAAGGGTGGGCAGGCGTTTGTCTTTTTTAGTGAAGATGGGCGTTATGTATTAAAGCTCATGAGACAGAAGAGGCTCGAGCTCCCACTCTTCAGCAAGTATCGCTCGAAAAAAACTCTCTCTCGCATGCGTAAAGTGGATAGAGAATTTGGAAGCTACAAAGATGCGTTTAATGAGCTCAAAGAGGAGACAGGCCTCCTCTATGTACATCTCAACAAGACACATGAGTGGAAAAAGAAGATCGCACTTATCGATAGGCTGAACATCCGGCACATGCTAGACGCAGGCAACCTCGACTTTATCATTCAGAAGAGAGCTGAACTCGTACACGAGAGAATCGATCGCCTCATGAGTGAAGGTAAAAAAAGCGAAGCAGAGGGCGCAATTAGAGAGCTCTTTCATCTGATCGCAAAGCGCAAAGAGAAGGGCTTCCGCGACCGAGATCCCAACATTCGCACCAACTGCGGATTCATTGGAGAGCACGCGGTGAAGATCGATGTCGGCGCTCTCATAAAACGAGAGAAGCTGCAGAAGCCTGTTGGTAAGAAAGAGCGGATAGAAAACATCGCAGCTCCTTTTAGATCCTGGCTTGAAGTGAAACACCCCCTTCTCCTCCCCTGCCTGCAGAGAGAGCTGGAAAATGCCGAGCAGGGCGATCCTCTATGAAGAAAACGTTGATTGTCTACCTCCTATTCTTCGCTTCGCTACTCCCTCTCTACCGCTTCTGCATGAGAGAGACGGCGGGCTTCTCTATCTCAAAGATCTCATTTGCGCTTCCTGAGAACGTAGATGGGCCTTCCGAATTTGATAGAGAGATTTTAAATCAGCCTTTTCACTTTTTAGGAAGTGGGGGGCAGTGCTTCGCCTTTGTCTCCAAAGATGAAAAGTATGTGATAAAGCTACTAAGTAGAGGGGTAGCCCCCACCTTTCTGCTCGACCTTCCCCTTCCGGCCTTTGTGAAAAGAGCCGTCGCAAAACGAGCAGATTATGTAGAGAGCAAGTGGCAGAGAGATCAGTGCAGCTACCAGCTAGCTCTTTCTGAACTCAAAGAAGAGAGCGGTCTCCTTGCTGTGCACCTCTCGCACACCTCTGATTTGAACAAGAGACTTTCCATCCGAGATAAGCTTGGCATCGCGCATGAGATAGATCTCGACTCGACAGCTTTTATCCTGCAAAAATGGGCCGAGCCACTCTTCACATATCTCGAGCACGAGATACGCGCTGGCCATATTGAGGAAGCAAAGCTGGCCCTTAAGCAGACGGTCGACCTTCTCGTACGCCGCTGCCAAAAAGGTATTTTTGACGAGGACCCGCGCCTACATAAAAACTTAGGGATCGCGATGAACTCTCCCCTCTTCATCGATGTGGGCAGATTCAAACGAGATGATAGACGAAAAAATCCCGAGGTATACGCGCAGGATCTAAAATTGATTACAGACAGACTCAATAAGTGGCTGCTGAAAGAGGAGCCCCAACTCGCGAACTACTTGGAGGAGCTGCTTGCTCAAGATTAAGACCATTGCCAAGGGAGCTGCCGCCCTTCTCCTTCTGTCTGGAACCATAAAATTCTGTCATAAGCAGACAGATGGATTCTATCTCACAAAAATCCAGAACAACACCTTTGAAACAGACTCCTCGTTCTGCTCCTCTGAAGAAGAGGCGCGCGCGCTCAATTTCCTGTCGCAGCCCTACACCTATCTAGCGCGCGGAAAGCAGAGCTTCGTCTTCCTCTCACAAGATGGGAAGTGGGTGCTAAAGCTTCTTAACAACCACTACCAGAGCCGCATCGCTCTCTTAAACATGCTGGGCCCGTGCGCATGGCAGAAAAGGGAGCTTAGCTACTACTCGGGCAAGATGGAGCTCACACGCGAGAGCTATAAGATCTCTTATACAGACCTCAAGGAGGAGACCGGAGTTCTCTATCTTCACTTAAATAGAAGCCGCCACTTAAAGCAGCGCGTGAAAATCGTCGATAGGCTTGGAATCTGCCATGAGGTCGACCTCGATTCGACAGCCTTTATCATACAAAAGAGAGGCGAGCTCGCCTATCCTCAATTTGAAGAGTGGCTGGGAAAAGGCGATATAGAGGCTGCAAAAAGAGGGATCTCCTCTCTCGTGGCGCTTGTGCAGACGCGCTTTAAAAAAGATCTCAATGATAGAGACCCTCTTATCCGCACAAACATCGGTTTCATTGACGGGAAAGCCTCCTTTCTAGACCTAGGCCCCTTTTCAAAAAGCAGCGAGCCCAAATCCCCAGAAGCTCTGGATGCAGAGATGCAGAAAATTACACAGAGCTTGAAAAACTGGCTCTCTGAGCGCGATCCCAGCCTCGCTCTCTTCTTAAGCGAGCAGTGCGCAAGCCTCTCCAAAAACCAGAAAGAGTGAACTTCTTTTTTGGAGTGCGGCGACTCGGCGCCGCTTTTCTGGAGATCGACCTGGCGATCTCTACTAAAAGAAACATCGCCAGGTCGATGTTGAAAAAAGCGGCGCCGAGTCGCCGCACTCCAAAAAAGAGCTCTTGTTGCTTATCAGCAGTTTATGACATGCAGCTGGCTGAAACGTAGGCGGTTTCCAGATTTATCGACCTGGTCGAGTAGGCACTTTTGAACAAGGGCAGAGACCATACGCACAGGTGCGTCGATCACTACTGTTACAGCAGAAATGAGATGAAGAAGGAAATATACAGTCCAAGATTTTTCAAACTCTTCGCAGGCAAGAAGCGGCAGCGTAAATGGAAGAGCTGCAAGGCTAAGGGCAATACGTGCAATCGCCTCTGCAACAGCTGCGATGAGAAGCCCAGAATAGCAGAGCGCACCGACAACTCTGCGAGCCAAGCTCTCCAGACACTCCATCGGAGCATCCTCCATCACAGGCTGCCCATAACCATCATTAACTGCTTTTCTGTCCTTATCCAGCTTCAGCTGTTTAGGATTCATGATCTCTTCGGTTACCCAGTCCACTGCATGGTACACAAAGGGAAAGAGCTCGCCTGCAGTCCGCATTTCGGTTCCAGATATTTTAAATGCCATGAATTCTTCTCTTGTCTAATTTTGTTGTTTTAGTTTTCAGCAGATGTGTAGCTCGTGCCACTGTTTGCGAGATCCGTACTTAAGTCTCTGGTCGGTTAGACACTTCTGCACGAGGGCCGAGATTGTGCGCACAGGCGCATCGATCAGGCACATTACACCAATAACAACTTGACCGACACAAAACATAGCCCAAGACTCTTCACACTCTTGCCACGCGAGAAGTGGCAGTGTAAATGGAAGAGCTACAATCGCAAGAACAATACGTACAATCACTTCTACGATAACTGCTACAAAAAGCCCTGCATAACAGAGCGCTCCAAACACTCTGCGCGTCATACTCTCCATGAACTCCATCTCAACAGGAACCGTCACCATTTGTCTGGTTGTATGTCCATAATCATCTACCCAAGGCCTTGTCGTTGTGGGATTCAAGATCTCCTCGGTCATAAGATCCATCGCGCGATAGGCAAGGGGCGTGAATAACGTGTCCGGGTGGGACCAGCCTCTTATTGAATAGGGATGTAGTTCGAAAGCCATGGTTTTTTCTCCTGCCTGATTTTTTTGCTTTAGTTTTCAGCAGATGTTTAGCTCGTGCCACTCTTTGCGATTTCCCATCCAATTAGTCTGGTCGGTTAGACACTTCTGCACGAGGGCCGAGATTGTGCGCACAGGCGCATCGATCAGGCACAATACACCAACAACAACTTGAGCTACACAAAACATAGCCCAAGACTCTTCACACTCTTGCCAAGCGAGAAGTGGCAGTGTAAATGGAAGAACTGCAAAGGCAAGGGCAATTCGCACGATCTCCTCTGCAACGACTGCAACGAGAAGCCCTGCGTAGCAGAGCGCTCCGACAACTCTGCGCGCCATGCTCTCTAGGCATTCCATCTGAGCATCTACCATTATTGTTTGCTTGGTACGGGCAGTTACTCCTATTAGATTTCCATTTGAATCCACTAGACGCTTCGGCTCTTGAGGATTCAAAATCTCCTGGGTTACCAGGTCCATCGCGCGATAAGTAAGGGGAAGGAGCAACGTGTCTGCGTGAGACCAGCTTCGTAACCCACCTGGATTTATTTCAAATACCATAGATTCTTCTCCCGTTTAATTTTTTGAGGCTACAGCCTATACTTCTATGCACTCTTTTTACAAGACTTTTGCTTAGCCATTTTCAGCAAACAAACATCATAAATAGATGTAAATTATAACAATTAATTACGAATAATTCCATTTTAAATATTATTTCAAACCATCTATTCCACCTACTGCGCTAGACCAGACAAAATTAAATATTATTTTACCGTGTTTGTAGTTTTCCGTTAGGAAAAGTCGCTTATCGCGTAAACTATGGCCATGAAGTTTAGTAAAAGAATTATTTTAAACACGGGTTGCACCCTGCTCTGCCTTTTTGCTATAGAGCGCTTCTGCCGCTGGCAGACGGCGGGCTTTCGCCTAGATAAACTCCACTCCGACTTTGTCTTTCACCCCTCTCTTACCGCCTCTAAGGAAGAAGCGAGCTTCGGAAGTTTACTACAGCAGCGCTTCACCTTCCTAGGAAGCGGCGTGCAGTGCTACGCGTTTCTGGGTGAGGATAATGAAACCGTTCTGAAGGTATTCAAGCACTATCACAACATGCCGATTACCGGTCTTGTAAAGACGATTCCTCTCCCTTCTGCACTGGAAAAGTGGAGAGATTCGATCAGGGAGCGAAGAGAGAGAAGGCTCAATGCGATCTTCTCAAGCTGCGAGATCGCTGGGCACGAATTTAAAGAAGAGACGGGTGTTATCGGCATCCACTTGGAACCGACAACTTCTCTGAAGCAGAAGATCACTCTAATCGACAAGCTGGGCATTACACACGAGATCGATGCAGATACAACGGCTTTTGTATTGCAAAAGAGGGTTGAAATGCTGCCTGAAAAGATCGGACCTAAGGAAGAGATGCAAAAGCGTCTAAAATCTCTTGTTGAACTGATTGCCATGCGCTGCAAAAAAGGCGTACTAAATCTCGATCTTCGCATTGAGCGAAACATCGGGTTTATTGGAGATCGGGCCATAGAGGTTGATATTGGATCCTATAAAAAGCAGGAGCCAAAACGAAGCTCTCACCCCTACAGAAAAGAGGTGAAAAGAGAGCTCTCAAGACTTAGAGAGTGGACCGAGGAGCACTACCCAGAACTTTTAGCTGATGTGGACCATGAGATCGAAGCTGCTATTCAGAATTTTTAAGCTCCTTCTCGCCGTAGGCGCAGTGATTGGAATCGAAAGATTCTGCCACAAGCAGACGCGTGGGTTCTCGCTACCCAACATCTACTCGGATTCAATTGAGTATGCCGCCTCTTCCTCTGATGAGAGGGAGATCGCTCCCCTTCTCTCACAGCCCTTTACCTTCTTGGATAGCGGGCTCGAGTGCTACGCCTTCTTAAGTGAAGATCGAAAGCTTGTGCTCAAGCTCTTTAAGCATCAGCACATCCGCCAGGCAGACCTCATTGCAAAGCTGATTCCCCTCCCCTACTTCATTAAGCTGACTCAAATGAAACAGGAGAGGCTTCTTAGCACCTTTTCCAGCTGCAAGCTAGCCTACGAGGAGATGAGAGAAGAGACGGGCCTTCTCTTTCTACACCTAAACAGGACGGAGGGCTCCCTCCCCGTTGTAACACTCATCGACAAGCTGGGGATCAGGCACGAGGTCGCACTTAACGAGGTGCATTTTATCCTGCAGAAAAAGGCGGACCTACTTATCCCCGCTCTAAGTAACGATCTAAAAAAAGAAGGGAGCAGCAGCGCTAAAAGACGGATCGCCGCTCTCTTTGAACTAATCAGAGTGCGCTGCCAGAAGGGGATCGCCGATCGAGACCCAACTCTATGTAAAAATTACGGATTTCTGGATGATCGTGCTATAGTGATCGATGTGGGCTCTTTCTCTAAAAACGCTTTTTTGCAGAACCCTCAGATCTATAAACGCGAGCTCTTCTATGAAACCCTTCCTCTCCGCTGCCTCCTCTCAAGAGAGTTTCCAGAACTTCTCCCCTACTTTAATGAAGAGTTCGAAAAAGCAATTTCAGGGTTTTAATGCGCTATAAGGTCTGGATTAAGATTCTCTGCTTCTGCTTAGTCTTTAGAGGTGTTGAACGCTTCTGCCATCAGAAGACCGAGGGGTTCAAAGTTTCTAACGTCATCTCGGATCTGTCATATGATCCCAGAAGAGAGGTCTCTCCTCTTGCAGAGAGCGAGATGAGAGAGGTTTCGGAGATTCTCTCACAGCCTTTCACATTTTTAGGAAGCGGCGGGCAGGCATATGCTTTCTTAAGCGCAGATGGGAAGAGCGTGCTAAAACTCTTTAAATACCACCACCTCTCTACCTTTCCCTACTTGAAGAGAGGTCCCTTCTCCTCATTTGCTAAACAGAGAGAGGAAAAAAGGGAGCGATTTTTTGAGAGTTGCAGGATCTCCTTCGAAGAGATGAGAGAGGAGACGGGGCTTCTCTATTTGCAATTGAACAAGTCTACTCACTGGAATAGAAAAATCACCCTCATCGACAAGCTTGGAATTGCCCACACTCTAGAGCTAGATCAGCTCGAGTTTGCGCTGCAGAAGCGGGCATCGCTTGCTTTGAGCTCTTTAAAATCCCTAGTTAAAAAGGGAAAGAGAGAGGAGGCGAAGCAGACGATCTCCTCAATGATAAGCCTTCTTGCTGCTCGCTGCCAAAAAGGAGTTGGAGATAGTGATAGCGGCCTGAGACGCAATATGGGCCTCCTAGATACACACGCAATTTCTATCGACATCGGCTCATTCTCAAAAAATCCAGATCTTCTTCTTCGTGCAAATATGGAGAAAGAGGTAAAAGAGAAGAGTTTGCGCCTGGCGCGCTGGCTAAAGAAGAGCGACCCCGAGCTATCGAACTATTACGATGAAACTGTCCAAAAAATCACTCAGTAGAGGGCTACTGCTTCTTCTGTCCACCTGGGCAGCTGGCTATTTTTGTAATCTTCAGACAGATGGCTTCCGCATTCATGAGATCCTCAGCAACATGCCAAACCGCGAGAGGTGGGAGACCCCACATCTCTCCGCAACCGAGCGGGCCAAACTTCTAAATCAATCTTTCACCTATTTAGGACATGGAGAGCAGTTCTACGCCTTTTTGGGAAGGGATCAGAAGAGTGTACTCAAATTTTTTAGACACGACTACTTAAGTCCAAGACAGCTTCTGCGCTATCTTCCACTCCCTGCATCCTTTAAATCAGCGCTCCTATCATACAAGTCGCGCTATGACCTCTCCCCGCTTTTTGACAGCGCAAAACTCGCATTTGATGAGTTAAAGGAGGAGAGCGGGTTAATTACTCTTCATTTAAACAAGAGCAGATCTGTTTATAAAACAGTTACTATCTACGATAAACTGGGAATCGCTCATTCTATTGATTTAGATTCGACAGAGTTTTTACTACAAAAAAAGGCAGAACCATTCTGCGTAGCCCTAGATAAAAAGATGCAGCAGCACGCTATTGAGAGCGCTAAAAAGCAGATCCACTCTTTAATGGATTCTCTTAAAAAGCAGTATCAGAAGGGCATTCTTATTACAGACTCCTCATTTAAACGGAATTTCGGCGTAATAGGCGATCAGGCTCTAATTATGGATGTAGGCTCCTTTATTCGTCAGAAACAGCCAATGAATAGAGAGGAGCAGAGCATCCAAATCCGAAAGCTGACCTCCCGTCTGGAGAGATGGCTTAAGCACCACTATCCCGAGCTCTTAGAGACCTATGGTGAAGATTGCTTGCTAAAAACTAGCTCGAATCTTTAATTTTCTCTCTCCTCATCCTCAATTTGGTACCGCTATGCACAAACTCCTCGCCTGCTCAATCGCTCTCTCTCTCACATTAGATGGATATTGTGGACCAAACAGATCCCAGATCGTCGCTGTCGCAGAGGGCGAACCCTCGACCTTCGTCTCCTCATGTGTAAATGCTATGACGGGAGACTTTTTTGTTATCCAAGAGGATGTGACGATCGAAGGACAGGAGCCGATCCATCTCTGCCGCTCCTACATGGGAGGCCACGCAGAGGGCAAACTCGCAAAATGGTCTCTGCACCCCCACCTCTACACTTTTATCCACCCAGCACGGAACATGGTTCACATCCCCGAACCTTCTGGTGCCATCCTCAGCTACTCGACGACAAAAAAGATTAAAAAGGGCTCTGAGATCACCTTCAACCCACTCAATGTCAACCTCTATGGAAGAGGGCTTACAAATACTGCCCACGGAGAGCTTTCTGGCCGTAGTAACCTTCGAAACAATAGAGTTGTCCTCTCTCCAAACCAGGATGAGCTCAAAATCTATACAGCGGGCGGCGCAGAGCGCTGCTACGGCGTCATGCCAAACCAGGACAACTCCGATGTGGAAAAGGAGTTTCAAACAATACAATTCTTTCTTCTGTGGGAGAGGCTCTCCGATGGCAACACCATCCGCTATGACTACAATGAAGATAACAGGCTCACACAGATTAGAACGACAAACCCATCGGGCACTAAGACATACGCTTGGGCAAAGTTCCAATATATCGAAACTCCCGAGCTTGCGCGCTTTATCGAAGTGGAAACAAGCAACAACAAGAAGCTAAAGTATCAATTTAAAAAAGTTGACGATCAGACAAAAGCCGAAGCCTTTGTTTTAGAACATGTCACCTCTGGAGGCTTTCCAGAGGATGAGATAAATTATCACGGACTGCGAAAGGCGCGAAGCCCCCTGCTCAGCCAGCGCCACGTAATCGAAGGCCAGACTGTTGCTGCTGCCTACTACACTAACAGGCACAATTTTGTGAATGGCGTCGACATTCTCGTCGATGGCAGAAGCGATCCAAGATATAACCGCGTCAGAGCTCTCATGGCTCCCCTGGGAGCGGATCAAACGCTTGTCACAACACATAGCTTTATCTACCAAACTCCAGTTGCGCAGAAGCACAATGGCGTTACAGAAGTACTAGAGAGCGACGGGAGTAAAAAGGTGTATACCTACTCACCCAAGTTGCGCATTCTTTCAATACAGAACCATGTAAACAGCGATAAGGGGGTTCACCTCCTCTCAACAGAGCAGTACACATGGGGAGAAGATGGCACGAGCGAAGAGAGCCTCCTTCTCTGCCGCACATTTTTGGATCAGAACAACAGACCCGTTTACAGCCGCAGATTCTGGTATGACGCAAACGGGAACGTAGTCCTAGAGAAGTTTTACGGAAACCTTACAGGATTGAAAAATACGCCGGTCACTTTAAACGCAAAGGGTCTTCCTGATGAGAGCGGCGCCGAGTTTTCTGCCAAACATTTCAGCTACTCTCAAGACGGGCGCAACCTTCTACTAAAAAGTGCAGAAGAGTCTGGACGTGTAGAGACCTACTCCTACCTTTCCAACACCGACCAAGTTCAGTGCAAACTGACTTGGGAAGATGGAAAAATTAAACAGCGCGACTTCTATGAGTATGATGAAGATCAGATCCTTGTCCGTGAAATTTCCGATAACGGCAGCAGTGTAGATAAAAAAGATTTAACAGACGTCACAACCCGAAAAATTCGAGTGACTGTCCCAAAGCAGAGTGAACCGTTTATCGGATTTGCAGAGAGAATCGAAGAGCGCTACTTAGATATCGCCACCGGGCAAGAAAAACTACTGAAACGCACAGATTTCCACTACTCTCCTGAAGGGGAAGTTGCGCGTCAAGATGTTTACGATGCATCAAACACACTCGTTTATACATTGAATAAGAGTTACGACTCCGTGGGTAACCTTCTAGAAGAGTCCAATGCTCTTGGACAAGTAGCAAAGTACATCTACGACTCCAGCGGTAATAAGATCTTAAGTCAAGATTTCAGCGGCAAGGGTTCTCAGGGATTCGAATACGACTTTGCTGGCCGCCTTACACAGATCAATGAACAGAATGTTGATGGCCTAATTAGAACGACCTCATATCAGTACGACATGAAGGGAAATAGGGTTGCAACAACGGACCCGCAGGGCAATGAGACGCGCTCTGTTTATGACAGTAGTGGCAACGAGCTTATTCAGCTCTCTCCTTTAGTCCAGGAGGATGACAATAAGGCATCCAACCCAACCTTATATAAACAGTATGATGCTCTTGGAAATGCCACTCATGTGACTAATTCAAAAAGAGAGCTCACGACCACAATCTACAACTCTCGTAGTGAGCCAATCCACATCATCTACACTGACAAGAGCGAAGAGAGATTCATCTACACTCTGGATGGGAAGTTGAAAACCCATATCAATGCTGGCAGAGTAGAGACCCACTATACTTATGACTACGCGGGTCGAGTAGTCTGCAAAAAAATTCAATCGGCAGCTGGTGATCTTCTTGCCCAAGAAGAGATGACCTACGATGCATTTAACCTCCTATCAAAGACCGATGCCGAGGGAGTGGTAACCTACTATAAATACGATGGGGCGGGCAGAAAAATTGTTGAAGAGGTAGAAGATGAGAAAACTCTATTCTCCTACGACAACTTAGGAAGGGTCGGCTGCATCCAAAAAGGAAGTGATAACATCACCCAGCTAACCTATAAAACATACGATCTTATGGACCGTCTTATCGAAGAGCGCGTCGAAAACAGGAGAGGAAAACTCCTCTCTCTCGTCCGCTTCGAATATGATGGAGCTGGCAACACCTCTGCGATCATACGCTATGTAAACAACCAGGAGGCTAGAGAGAGCTTCCTTTACGATGCATTCAATCGTCTGATTGAAAGAGTTGATGCGCTAGGGCACGTCACAAAAATCGAATATGATGATCAGTGGAAAAATGGCTTAGGTCAGCGCGTTTTAAGAAAATGCACTACAGAGCCTCAAGGCATCAGAACTTTTGAGACTTTCGACGCACTAGGCAGGCGTGTCAGCCACGAAAAGGAGGATGCCTCCGGCTCGCCTCTCTCTAAAGAGGAGTTTTTTTATGATATTACCAACAACTTAACAAAGCAGATCAGCACTCTGTTTGCCGCAGATAGATCTCCTCAATCTGTCGAAACTCGTTGGGAATATACTCCTTTAAACCGCATTGCTACATTAATAGAAGGCTACGGGTCGAATGTAGAGCGCACCACTCGCTATACCTACACTGCTCAAGGAAGAGTTCATCAGAAAATCAAGCCTGATGGGGTCATCCTGGAGCATCTCTATGATGATCTGGGCAACTTAATCAGCTTGCAATCTTCCGATGGATCCATCCACTACGCATTTGAGTACAACCGAAGAGGAGAACTTTTAACCTCTTCAAATATGAATAGTGGACGGATTACAAAACGCGAGCTCAATCACCATGGCAAGGTTCTGAAGGAAGAGCAGGAGAATGGGTTAACACTGGGAAGCACCTATGATGTCATGGGACGTAAGACCTGTTCGGCTCTTTCAGATGGTTCTCTGATCCGGTATGGTTATGATCCATTATATCTGAAGAGAGTGATCCGCCACTCTACAGAAGGCCTTCTGATGTATATGCACCACTTTATCAAATACGATCTTGCAGGGAATCTCCTAGAAGAGAGACCGATAGGTGGCATGATAGGAAGGGTCGTCTACTCCTACGATCCTTTGGGACATAAATCTAGCCTCACCTCACCCTGGCTTGAACAGAAGGTCTCTGCATTCGACGTCAATGGGAATATCCAAAAAATCAGCTGGAGATCGCCTAAAAATGAGGGCTCTTCAGAATATCGTTACGATAGCCTTCAACAGCTCGTGCGTGAGGAGGGAGCCTTTTCACACACCTATACTTACGACTCTCAAAAGAGTCGTCTAAGCAAAGATGGCTCTAGCTACCAAGTTGATGTTTTAGATCAGCTTCTTTCAACGCCAGATGCGACCTATCAATATGATAAGTGCGGCAATCTCACTTCCAAACGCTCGTTGAATGAGGAGACCCTTTTCCGTTATGACGCGTTAGATCGTCTCGTTGAGGTTACTGCTCCTTCATCTTGGAGACTCAGCTTTAGCTACGACAGCATGGACCGCAGACAGGATAAAGTTGCCTACGTCTGGCAGGGTGGAAAATGGGTTGAAAAAGAGAAGGTGGCCTTTCTCTATGATGATATGGCTGAGATCGCAGCGGCAAATAGTGCAGGAGAACTCATCGAACTACGCGTCTCGGGCAGGACGCAGCAAGGAGATGTCTCTACTTCTATCGCCATTGAGCTCCCAGGAGAGACCTATGCGACGATATACGACTTGCAAGGCAACCTCAGCGCGGTTGTCTCTCCGGAAAAACGCGCCCTCGTAGAGAGCTATCAGATTAGCTTATTTGCGGAAGAGAAGCGCGCTCCGCGTATTTCACAACCCTGGCGTTTTGCATCCAAGCGAATGGATAGTGAGACCGGCCTCGTTTACTACGGCAAGCGCTACTATGATCCAAAGACAGGACACTGGTTAACTCCAGATCCAAAAAAATAATCTAGAGGCCTAATGAACCTAGACCTGGCCCTAAAGAGCCGGGATTGCGGCGAGGGGCCGTTTAAAAAATCATCAGTTTGAAATAGTAGGACAGGTTCATGTGGGCAAAAAAGATTAGATACGTACTAGGCGTCTTTATACTCCTTGTTGCAGCTGCGGCTGTTTGGCAAGGAGCTCGATTCTTCAAGACAGAAAAAAAAGTCTCCTCGCGTTCAAAAAGTTCTCTTGTATTGGAAGAGAAGCCCTTTGTTATTGTAATCCCCTCATATAAAAACAGCAGCTTTTGCGAAAAAAATCTACGCTCAGTTTTTGAGCAGAAGTACAAAAATTATCGCGTTATCTATATCGACGACTGCTCTCCTGATGACACTTTTGCAAAGGCGAAAGATCTAGTAGAAAAGAGTGGACAGCAGGAGCGCTTTACTCTCATCCGCAATGAAAAGAATAGAGGCGCACTTTCAAACTTCTATCATGCGATTCACACCTGTAGGGATAATGAGATTATCGTTGCGCTGGATGGAGACGACTTCTTAGCGCACGACGAGGTGCTAGTTAAACTCAATCGGATCTATTCGAAAGGCGATGTCTGGATGACTTACGGAAACTACCTAGACTACCCCACCTACAAACAGTCGGTTGTTAGCTGCAAGAAAATTCCCGATAAAGTTGTAAAGCAGAATAGTTTTAGAAAGGCACCCTGGGTCTCTTCACACTTAAGAACCTTCTATGCGGGCCTCTTCAAACAGATTAAATACGACGATCTCCTATATCAAGGCAACTTCTACCCGATGGCCGGAGATCTTGCAATGATGTTCCCTCTACTAGAGATGTCGGGTAGGCATGCACAGTTTGTCTCAGACATCCTCTATCTCTACAACCGCACAAATCCCTTAAACGACCATAAGGTCAACTTTGCCCTTCAGGAACAGTGTGCAAACGCAATTCGCGCTTCACTCCCCTACCAACCGCTTAAGTCCCTTCCAGGCTCACTTTAAGGAGAGTTAAGAATTTACACAGAGATCACAGAGACATGAGAGAAAGAGGAGAAGAAAATCATTACTCTTCTCTGTGATCTCTGTGTAATATCTTTATTCTTCTTCTCTTGTAAAAAGGTCAGAGGGCGCGGCGCGCCTGATTGAGATCTTTTTCTAAGACCTTCTCATCTTTAGGGCTATGAGAGTTCTGGTAGGTCTGAAAATCTTGAGCGATCTTCTGATTTTGCGCGACGAGATCATCGCGTTTCATCCCTTGAGCCGTCTCGTTAAGAACTTGGAGAGCTCTATCCATCACTTCGCGAAACGCGTCTTTCTTGTGAACCTCATCTGCAGAGTTATATTCGATGAGTGCGCGCTGAAATAGATCGATTCCCCGTTTATACTCTTGAGCGTACATTTGAATATCGTGATGGTCTGGTTTACCGGGCCCTTGAATATTTGACATGTTCGACCTTTTTTTTGTTGATCTTCCTCTTTACTTCTCAAAAAATTCCGTTAGAATCAAATAAAAAATGAGGTTTTATGAAATCTATTTTGGCTGGACTCGTAATTTTGCCCTCTTTTCTAATCGCAGACCAGGGCTACCAGAAGACCCCTGAAGAGATCGAGCAAGAGCTCTCATACGATGAGAAGCTGTTTAAAGAGGCCCAGGAGATGTTCAACCCCTGGTATGCGGGCCCACTGCTCACCGGCGGCGCCCACATGATGGCCCCTGGTTCAGCCCTGATTCAGCCCTACGTCTTTGTTACGGACAACTATGCTGTTTGGGATGAGGATCGCAAGACAGTGGACACACCGAGCAGAGTTAACTTCAACCCCTCTATCTCTCCATTTCAATTTGGAATCACAGACTGGCTGGACATGAGCATCAGCATCCAAGGTGATGTTAACTGGCAGAGACATAAACATAGTGGAGGCTTTGGAGACAGCTCGATCTCTCTCGGATTCCCAATCATGGTCGAAGGACTCCATACACCAGCAATTAAGGCGACATTCACAGAGACCTTCCCCACTGGCCGCTACCAGAGACTAAGTCCTCATAAATTAGGCCTCGACTCTACAGGCGGAGGCTCCTATCAGAGCGCATTTGGTCTTAGAATTAGCAAGCTCGTCTTCTGGTCGTTTAAGCATCCGATGAACCTTAGAGCAACCTACACCTATACCGTTCCATCAAGAGTCGAAGTGCACGGATTCAACAGCTATGGCGGAGGCTATGGAACGCGAGGAAAGGTAAATCCAGGAAACAACTCATCTGCAAACGCGGCATTTGAGTATAGCTTCACACAGCGATGGGTCTTCGCAACAGACCTCGTCTACGTCTGGGCAAATAAGACAACTTTTAGTGGAAAGCGCGGAAGAAATGCCGATGGCACTGTTGCGAAAGTGGGTGGCGGCTCCAGCGACCAGCTCAGCTTAGCTCCTGCCTTAGAGTATAACCCGAGCCCAAATCTCAATTTTATTGGCGGCGTCTGGTTTGATGTCTATGGACGCAATACCAGCAAATTCATCTCGGGCATTCTCAGCGTCAGCTACGTCTTTAACTGGTAGGATACGATGAAAAAATTCACAATTCAAAATGCAAGCCGAGTTCTTTCCGTATTACTGGTCATTATTCTCGCAAGTGTTGTGACCGCAGGATTTGGCTATCAAGCCATTAGAAATGAAGCGCCCTGCCCTCTCTGTCTTTTACAGAGAGTTGCGATGATTGGTGTAGCGGTAGGACAGCTCTTAAACTTCCGCTTTGGCGTGAAGTTAATGCACCACGGGATCTCGCTTCTAAGCTGCTTTTTTGGAGCTGCGATCTCATGGAGACAGTTCTGCTTGACCGACTGCCCCGTCTTCCCTCAATCCGAATCTCCGCTGGTAGGCTACTCGCTTTACACCTGGGCTCTTATCACCCTTTTCGTCCTAATTCTGATAGCCAGCACTCTTCTTTCTAAGCATAAAGAGAAGCAGACCCACTCTAAATTTTTAAAATATTTAGAGCGGTTCGCCTTCCTCTATGTCCTGTTAGTTGTGATTGCCGACATCGTCATCGTCATGCTGCGTAAATAGATTTCTTTGAAATTTGATCGACTAAAAAGATTAACGCAAAGACGCCAAGTCGCGAAGACGCAAAAATTTTTATATATAAAAATTTTTAAGAGCGATTAGAGGCTAGTTCTTATAGATCTGGTCTGGTTTGAAGAAGAAGCTAATCTCTTTTTTTGCATTTTCTAGGCTATCAGACCCGTGCACTGCATTCTGCTCGATTCCCGTGCCAAAGTCGGCGCGGATCGTCCCCTTCTCCGCCTGCTTGGGATTGGTCGCTCCCATCAGTTTGCGGTTTACAGCAACGGCATCTTTACCATCTAAAACCTGAATCACAACAGGACCCGATGTCATGTAAGCGACGAGGTCGTTGTAGAAGGGACGGCCCTTATGCACCGCGTAGAACTCTTGAGCCTGCTTCTTTGAGAGCTTCTCCATTCTAAGAGCCACAACTTTAAGCCCATTCTGCTCAAAACGGTCGATGATCGCGCCAATATGGTCTGCTGCTACTGCATCCGGTTTAATGATTGAGAGGGTCTGTTCGGCATTAATGGAAGCTGTTAAAGCAAAAAGTGCACTAAAAAGAGTAAAAAATTTTTTCATATGTCTCCTACATTTCGCGTAGATGTTATACTCTCCAGCATTTGATTTCTCGGATAATCGAGGGATACCTGTATGAATGAAATTCTATTCCTATCGCATCTGATAATCGTGCTCATCTTTGCTTGGGGAGCTCTCAAGCTAGGCAAAGAGGCGCTGATCAGCTGGGTTGCTCTGCAGGCTGTACTTGCCAACCTTTTTGTAATCAAGCAGACATCCCTTTTCGGATTCACGGTAACCTGCAGCGATGTCTATGCTATCGGAAGCGTTCTGGGATTAAACCTCATTCAAGAGTACTTCGGCCAAGAGAGCGCAAAGCGCGCAGCATGGATCTGCTTTTTCGTCATGATCTTCTTTGCTCTCATGGCAGGGCTCCACCTCATTTACATACCAAGCTCGGGAGATGCAACGCAAGCCTCCTTCCTCACAGTACTTAGCGCAACACCCCGGCTTTTAATCGCCTCCCTACTCACTTTTTTGATCGTTCAACAGCTCGACGTCCGCCTCTATGGCTGGACAAAGAACCTCATGCCCTCCGCCTCCTTTCCTTTTCGCAACACTTTCACTCTTATTATCTCTCAACTTTTAGATACCTCGCTCTTCACCTTTTTGGGGCTCTATGGCCTCGTTACCTCAGCGGGCGACATTCTTCTATTTAGCTTCCTTATTAAACTGCTTATCATCTTCGTGATGATGCCTGCTCTTTCACTTCTTAAACGCTGGGTTTATGACTAGTACACTCTGCTTCTCCTTTGAGCTCCTACACACCTCTAAAAAATCTAAGGCCCGTGTAGGAAAGATTCACACCCCGCACGGAGTTATTGATACGCCCAACTTTGTGGCTGTTGGAACAAATGGCACTCTGAAAGCCCTCGATAATGTACTGGTAAGTGAGATCGGCCTGCAGCTTATGTTTTGCAACACCTACCATTTGATGCTCCAACCGGGAACAGAGGTTGTAAGGCAAGCTGGAGGGCTGCATAATTTCATCAACCGCCAGATGCCGATCATCACAGACTCTGGGGGATTTCAAGTCTTTAGTCTCGCTTACGGCTCCGTTGCAGACGAGCTCAAAAGCCGCGGAACAAAGAAAGAGAGCGGCAGCGTCTTAAAAATTACAGAAGAGGGAGTTCTCTTCCGCTCCTACCGAGATGGAAAGAAGATCCTGCTCACCCCAGAGAGCTCTATTGCGGCGCAGAAGGATCTAGGAGCGGATATCATCATCCCATTCGATGAGCTCCCTCCCTACCACTTCGCTCCAGAAAACCTAAAGAGATCTCTTGCGAGAACCCACCGCTGGGAGGCGCGCTCACTTGAAGCGCACCTCAAAAACCCTCAAAATCAGGCAATGTATGGGGTGGTTCATGGAGGAGTAGATCCTGAGCTGCGCAAAGAGAGTTGCAACGTGCTCTCTTCGATGGAGTTCGATGGCTTTGCCATCGGGGGCAGCATGGGAAAAAACCGCATGGAGATGCATGAGATGCTCTCCACTGCAATGCCCCACTTGCCTCCCGAAAGACCTGTTCACTTATTGGGGATTGGAGACCTCGAATCGATCCAGCAGTCGATCCCTCTAGGTATTGATACGTTTGATAGCTCTTATCCCACGCGCGCTGCAAGGCATGGCCTCCTCCTTACACAAAACGGCAATCTCAATGTCACCAAAGGCGAAGCAGCCACAAACTTTGGCCCACCATGCAAGGAGTGCGAGTGCCTTACGTGCAAGCGGTATAGCGTCGCCTATCTTCATCACCTTTTCAAAGCGCGCGAGGTTACAGCTCTCACCCTAGCCTCTCTCCACAATCTACACTTCATGGTTCGCCTGATGGAGCGCTACCGCGCTGCCATCCTCAACGACCTCCTCTAAAAGAGATTTAAAAAAACAGGATCCGCTTCGCTGGCAGGATCGCCTTCGGCGGCAGGATCTCCGGACCTTCCCCTATCCTGCCGGCGCGGCGAGCGTCGATCCTGCCAGCGAAGCGGATCTTGTTAAAATCTAGGTTTTCTTTCTCTCTCTGTGATCTCTGTGTAAACTCCTCCTATACTCTACTAGTTTACAGCTAAGTTGCAGAGCTGGTGCTTGTAGCAGTTGAAGCAAGCGGGGTAGTATTTCTCCTCGGCGCCGAGCTGAACGGTCGGCCCGTCAAGCGTTGCAGTGCCATTGACATGCTTTAGATTCATGATCGACTTTCTCTCGCAAAAATGGCAGGTCGCTTTCACCTCTTCAATCGAATCGGCAAGCTCCATTAGACGCATTGAACCTTCGAAGAGTTTTGAACGAAAATCTGTTCTTAGACCGTAGCAGATAACAGGAATACGCTTAGAGAGTGTAATTTCACGAAGCTGATCGATAATTTTAGCTGAGAGAAATTGCGCTTCATCTACAAGAACGCAGCTAATTCCATCGAATTCGACATTAGAGAGATCTGTCTGTTGATTGATAAGGAGATCTGCACTCATCTCCAAACCCGCTCTGGAGCGAATCGTATTGCGGCCAAATCGCTCGTCCATCTCCGGTTTGAATAGAAGAACCTCTTTGCCCTGCTGGCGATAGTTGTGCGCTACAGCGAGAAGATTAAGTGTCTTTGCACTTCCGACAGTACCGTGTCTAAAATAAAGCTTGGCCATAATTTTCTCTCTGGATAAGTTATGAAACTACTTAAAAGTATGTGTTATGCCACAGTCAACCATAAAGATCTGCAAGTTCACTGGTTCTGCAATAAAGACCTATCTTCCAGGAATTGCAAGGCTGCGCGTTGAAATCTTTCGCGACTACCCCTACCTTTATGAGGATGATATCCATTCTGAAACTGAGTATTTAAGAAAATACTCAAATTGTAAAGAAGCGATGGTTGTAATCGTCTTTGATGGATCTGAAATTGTAGGTGCATCAACCGGAATTCCTTTGGAAGAAGAGAGCGACGAGGTCAAAAAGGTCTTTACTGATCGCAAAATAGACCCCTCCCCCTACTACTACTTCAGCGAATCGATGCTGCTTAAGAAGTATCGAGGACGCGGAATCGGACACCACTTCTTCGACGTCCGTGAAGCTCATGTCAAAAGCCTCCAAAAATATAAGCAGATCTGCTTCTGCACAGTCTTGCGCCCAGAGCAAGATACACTTAAGCCCGATGACTACATTCCTTTAGACGACTTCTGGAAAAAAAGAGGTTATGTCAAACACCCAGAACTCACAAACCCGATGGGATGGTTAGATATCGGAACAGAAAAAAACTCCGACAAGCCAATGGTCTTCTGGGTTAAAACTATTTAGAGACAGCGGCAGTTTCAGCTGCTTGCTTTTCCGTATCAAAAGAGTTTAGGAACTCGCGAGAGATGTGCTTCTCTTCGGTGTTCATCGGATAGGAGATCGTCAGCTTAAACAGCCTGAGGCCCACTTTAATTAATCTACCGGAGACCACTTCATCTCCACTCTTGTAGTTAAAATCCATTGCAGAGAACTCTTTGTGCGAAGTGAACTCGCGACTTACAAGTTCGCTTCCAGGCTGAAGCTTCAAGATCACATCCATTACGCCCCGAAGAATACGCTTTGAGCTTACAAATCCCCACTTCTTGGGAATATCGATATAGCTGACTGCATAGGTCACTTTAGAAGAGCCCTCGCTCTTAATCTCGCTGTAGTTAACAGGTTTGTCTGAGTTTGTAACCTCAATAGCCACCTCTTCTACTTTAGGCTTATTGGGAAACTCGACCTTAAAACCCGCCTCTTTCGAGGTGTATTGAACCCAACCAGAGATCTTCTGCTGCTGCTCTCCCCCGATCGTTGAATCGGTGATCTCTTTACTTAAAATAGAAATAACGAGAAGAGAGGCGGCAATCGCGTAAACGCTAAGCTTGCGGAGCAGCCCTGGCTCCTTTTGAGTGAGCAGACCAGGGGCCTGCTTCTTAAACATCGCTCTATTTAATGCCTCTTTAAACGAGAGCATCGAGCCATCCTTCTTATGGACGGAGATGCCGAGGAGGGCCTGACCGAGGGTTTTTCCCCAAGTGCTTGATAACCAAGCTTCTACAGGAACGAATAGGGAGGGCACTAGAAGGGCGTAAAAGAGATAAGAGAGCCTATCCACCTCTATGGGCAATGAGAGGGAAAATAGCAGCCCAAAGCCGAAAAACAGGCAATAATCGACTACTCTCGCACATATGCGAGTAAACGTCGAAGGGGGCTGTTTTGGTTCTACTTTCATAAGGCCTCGTTTTTCATTAAAGGGCATCAGTTTACCCTAATTTTCCATATAAGTCAATAAAGTTAAAATTTTAATTTGACTCCTAAGTCATTGAGTGATAGAAGCCAAGAAAAGAAAAAATAGGTAAAATATGGAGTACGTCTCCTCTCCCCTCTTTCCCGAAAAAAAGCTCTCTCGTGTGGCCCTGGGAACCTGGGCGATTGGAGGCTCCTCATGGGGAGGAACAAGCGAAAAAGAGTCTATTGCCACCATTCTTTCAGCTCTTGAACGGGGCATTAACGTCCTAGATACAGCTCCAGCCTATGGAGCAGGGGTCTCCGAAAAGTTTGTTGGCAAAGCGATCCAAGAGAGCAAAAAACGCGATAAGATCGTCCTATCGACAAAAGGCGGCCTCGAATTTCTTCCAGACCACAATGTCGTGCGCAACCTAACTCCAGCCTTCCTAGAACGAGATTTTCACAACTCGTTAAAAAGGCTTCAGACCGACTATATCGACATCTATTTTTTGCACTGGCCCGATCCTTTGGCGCCTATTGAAGAGACAGCAAGATTCATCGAACGCCTCTACCAAGAAGGAAAGATCCGTTCGATCGGTTTAAGCAACTTCAACGAGGAGCAGTGCTCTTTGTTTCGCAAGATCGCTCCGTGCCACTTCTGTCAAGACCCTTACAATCTCTTCGAAAGAGAGATCGAAAGCGGACTTCTCTCCTACTGCAAAAAAGAGAAGATCACTCTGATGACCTACAGCGCGCTCTGCCGCGGTCTACTTAGCGGAAAAATGAGCCAAAAACGCGTCTTTCATGGAGATGATCTTAGAAAAGATTTCGACCGCAAGTTTCAATCCCCTGCATTCGAAGAGTATCTTCAAGCGGCAAAAGAGCTCGCCGAGCTAGCCAAAAAAAACCACAACAAGACTCTTCTCGAGCTCGCCATCCGCTGGATATTAGATCAGGGAGTTGAGATTGCCATCTGGGGAGCAAGACGTCCCGAGCAACTAGCGCCGCTCGATCAGCTCTTTAACTGGCATGTGACAGAAGAGACAAAAAAGGCGGTCGATGAGATCTTAAAAAGAACCATCAACCACCCTCAGGATATCTCGACCTACTTCGGCCCGCCCACGCGAAGAAGAAGGCCTGCGGCCTAGGGGAAGCGCTCGGAAAAGAAATGGACGTAAACAGACAAAAACGGACAGGAAACGGACGGCAACGGACACGCGCTTAAGAGAGAAAGAATTCTTTCCCTCCCTCTTGCCTGCCTGTCCATTTCTTGTCCGTTTTTCGTCCATTTCCTGTCTATTAATGTCCATTTTCCCAGGCGGGCCCACACTAATCGTCTTCGGTGCCCCAGAACTCGAGAATGTTTTTCATCTGAGCTTTCAGCTTTTTATCACCAGAGAACTGCTCGCTGGAGATCTGGAGAAGGATACCCGATTTCACAGTCTTGAGCAGAGGCGCAATATCAAAAATAAGGTCAGCGGTTCCGTCCTTATTTCTTGTAAGGTACTTTAACGGGCACTCTTTGCTCATCACAAGTGATACTCTCATAAGGGAATCGCACGCCATTTTAAACAGCATATCAGAATTTACAGTAACTCCGTTAGCGATTGTGTAGCTCTGATTGTCGAGATAGTTGATGTAGGCGAATACGGGGAAGATATCCTGCCCAGTTCCCGTCTCATCCTTCCCACGCAGGTAGATCTCTGAGAGAAGGTGTCCCTCAGGAGCATCTAGAGAGAGCAACATTCGATTCTGTTCTAGTGCAACAACTTCACCATCATAGACAGCTTCCATGAGTTCGCCGAAAGTTCCGAACATTCCTTCTGGGAAGAATGTAGAGAATTTTGCAGGTGCAGAGTCCCCTTTAATGATAAAGTCTCTAGCAATTGCACCTGACATTGCGCTTACAACTTGCGATGTAGCTACATACTTCTCTCTAAACTCGGCATCTGTGATGAAGTGCAATCCAAGTGTCGCCTTTCCCTTCTTCTGTGCAGAAATGATGTGATCGACATTAAAAAAGTGAGGAATCTCCGCACCAGCAGCTGAACCCGCGCCAGATCCAGAGCCTGCTCCCGCTCCGGCTCCAGCCCCTTGGCCAGCAGTACGCAGCCCTTTTAGTGCGCGCAGAACTTCATTTTTGACCATCTTGTGAGCAGCTGGAAGCGCTTTCACTCCCTGTCTATGGTATTCAACGGACCCTGCAGCAGCTCCTCCTCCAAAGTTCTTGTAGACAACCTGCTGAGTTCTCTCGATTAGATCTCGAACAGTGCCCTGCTTCTGTAGTGCTGCAAGCTCACCCATTCCATCTTTGACCTTCTTATGCGTTTTAGGAGTGAAGGGCTTTTGAAAATCCGCTCCCCCTAAAATGGCCATTAGATCTTTCACTTTAGGCGGCGTCTGCATAGCTGCTGCTGGTTTAGCCGATGCAGATGAAGCGGTCGGAGAGGAGTCCGGACTGCCAAAAAACTTTGTCTCTTTGAATTCAAGAGCAGAGTCCCAATATTTACGCGGAGCTGATGCGGCTCCTGCAGGTGAACTTGCTGCTGCAGCACCGGAGCCGGAGCCTGCACTTACATCCATTGGCATAGGATCCTCTAACAGCGTCCTTCTAATCTTAACAGCGCTTCCTCCAGTAACTCTTGAAACAGGTGGAGGCATGCGCTCATCGGCATCATCATCGATATCAAAGTCATCTAACGAGGAGACCATCTTTCTTACTTGCTCTGGCGTCTGAGGAACCTTGTAGGAAGGATTTCCTCTTTGGGGAGCAGATGGACCTACAGGGGAGTTGTGAGGAGCTTGAAATCCTTCCGGGACGATCGTCTTCTGTTTTCCTCGAACTGGAGAAGAAGGATCTTGCTCGTCGGCATCAGTAGAATTCATCCAGTCTTGGTTAAACACGAGCGAACCCGCTCCAACTCCCGCGCCTGCACCAGCTGCTCCAGCTGAGCTGCTTTGAGGAGAGGTTTGAAGCCTTTGCGGACTTCCTGCCGGAGACCCTGCCAACGATCCTGCTGGTGAGAGCATAATAGTTCGTCTAACAGGAGCCATCCCTCTAAAACCTGCGAATGCTCGTGGATCTACCTCTTTTGACTTGCTGGGTTCGAAGATCTCATCTTTTCCCTTGTCTGTGTAGTCGCTAGCATAAGAGCCATCTTCCAACTTTAACCTGTGTGCAGATCGCTCGTCGGGAGAAGTTTCTACACCTGTTCCTTCTCTTTTGCGTTTTGTTCCATGAGGTGTACCAGGAGAGCTGTCTGAGCCAGAAGATTGGCTGCGTAGGCGTGCAAGAGGAGAGGCAGCAGCCACTGCTGTGCGATCCGCGGCCGATCCAGCGGCAGATCCTGCTCCCGCTCCGGCTCCGGCCCCCTGAGCCGACTGTGCCGAAGGAGGAAGAGGTTCGAAAAGGGGGACGCGCGCTCCACCGGTATCGCGAGATCTTGGAGCTATGGGAGATGAGTCGTATGACATGGTCTATTCCTGGTTGTTTTAATAAATAATAACACAGACTAAGCTAACACTAATATCAAAATCAATTAAACTAATAATTATACAAATGTAACAATTTGTTATTAACTATTAAAATTTTTAGACATGGAAAGTATTTATTTAAAAACTTAGCGATTAGAAAAAAAACGCAAAGACGCCAAGCCGCGAAGACGCAAAAATTTATATTTTTCTGAAAAATTTTCGATTTTCTCCGCGTCTCTGCGCCTCTGCGGCTTGGCGTTAATCTTTGTAATCGATCAAATAAGACTGATATGAAACAAAAAAGACCTATCTCAAGAGTTGAGATAGGCCTTTTTGAGACTTACAAGTTATGGATTTCTAACGTCGTCAGTTAGGGTCACTGTGCAGTGTTGAACCCATGCAGGTGTCATGTTCAAGTAGACCGCATCGGTTTCTGCATTGTGAACTTCCATAAACCGCGCTTTATCATTAACTACGCGGTCAAAGTCTGCAGAAGCGCAGAAGCACGAGAGAAACAGCTGCTTAATTCTCGGAAGAAGCATGTACTCAAAATAAGAGACGCTGCCGCCTTCGTTGACAAGCGCTTCGTACTTGTCGTGCGCTGCAATGGCAAATTCCCCAGACAGTGTATTCAAAGGAAGCCCAGAAACTACGCAATCATAGTTAGCCTGCTTGAACTTTAAGATATCCACATGATGAATCTTTACGTTTGGCAAGTGGCCAAATTTTCTATCGAGAAGTGCTGCTAGATCTTTATCAAACTCGATAATATCTGCAAAATCTTGAGGTCTTAGCTTGTCTACAATCCCTTGCGTGAAAGATCCAGAGCCTGCGCCCGCTTCACAGATGCGAATGCCTCCAGGTTTTTCTGCCTGTTTTTCAGAGATCTTTCTTGTGATAGCAGCAACAAGGCCGCTCGAGCTCGGGAAGAGCGACCCGATCCCTGTAGGATCTGCGATAAATCTGTGGATGAAGAGAGTCGCATCTCTGTAGAGAGACTCTTGAAAAACTGGACGCTGCAAGTGTGCACTATCAAAACGTGCAAACTTTGTATTTTCGTAGAACTCATCGTAGTAGGGATAGACGATGTAGGTGATATAGCGCAGCACGAAGTGGACGAGCTGATCTATGCAACCTAATGCGACGCTATTTACTGCAACTACACTTCCTGAACCACCACTTAAACGCGCCTCTTCGACGTCAAATTGAGCTGCTCTGATGGCAAGACTGTCTAAATAAGAAAGTTGCGCTGCAGGTCCTGCGCCTATCGCTGCTTTTGTTTCACTACTCATACTACTCCTGTATTATGCTGTTGCTGTTACTAATGGAGACCCTGGCGGTAGCGCTGGCCCCGACTCTTTTCTCTCTAACCCCAAGCCAGCTGCTTCTGCGCTTCCTTCTGAAGGCGCACGCACGTGACTCTGAGGAAAATGCCGCAAGGCAAATTTAGAGGTAAGCTCCGTAACCTCACTTCTCATAACAGGAGCTTTCTTGTTATATTCAAATAGACTAGCCGGCAGGTTGAAGATGAGCTCATCCTGCGTCCAGTACCCACTGGTTCTCACAGATTTGCTCCCAGCTACATCTACCGTTTTCTCTCCGACCACCTTCTGGTAGGTAACATTGCGCCATCTGAACGACCAGAGAAAAAGAAATGTGAACACCTCCCAGACTGCATTTCTTAACCAGATCCAGGGGATCATGCCCATTCCTGTGATCAGATAGCCGATGAAGTTGTTGTATTCGGCTTCAAACATCCCTGTTTTATAGTACTGCTGTCCACGTACAGCTAGTGTTACCAGCTGCTTTAACCAGCCCTTTAGCTCTGAAGCGAAGGCCTGTCTCTCTTCAGGAGTTATTTTTTCAGCATTCTGGAACTCTTCAAGCAGACGCTTGAGCTCCTCTTTTTTTACTTTGGGATTCCATGTTTCTTCATCCTTCATCACTGTGACACTTAGTAGATCTATAGCTCCACCTACGAGCATCATGAGATGTCCGATGTTTGCCGTAGTAAGAGAAGTGTTTCCAAGAGTGGAAGTAAGAATCGTATCGAGCAGTTTTTCTAAGGCTCCATCATTAAAATAGAAGAGGGCCTGTTCAATGAGATCACCGACCTCATTCTGATCCCATCCCGCATCACGGTTCATGATTGCACGCGCAACAGTATCTAACGGTCTCTTAAGATGAATCGTGATAAACTCATACACAAGGCTCATTACGAAGTGAGCGCAGTTCTCCCCGGTAGGCTGAAAGACTAAATTCCCGTTTCTCCCCGCGACGATCTTGTCTCGAATTTTGAGCACGAGATCGTTAAATTTGTCCTCTTTAAAGATGTGCATAACAGCGTGGGTCTCTCTCTGGGACAAGTAGCCCGACTCATCGACAATGTGAATCCCCGCCTCTTGCGTATCGCCAAGAGAGAGCGCCTTATCTAATGTGCACTGCGGCATGACAAGCGGCTGCATCCCAATATCGTAGATCTTGTAAGTTCCATTCGTCTGTCGAACAACAAGCTCCACTAGGGCATGGTTGTCAGCAATATCTCGATTTGGTCTAGTGCGCGTGGCTTTTACAGCAAAACCAAACTCATTTCTACCAGGGATACGCTGGCCTGCATAACGCTGTTCTAACTCTTCTTCTGTAATCACTGTTAGAGCGGGAAGAGTCTCCAAAAGCTTTATTCTCTGCGCTCTCGGTGTACCTTCCACGCTCACAGCAAGAGGAATCACTTTTTTAGAAACTGGATCGTAGGAGCCGAGTTTAATCGCATCGAAATTGGCAACTCCATGGTCCCAAATATATTCGACATTTCCGTAGAGAGTGGTCTTCTCTTTAAACTGTTTGAGAATGTCTGCAACAGTAGGTGTGTAGTCATCTTTTGTAGGGTCTGCAAGATTTGGAAGATGAACAACTCTCTGTTTATTCTGGCTTCCCTGAATAGGGACAAACTCTCGGTTCATCTTCATACAGACAACGCGCGGAGAGTGGGCATCTTGCGTCTGTTTTGCAAATTTAATTCCCCTATGACTATCAACAGCTCCTGTGCGTTTATCTAAGTGAGCATAACTGATCTCAACGCGGGTATTGGGAGCTTTTACAAAGACACCTACAGAGCAGCCAGAGCGAAAGCAGAATTTAATGCAGTCTGCGCTCAACGCATCCTTTCCCGCATTTTCGCCCTGGTTGCGCGCAATAAGCAGGTCTGCAAAAAGAGGGTATCTCATGCAAAGTTTTCTAAGCTGCTGAACATCACGCTGAGTGAGCTCTGGAGCGGGAGTCGTCTTCTCTCTAGGATAGATCGAAGTAGAGGCCTTGTATCTTTTAATGATCGGAGCCAGCTGATTATAGCGGTTATCAACCTTATCCTGAGCTTGCTGCTCCTCGGCATCTGCTTCCGGCATAACCTGGTCTGGAACGACCATCCCGTTATCCATGACATAGAGAGCACGAGCTTGCTGGTTGATCTGAGTCTGGCTCTCCGTAAATTGCCCAGTGCGGTATCTTAAAGCAATCAGCTGCTGCAGGAGCAGATCGACCTCTTTAGACTTTAATGCAACTAGCTGAGGGATGTAATTAAGAGGATTGCGTGGAGGTCTTGGAGCGTCAGCCTGACCTGGTTCTGTCTCTTCTGCAGGAAGCTTGTTCAATAATTGAGTTTCAGCTTCTCGGATCCACTCTTGATAGGTGTGTCTGACCTCTCCACTATCCCCAACAAGAACCACAGGCGGCTGGAAATGAGGATCAGTTAAAGCTTGAGTTGTTGCAGGAATACGGTCTTCGAGCCCGGCAAAAACCTCGTTCATTCGGAATATTGCATACTCAGGATCTAAAGGAGTTACGCCTTCCGAGGAAGCGTGCACGGGGCAAACTTTTTTCGGCGCTATCTCAACTCTGAATTCTGAAACTCCGCTTGTGCTCATAATAACCCACAATCTTTAGTTGTTAATTGAATCTCTTTCAAATGTGACAACAATTATAAATAAAACTTAATTAAAACTACAACGTTAAATAAAAAGCTGATACGTTATAAATTTTTGAATTTATGCTGTATCAGCCATGAGATGATAAATAATATTCAAATAGAAGGCCAGAGGGGAAAATAAAATATTACCTACAGCTTCCAATGTAAGCGATTTTTTAAAATCTCTATTAACTTCGAATGGTGATCAAAAAATTCACTTGGCACCTGAACCAAGATCCCCAATTCTACTCCCGTCTCCTTTGCAAGCATGCGCGCAACATCAAACACAAGATCCAGGCCTCCATCTTTATTCCGAATGATATAGCGCAGAGGACAATCATTAGTGATTGCGTTAGGGTCAACGGCTTCAAATCCAGCTTTGCACAGCTCAATCAACCTATCTTTAGTAATGATAATCTTATCAGCTGCTGTATAAATCTTTTCTTTACTCAGCGTAAAATAAGCGAAAAAGGGGTGACAGCCGTGAACCAGAAAGCCGCGCTCTTGCAAAAAGAGCTCCACATAGAGTGCTCGATCTTTAAAAGGAACCCTCACCAGCTGGCGATTCTCCGCAGCTGCAAGCATAGGAGAGCTATCCACCAATTGAACTAGATGCTGAAAGTCTTCGATCCAGTCAGGGAAAAAACTGGAGTATTTGGGCTTCGCCTTTCCATCGCTCCAAAGCCTTCCCACCACTCCATTATGCGGGTTCATCACTTCAAACTCGCACTTATACGCCTTATGAAATACCTCTGCTTTCATGAGGTGGAGCCCCACGAGTGTCTTTCCATTTGACTTTACCGTCGCTTTGCAGATGTGCTCCTCATTCCAGAAACGCCTCTGCTCGACTGGAGCAGCACGCACTCCTACTCCCGCTCCTGCTCCGGCCCCGGCAGCACCTGCTCCGCCGCCCGCACCCTCCACTCTACCACCTGCGCCATGCCCAGCTGGCGAAAGGGTTAGCGTTTTTCCAAGCGAGGGCAGAAGCCTATCCACCCACACGGCTGAATCCTTAAGCCCAGCCACCCCCTTCCGGTGGGACTCTAGAGAGCCAGGCGCTGCACCTTGAGTTAAGTTCTGCTGCATCGCCTTAAACGCCCTCTTTCCATACTCGTGAGCTTTTCTTGCGCGGGCAGGATCTTCAGCCATCTTCTTTAACACCCTCGCACCCTTAGCAACTGCTGCTCCTGTTGTAGGAGTAAGCTCGCTATCTAGAGCCTCCGTCCCGAGAGCTCCTATCACCTCCCGCACCGGCGTTGGAGTGGCCTCTTCTCCTCCAGAAGCAGAAGGCTTGGGCTTTACTGGCTGTTCATCAAAGTCATCTTCTTCGAAACCTCTGGTGTTAAACTGAGCAAAAGCTCGAGCTGAGTCCGGAAGAGGAGCGAGATCTTCGGGAGTCGATCTTCGAGAAGCGCCCGAAGCTTCAGAACTCTCCTCATCATCATCTTCATCTGTAGAGATCTCTTCAAAGTCGCCCAATTCCCAAGAATCAGAAGAGTCGGACTTTGCGCTGCCAGCAGCGCCTGCTCCGGCACCTGCAGCTCCACGAGGAGAGTCTGTGGGTGTGCGAGAGGCCTCTTTCTTCGACTCAAGCGGAGGAGAAAAAGCTCTCTTCTTTGCACTATTTACTCTTGCCAAACTTAGGTCTTCTACGCCCCCTGCCGGCGGAAGTGAAGCACCCACCTGTGAAACTGAAACTCCTGCACCTGCCCCAACTATTTTGCTGCTTGTAGTACTCATAGTGTTTTCGCTGTTAGTATGTTTGATTTTTGAACTTGTCGTAGAACTGAGCTCTCCTGAGTATAAGAAGAGATCTGATCGAGCTCGATCCATTTTAGATCGAGAGACTCATCGGAAATGCGGACTTTAGACTCATCTTTGCAAAGTAGAAGGTAGCGAAGATCGTAGTGATGATGCTCCGGAACTCCTTTGTGTGCAGCAATCAGATGAATATCCAGATCAAAAGGAAGAGGCTCTTCTTCGCTGAAGAAAAAAGAGAGCCCAGAAAGACCAGACTCCTCTTCCGCTTCACGCATCGCAACCTCATGCATGAGCGGATGGCCATCTGCATGGCCTCCCAGCTGCATCCACTTCTGAATCTTAGCGTGAAATGTGAGCACCACCTTTTTCCGATCAGGCGAGAGGATAAAAGCTGAAGCTGTGAAGTGGCCGTCGAGATTTTCTCGATCCAAGCAGTTTGGATGAGCTTCCGCAAAAGAGCGCATGCGATTAAGAGTCTCTTCTTCTGCAAATTGAGCAAAAAAATCCTGGCTCAACTTCTCATATCCATCAAGAGCGCGAAACAGAGAACTTCTTTTCATGTATAGACTTGAATAGAAAGGCGGAGAATGTACATAAGCTGAAGAATATGAACCAGAAAAAATAGTACATGCGCCGCAGAGTTTTAACCTTTTTTCAAGTGGTGATGATCAATGTCATTGCCGTCGATAGCATCCGCAACCTCCCCTTTGCAGCCACCTACGGATTTACACTCGTCTTTTTCTATCTCGCTGCTGGGCTTCTCTTCTTTCTACCTGCAGCACTTGTAGCAGCAGAGATGGGAACGGGCTGGCCGACAACTGGAGGGCTCTACATCTGGGTGAGAGAAGCTTTTGGCAAAAAGGTCAGCCTTGTGATCCTCTGGCTCAACTGGCTCTACAACCTCTTCTGGTTTCCCACAATCATGGCCCTCATTGCAGGAGCAATCACCTATCTCTTCGATCCAGCTCTTGCAACAAACAAGATCTACATGGCCTGCACGGTCGTCGCTCTCTTTTGGGGAATCACCCTTATCAACTGCTTCGGGATGAAACTCTCTAGCCAGTTCAGCTCGTTTGCTGCAATCTTTGGCACGCTGCTGCCCATGCTTGGAATCATTCTACTTGCAGTCTGGTGGATCGTCAAAAAAGAGCCGATGCAGATCAGCTTCTCTTGGGAGCACTTTCTTCCCTCCTCATTCGACTACGCAAATGGCGCCTATCTTACGAACGTCCTATTTGGTCTGATCGGGCTTGAGATGTCCGCTGTACACGCAGAGGAGATGCGAAGCCCAGAACGCGACTATCCCCGTTCGCTCTTCCTCTCTGCACTCATCATTCTTGCGACCACCATCCTCTCTTCTCTTGCGATCGCCATCGTTGTGCCAGATAAAGAGCTCAGCCTCGTTACGGGCACACTGCAAGCCTTTGCAACTTTTGCTGATATCCTCAAGTTCTCCTGGATACTGCCACTCGCTGCGCTTTTCATCGCATTTGGAGGTCTTGGAGGTGCTGCAGCTTGGATCATCGGCCCATCGAAGGGGCTCATGGTGGCAAGTAAAGATGGCTCTCTGCCGCGCATTCTCATGAAGGAGAATCGCCATGGAGTTCCCATCAACGTTCTCATCTTACAGGCCATTATCGTCACACTTCTATCTACGGCTTTTGTTCTAATGCCAACCGTCAGCGGCTCCTTCTGGCTCCTCTCCCTCATGACAGCACAACTCGCCCTCGTCGTCTACATCTTCATGTTCGCAAGCGCCCTCATCCTCCACCACAAGAAACCGCACGTCTATCGCTCCTTCAAGATCCCCGGAGGACGCATCGGCATCTGGATCATAGCCTCAATCGGCATCCTCAGCTGCATCTTCGTCATCGGCCTCGGCTTCATCCCCCCTTCACACACACCCATCCAGAACATCCTCGCCTACGAGCTCATGCTCATCGGTGGCATGCTCCTCTTCGCCGTCCTCCCCTTCCTCTTCCTCCTCAAGAGAAGAGCGCGCTAAGCCGAAGACTCTTTGATTGAGCGAAGCGAAATCCCTGGAGTGCGGTGCTCTGCACCGCCTTAATTTTTTAAGATCTTAAGGACAACTATGCTTGAGGAAAAAGTCAGGGCGGCGCAGAGCACCGCACTCCAGGGATTTCGCTTCGCTCAATCAGGGAAATAAAAAAGCCATGAGGCCCGGAGGTCTCATGGCTTAGGACGGAAGAGGTAGGATTCGAACCCACGGTCGGTTGCCCGACTGCTGTTTTCAAGACAGCCGCGATAGGCCACTCTGCCACTCTTCCTTAAGAATGCACACTAGTTTAATTCGAGGGAGAAAATTCCGCAATCCAAATTAGAATTGGTTAAGGAAGCGCATGTCGTTTTCGAAGAAGAGGCGGATGTCGCGTACGCCGTAGCGCAGCATGGCGAGACGCTCGATGCCCATGCCCCATGCAAAGCCGCTGTAGACCTCTGGGTCGATTCCGCCATTGCGGAGGACCTCTGGGTGCACCATGCCGGCGCCGAGCACTTCTAACCAGCCCGTCTGCTTGCAGAGCCTGCATCCTTTGCCTTCACAGGCGGTGCACTGAATGTCTAACTCCATCCCGGGTTCTACGAAGGGAAAGAAGCTGGGTCTGAAGCGGGTTGGAATATCTCTCTTAAAAAGTTTACTGCAGAACTCGTTCATCGTCGCAAAGAGATCTGCGAAGGAGACGCCCTTATCGACATAGAGGCCGTCGATCTGATGAAAGAAGACGTGGGAGCGGGCGCTGATGTTCTCATTGCGGTAGACGGCACCAGGGCAGATGATGCGTAGCGGAGGCTTATGGCTCTCCATTACACGCAGCTGCACGTTGGTGGTCTGGGTGCGCAAGAGAAGGTCAGGGGTGATATAAAAAGTATCCTGCATGTCGCGGGCAGGATGGTCTTTAGGAAAGTTTAGCCCTTCAAAGTTGTAGTAGTCCGAATCGATCTCAGGGCCGAGCTGAACTGAGAAGCCCATCTCTGAAAAGATGTCTATTAGCTCATCCATCATCTGAGTCAAGGGATGTTTTCTGCCTAAGAACTGGCGTCTGCCAGGCTCTGTGACATCCAACTTCTCCCGCTCAAACTGCTCTTTTAAATGGATCTCTTTGAGGCCAGCTGCTGCTTGTTCGCAGAGCTGTTCGATCTCTTCTTTAATCTCATTGACGAGTTTACCGAAGAGAGGACGCTCCTCTTTAGAAGCATTGCGCAGTTCTAAAAGGAGCTCTTGGACAGGGCCTTTTTTACCGAGATACTTAACCTTGAGCTGTTCGACATCTCTGCCTTCTTTAACAGCTTTCAGGTCGCCTTGAAAGGCATGACGAAGCGATGCAAGCTTAGCAGACAGGGTCTCCGAACCAGCTTCATCGCCTCTATTCATTTTCTCTTCTCTTTATGCAAGAGCTTCTTTTGCTTTGGTTGCAACAGCCGCGAATCCTGCAGGGTCGTTAATTGCCATATCAGAAAGCACTTTACGATCCAAGAGGCATCCTGCTTTCTTGAGGCCGTTTATGAGCCTGCTGTATGAGAGTCCATTCATTTTAGCAGCTACACCGATGCGAGTGATCCAAAGCGAGCGAAAGTCTCTCTTCTTCTGTTTACGGTGAAGATAGTTAAACGCCATTGCTGAAAGAACAGCATCTGCAGATAAGCGGATGTGGTTCTTTCTATCGCCGACGAAACCTTTAGCTTGCTTGAGAAGTCTTTTTCTCGAACGATGCGCAGCTACGGCATTTGTTACTCTAGCCATAGTATTCCTTTATTGGTATTGATTAAGCGTTTTTTATACACAGATTAAACGTCTGTACATCTTTGTTTGTCCTGCATCCACAACAGCATCTTTACGCAGATGTCTCTTGCGTTTTGCAGATTTCTTCGTCAACTTGTGACGACGTCCAGGACGCTGACGTAACAACTTGCCAGTCCCAGTAACTTTGAATCTCGATTTAACCGACTTGCGGGTTTTCATTTTTGGCACGGTGACTCTCTCCTTCCATCTCTTTATGCGTTTTTTTCTTAGCTCCAGGCGCTAGGATCACAGCAAGGCTTCTGCCCATCATCTTGGGTGGAGACTCTGGTGCAGCGATGTCCGATAAATCTTCGCACATGCGCTGTATCGCTCTTTCGCCGAACTCTGTGTGCATCATCTCTCTTCCGCGGAATACGCAGACGATGCGAACTTTGTTACCTTTTACAATAAACTCTCGAGCATGCTTCAGCTTAACTTGGATATCGTGATCGTCGGTGTTAGGCTTAAGCTTAATCTCTTTAACCTTCACTTGGTGCTGAGATTTTTTGCTCTCTTTCTCTTTTTTAGTCTGCTGATAACGGAACTTTCCGAAATCGATGATTTTGCATACTGGTGGGTCGGACGAAGCTGAAATTTCCACCAGATCAAGACCTACCTCCTCTGCACGCATTAGCGCCTCTAGAAGAGGGAGAACGCCTAACTGGCCGCCATCTTTATCGATCACTCGCACGCGAGGTGCACGAATTTCTCTATTGATTCTCAAGCGCTGCTAGTCCTACTCGTTTGGTATAATCTCTGAATAAAGGTTTCTATACTCATCTCTTCTGTGTTCTCGGGAGAGAAAGAGCGCACGGTAATCAGTTGAGCTCTTCTTTCTCGTTCACCTAACACTACGACCCACGGGATCTTTCTGCTAAACGCTCCGTGCAGTCTCTTTGCCAGCTTCTCGTCTTTCGTGTCTAGAGTTGCCTCGAGACCTGCTTCACGTAAAAGCTGAAAAATCTCCATGGCATACTCGTCTTCCTTTACTCCTATCACTCTCACCTGTTCGGGTGCGAGCCAGAGAGGGAGCTCTCCGGCGCAGTTTTCCAGCACCAGGGCTATCAGCCTCTCCAGAGAGTTAAAGAAAGAAAAGACCAGTGTGGCTTCCGTCAAGAGCCCTCTGCAGTCGATACCTACAAATGGCCCCACCCACTCCTGTCCCATTCCATCTTGGATCCTCACTTCTACAGTAGGACCCGTCTCATTTTTTAAGCTCTCTTCTACATCGAAGGGGATGCTCAAAGCTCTCATAGCCTCTTCAAGAAGCCGCCTTGCATCTCCTTCTCCGGACTGCTCATCGCAAGAGAAGCGAAGTAGAAATCTGGACTTAAAATGGAGAATTTTAAGCATCTTACAGATGATTTGCAAGGAAGAAATACATATATTTAAAAGCTGATCTTTACCGCAGAAGATGTGGGCGCGATCGACAAACTGTGACTCAGGGGAGAGCAGCCCCCTCTCCCACTCCTCAATATCGCACTCATCTTCCACCCAAAACTCAACGAACCGATTATGACTCTTCTGTCTGTGAAGAAAATATTTGCTGTGGTTTTTGGTAACGTCAGTCCCTAGACTTCTAGTGGAAATACACTCAAAATTTTGTAGAGCTAGCTCCTCTTTCCAGAGATCGATGAGCCTCTTCTTCACCTTCTCGCCGCGCGCATGCCAGACTAAATTTCCATTTATCGAAGAGAAGAGATCGATCTCTTCACCAACAATTAGATGGTCTCTTTGCGGAAATTCGTCGCGTCTTTTTAAAAACTCTTTTAACTCACTGCGCTCAAAAAATGCGGTTCCGCTAATCCGCGTCACCTCTTCTCCTCGGTAGCGCTGCTTCTTTGAAGAGGAGAGCAGGCGGAAGATCTTCACATCCCAGCACTGCTCTGCAGTGAATGGGTGCGCGCACAGGTCGGTAAACTCCCCCATCTGAAAAAGGGTGAGAAGCTGAGCTGGACTCTCTCCTGCACTTTCGGCCAGAACCTGTTGCCTGTTGTGGTTGAAGTAGGCGGCCGCTGAGAGCGGGACCATCTCTAAAAATTTGACGGGGCGTCTTTCTCTAACGATCTGCCCCATCCGCTCTTCAAGCAAATTAAGGAGCTCGGAAGTGAATGGAACGCGAAAGACGAAGTCGTAGCAGAAACCGTGCGGGGTGAGATGAGAAGATACGAGAAGAGTATTGGGAAAGAGCTCCATTACGGCGGCGGCCAGCACCTTTGAGGCAGCCTGCCGGAGCTCTTCAAGCGAACAGTTTAATGTCTCCATTTCTTCTATAAGTGTTGGGATATAGCTGACTCGAACAGCTGACCTCCACGATGTCAACGTGGCGCTCTAACCAACTGAGCTAATACCCCATAATAAAAAAATTTACGATTAGAGATCTTACATCAAAGAAGGATTGGTTGCAAGGAGCAAACATAATCATCTATACTCCCTTCCGATGTTTGATAATTTTGCTCTATTCTCTAAACCGACAGATCTCGCCCACTCCTACTGGAAGAAGATCTTGGGTCCGGGCGACTCAGCGATCGATGCAACATGCGGCAATGGGAAGGACACGCTCTTTCTTGCAAAGCATATTGTTGAAGGAGGGAGAGTGATCGGTATCGATATACAAGAAGAGGCCCTCGCCAAAACGAGAGAACTTCTCAAAGGCGAACTTACACCTGAACAGCTAGAAAGAGTCTCTCTCTTTCGCCAGTCGCACGCAGCTTTTCCACCCCTCGCAAATGAACTTAAAATTAAAATTATAGTTTACAATCTCGGTTATCTGCCTGGTGGAGATAAAAAAATTACTTCACAAACAGAGAGCACGCTTGAAAGTTTAAATAAATCTTTGTCAATTTTGGCGCCTGGAGGCGTCATTAGCGTGACCTGTTATCCCGGTCATGAAGAGGGCTTGTTAGAACAAGAAGCTCTTCTTCAACTACTTACACCTCTCCCCTCTTCTGCATGGAGCGTATGCCACCATAAATGGCTTAATCGCAACCTAGCTCCTTCTCTTATTATTATTCAGAATAAAAATAACGCTTCATAAATTGTCTCTTAATTAGCAAAGGAGTACAATTATAGTACAAGAGATGAGAATCTCCTGTATACAAAATATAATAAAAAATAATATGAGAAAAACCTATGGCAATCACAGATGTACAACTGTTCGGCAGCATGCAGCTGCTGGACGTGGAAGTAGAACAGGTTGAAAAGAGCTTTGAGGAGATCGAGCATCAGCTCGCACTGCCTCATTCATCGCAAGATTATTACCAGCTCTTTGTCGACCTCGACAAGGCTCTTAAACCTATTAAAGAGCTAAAAAAAGGTGCCGCGACTTTAGAGAATTACGGAAGAAAGTTTCTTGAACGCCTAAGCTTGATCGAGCAGAAAGCTCCAACTATTTTTGGAGAGCTCATCTCGCTGGCGGTCGATCGTGAAGTGGTCGAAATAAAAAGCGAAGCTGAAAACCTCCAAAATTCTCTATTAAGCGGGAATCTTTTAAACGTCGCGAAAAAGGTGGATTCTTTAAAACAGCATATTTCAAATCTGCTGCATGACAACGCGCTCTCAAGAAAAAACTTAACCATTATTGGTTCAGTTGAACGCTTTGTTTCGATGGTTGAAAAGTTCATCGAAATGGCTCAAGAGGCGCATGAAAATCTGCAGCTGAGTGATATGCAGAGGGCGAATTTAAGCCAGAATCTGAGTGTTTTCGAACGAGATCCCGTTTCAGCAGAACTGCTCATGGAGATCTTTGAGGTCGCAGAACTCTTCGAATCTGGCAGCTGCAATGCGGTACGAAGAAAGCAGCAGCTCCACCCAGCTCTGCAAAGACGACTAGAAGTTCTTAAGGGAGAGCTTGAAGAGCGCTTCGGCCACTCTTCAGATCAGCTCTACGCCCCAGCACTTCTAGCTCTCGCCTTAGAGCTGAGCCGCGGTAGTCCCGTTTAATAGAGCCTCGCGGGCTTCTTGCATAATGAAGAAGCTGCCGCAGATTAGAAGAATTGCGCCAGCATCTTTTGCCTCCTCTGCAGCCAATTCAGCTGTAGAGGAGACATTTTCTCCCTCAACAAAGCGTGTGAATCCCCTTTTACGAAGAGCCTCACCCAGCACCTCAACTCGGGCTGAACGCTCTCCCTTTGCTTGCACCAAGAAGATCTTCTCCGCTCGCTCAGAGGCGAGCTCTAAACACCTCTCATACTCTTTATCTCTGGACATTCCCAAAAGAACATAGAATTTGGTTTCAGGATAGAAGTGCTGAGCTGCTTCGAAAAGACGGGAAAAGCCGTCAGGGTTGTGCGCAACGTCAAAGATAAGCTCTCCTCTTCTTTCAAAACGGCAAGGAGGCCTTGATCGTAGCCCTTCGTTAATTCCCTCATCTGTAACGGGAAGAAGCTCTTTCAACCATTCTAGTGCTGTGCGCGCCGTCGACGAGTTCTCAGCATCATAAAAACCAGAAGCTTCAGGAGCGATACGGCAAGGAGCACCTAGATCCTGCGCCCTTTTTAGAATTGGTGCAAAAACGGCTTTTGAGCCAAGAACCAGAGGTACATTGGGTTTCAATATCCCCGCCTTTTCTCCGGCTATCTCATCAAGCGTATCCCCGAGAATATGCGCGTGGTCGCGGCTGATAGAGGTAATCACAGTGAGGAGAGGATCGATTACATTTGTTGCATCAAGGCGTCCTCCTAAGCCTGTCTCGATAACTGCCACGTCGACCTTCTGCTGCCTGAAGTAGTCGAAAGCAAGCGCTGTTGTTAGCTCAAAAAAGGTCGCTGGAATCGCATTTGTATCGATATATTTAAAGAGAGCTTCAATTCCCGCGGTAATAGCCTCTTCTGAGATCCACTCTCCCTGGACTGTAATGCGTTCGCGAAAATCTTGAAGATGAGGAGAGGTGTAGAGCCCCACTTTTAAACCAGAGAGCTGGAGAGCCTTTGCGATCTTGGTAGATACGGAGCCCTTCCCGTTTGTACCAGCGATATGAACTGTAGAGTAGGCTTGGTGTGGGAAATTAAGAAAAGCAGTGAGAAGACGCGGAATCTCCAGATTGAGTTTTACCGCATCGGAGGTCATGCGAAAGAGACGCTCGTAGATGTGATTCATGCTCGCCTCTGAAAAATCTTGTGGAAGCTCTCCTCATTAACCCAAGATGAACCGAGAGCGAGATACTGCTTATCATCCCCATGAAAATCAGAACCACCACTGATTAGAAGACCTTTTTTCTCTGCCAGCTTCACCCACCTCTTTTCAATATCCGGAGTGAATTTTCCATAGTGGCACTCGATCCCATCAAATGGAAGTTTAAGCAGTTCATTAACAATATCTGAACGATCCAGCAGATGGGGATGTGCGAGAAAGGCTTTACCTCCGGCTTCGTGGATGATTGAGAGTGTCTCCTCAGATGAGAAGGCCTCACCCTCATCGAAGCAGCTCTTTCCATCGCCTATGTAAAGATTAAAAGCCTCTTTAATGGAAGAGACGTACCCCTTTTCAATCATGAGCTTTGCAATGTGGGGTCTGCCAATCGTCTTTGCGTCTGGCCACAGGCGCAAGAGCTCCTCGGGGGTTACGGGCATTTTTCGAGCTGTCAATTTCGTTAAGATCTTCAGATTTCGTTTAATCCTACGCTCCTGATGTCTCGCGCAAAAGGTGTGGATAGTAGAGGAGTTAATAGGAAAGTCATAGGCGAGGATATGAACACTTACTTTCTTAAATACACTGGAGAATTCCACGCCAGAGCCAAGAAGAATGCCCTGCTTCTCAGCCTCTTCTCTTGCAGTCTGGTAAGCGTCTATCGTGTCGTGATCTGTGATTGCAAGGCCTGAGAGCCCTACCGCTTTTGCGAGTCTTACAAGTTCAACTGGTGTAAGTGAGCCGTCAGAGCAGGTAGTGTGGCAGTGTAGATCCGCTCGAAAAGTCATTGGACAGCTTGGTAAGGGATGTATCGAATTTCCATCTCGAGGTCGAGTCCCGTTTTCTGATGGACCGTCTCTTTTACAAATTTTGCAAGTTCAAGAACATCTTGGGCCTTTGCGCCACCAGCATTGATAATGAAGTTTGCATGAAGCGTAGAGACTCTTGCGCCCCCGATCTCTTTTCCTTTAAGCCCGCACTGCTCAATCAGCGCACCAGCTGCGCCTCCTGAAGGATTCCTGAAGACGCACCCAGCAGAGGGATCGCCGTAGGGCTGCGTGCGCGTTCTATATTCGACAATACCGAGCTGTTTTTCCCGCGCATCCTGCGAAGGAGTGAGCTGAAAACTCGCCGCAACAATCGCACCCCTCTTTTTCTGAAAAATGGAGGAGCGATAACCAAATTCTAAGTCTGTTTTTTGCAGCCTTTGCAGCTCGCCAGTTTCTGTTACGTAGGAGACCTCAACAAGCGACTCTTTTGTCTCGCGGCCGCTTGCGCCGGCGTTCATGTAAACAGCACCCCCCACTGATGCTGGGATGCCAGAGGCAAACTCGAGCCCCGACCACTTATTGCGAGCGGTCTGCACTCCGAGCAGCGAGAAGCTGTATCCTGCGCCAACGTAAAAAAGCCCCTCGGGTTTTTCTTCGCAAAAAGCAATTTTATTGAGAATAACCAGACCGTTGTAACCCCGGTCGTCAAAAAGGGAGTTGGAGCCTTTGCCAATGATCAAAAATGGTAGTGAGTGAGAAGAGCAGTAGGCGAGAAGCTCTTGCATTTCAGGAATTGTACGGGCTTCAGAGAAAAAACGTGCGGGTCCACCGATTCCAAAGGTCGATAGTTCGCTTAAAAGTTTGCCTTGTATAAAACGTCCAGATATATCCATTGGACGTCAGTGTAGTACGGGGAGTGTTTTTGATCAAACAGATGCTAGAGTCGCCTGCTTTCCCTGATAGGCCTTATCAAGGATGGCATTGATGAAAGAGGAGGCTTCGGCTGTTGCGAACTTCCGAGAGAGGCGGATAGCCTCAGAGATGGAAACAGTGCCGGGCATCTCTGGCTCGTACATCAGCTCAAAAAGCCCGAGGCGTAGAATTGAGCGCTCGACGCGAGGAATGCGGTCGAAGTTATAGTCTTTAGAAAGAGCTGCGATAGTGCGGTCTATCTCTGGAAGATGTTCAACAATCTGCTGAAGTCGCGCCTCTGCTTCCCGAAGAGCGCTTTTAGGGACTTCGAGCTGCTGCATGAGCATCTCTCTCGTCTCCCCTTCGGTCTCTTCCGAAAAGTCGCGACTAAATAGAAGCTGAAAAACGATCTCTCTAAATTTTTGTTTTGAAAGCGCCATGCGGACTATCATAGCAGGATGGCACTTTATTAACCACTGGAGGTAGCAATAGCAAAAATTTTATTACAAATTAGAGATGGCTGCGGAGCATCCAAGCGGATTTCTCATGCGCGCCTAGCCTTCGCGCCAGTAGATCTAGGGTGGCCTGATCTCTCTCTTTTTCTGCAACTTCTGTTAATTTTCTAGCTAGGCAGATGACGCACTCGTTGGCTTTCACAAGATGTTTGATCATCTCATTCGAGCTCTTGAGTTTCCCCTCTTCAGAAATAGAACTTAATTTTTTAAATCCAGAGAAGGTGGCATCCACATGAGCGCCCAGAGCACGGATGCGCTCTGCGATCTCATCGATCGCTCCGCTCAGCTCCTCATACTGCTTCTCAAATAGCAGATGAAGTGCAAAAAAGTCGGAACCTACGACGTTCCAGTGAAAGTTCTGTGTTTTTAAATAGAGAGCATAAGTTTCTGCAAGAAGTTTAGAGAGGCCATCGCTTACTACTTTTCTGCTCTTCTCATTCATTCCTGAGCTAATTTCCATAATTCACCTCTCTCATTTTGGTTTTATTTTTTTAATAACAGAAGAGAAGGGATAAAACTATAGAAAAATTCTCAACCAGTTCGTAGACTTGGCAGATTAACTTTAATTAGTCGGTGATATGCTAGGCATATTTCTAGATACAGAGACGAGCGGCCTCAATGCTCTTAAGCACCGGCTGCTTGAGATCGCGTTCAAAATCGTCGATGTCTATTCGGGCGAAGTCAGAGCTCAATTTCATAGCGTCATCTACCAAACTCCTGAGCAGTGGCAAAAAAGCGACAAAGAGAGCTTAAAGATCAACGGCTTCACATGGGAAGAGATCGAGAAGGGAGAGAAGCCCGACCTTGTTGCCAGCAAGATCTTAGAACTACTCGCTGCCCATTCAATTAAACGAGGCGAAGCTGTTTTCATCTGCCAGAACCCATCTTTTGACCGCGCTTTTTTTTCTCAACTGATCGATCCAGACCTTCAGGAGAAGCTTCTCTGGCCCTACCACTGGTTAGACCTTGCTTCCATGTACTGGGCGCGCAGCATGGAAAAGGGAAAGAGCAATCCCGAACTCTTTCCATGGAAAACAGGGGTTTCCAAAGATAAAATCGCCGCAGCTTCCTCCCTTCCCGGAGAGGGCAAACCCCACCGCGCGATGAAAGGCGTCGAACACCTACTTCTCTGCTACCAGACCGTCGTCGGATTCCCCGGGCGGAGCTAGGAAAGCGCGCTCGGAGAAGAAGGCCCGCTGAAGAAAACGGACATTAATGGACGGGAAACGGACGAGAATGGACAAGCGGGCAAGAAAGAACGAAGAATAGACTCTCTTTCTTTCTGCAGCGCGTGTCCGTTTCCGTCCTTTTCCCGTCCATTAATGTCCATTCCCGTCCATTTCTTCTCCCAGCGCTCTTGATTTAGTTTGCCGGCAACACCTTTTATGCTTACAATGACATTTTTGGTGGAGCTCTCTCATTTCTGCGCTTCATAGAGTTCGCGTGCACCGCGATCCTATGATTTACCTGATCTCATTTACTTAAGTGCCTCTTCCATATAATAATTTCTATTTTTAAGGGTTACATGAGCTTCCTTGCTCTCTTCCAATCTCTTACCCCTCTCTTCGAGATGATGATCATCGCCATCATGCTCAACTACTTGCTCTCGTTTTTCTGGAATACCCGCTCGATGGATCTGGTTTTAGGGCTAGGAGCATTTCTTCTGATTTTTGCTGCATCATCCTGGTTCAACCTGCCGATCCTGCACAAGATCATGTACCTGGTCGTCAACGTGGCAGTTATCGCCGTACTTATCATCTTCCAACCAGAGCTGCGCGTTGCCCTTTCAAAGCTTAGTCTGAAGGGAAAGCGGTATAAGGAGATCACCGAGTTTGATAAGTTTTTAGATCAGCTCGCAAACTCGACATACCGCCTATCTGAAAAACGCACGGGAGCGCTGATTGTTTTAGAAAATCAGAACTCGCTTTCTGAGTATGCGAACAAAGCTGTCAAATTAAATGCGAGCTTCTCCTCAGAGCTACTCGAAACTATTTTTACAGCTGCAACTCCACTTCATGATGGTGCTGTTGTCGTCCGCGACCAGACGATTCTCGCTGCTGCTGTAATCTTGCCGCTTGCAGAAGACAGCTCTCAAGTCACTGGATCGATCGGAACGCGCCACCGCGCCGCCCTTGGAATTAGCCAGATTACAGATGCGTTAATTATTGTGATTTCTGAAGAGACCGGAAAGGTCTCCATCGCGCGGGACGGTGTGATGACGCGCGGGGTTAAGATCGATCGCTTCAAGGGAATTGTGCGCAGTATCTTCACTCCACCGATTAAAGGAACTCATAAAGAGGGCTTCAACATCCTAAATTGGCTGCGCGGGTAACATGAGAAACATGAGATCGCTTCTAAATGCTTTTGTTTTGCAGAACTGGCAGAGAAAATTGATCTCGGTCGTCCTTGCGATCGTGATCTGGTTCTCTGTCCACCTCTCGCTTACCTCCACCAAAACGCTCAGCAACATTCCTGTGCGTATTGCTAACGTCCCTTCTAATAAAACCGTGGAAGGACTGCAGCATAATGGCCTTCTCTCAAGACGGATCACTCTCAGCCTAGTAGGCAATAAAAAATTACTCGACGACCTCTCTTCTCACGACTTGGAAGTCGTGGTTGATGCAGCAGATAAACCAGAAGAGTGGATCGCATCTCTCACCAAAAAAAATCTAGTCTCTCTAAACCCAGAGATAGATCTCTCATCAGGCATTTCGCGCATCTCTCACCAGAGCTTTATCATTCGCTTAACTAAGCTTGTCAGCGAAAAGATTCCTGTTCTCATCACTCGCCCTGTCGGTGAGGCTCCTCGAGACTACCAGTTCCTCGACGTGTGGCCCTACCAGCTCCACATGACAGTCTCGGGGCCTGAGGAGATGGTTAAACACTTAAAAGCGAAAGGGGTTAAGTTAACGTTCAATCTTCACGAGATTTCAAAATCGCACCTCGATGAACTCGCCTCTGAACAGAACCAGAACAACAAAGATGTCGTCAGCTTCTACGTTCCAGATCTCTGGAAGCAGATTCAACTTCCCCTTCTCTCCGATCAACCACTTGAGATCAATGATCCACAAGCTGAAGGTCTCAGGATCGATTTCGTCCGTTCTAATCTGTTGCCCATCGAAAAACCGATTCCAATTTCACTTTACGTCCCCCCCAAATATGCAGCGATGATCGACGCGAAGACCCTTACTCTGTCGCCATCTCCGATTCTAGAAAAAATCGGAAGCCTCTACTTCTTAAAGACTCAGCTGTGTGCAAAAGGAGTTAGCTTACCCTTCTTAAAAGTGGTAAGGGAGATGATGGAGCTGATGGTAATTGTCGTTCCGAGCAGCGAGAAGAGCACTCTAGAGGTAAGCCTGCAGTTCATCAACCCTCGCGCCATGGAAGAGCGCTACGTCTCCATGATGCTCTCCGACACATCCGATAGCGAAGTTCAAGGTATTCAGCCAGGACTTCGAGAGGAGTATTTAAGAAACCGCTTCCGAAACTACATGAATCGCCTTCAACTTGCCTGGCCAGACGACACGCGCGTCAACCTCAAAGCTGAACTCGAAGGCACGACTGTTTCTATCAAAGAGACAGCACATCTCTGATTATGCCAAATAGACGCGTTGCGATATTGAAGAGCGGCGCCCGCGAGGCGCAGAGCGGAGGCCTTGAAAAATACACTTCTAGGCTTGCGAAAGCCTTTCTGGAAAAGGGGTGCTCGGTCACGCTGCTTACAAGCGGAACACCTAAAGATCTACCTGCAGGCCTAGAGACCTTCACACTCTCTTCGACGAGCAAGCTGAGCTTTCGTAAATTGAAACAGTTCGATCAGTTCTGCCAAAAAAGAGTTGATAAGACCTCGCCTGAGATTGTTTTTGGTATGGATAGAAACCGCTTTCAAACTCACTTGAGAGCCGGAAATGGAGTGCACGCTGCCTACCTTGAGATGCGCTCTACATCTGAAGGTCTACTAAAAAAGGTCTCCTTCGAGCTGAATCCCCTCCACCGCGCTCTATTAAAAATTGAAAAAGAAGCGTTTGAACACCCAGCTCTTGAGCGCCTCTTCACAAACTCGCACATGGTGAAAGAGGAGATCCTTCGCTACTACAGTACAGACCCCAAAAAAATCTCTGTTGTTCACAATGGAGTCGAGTGGCAGGAGATGAGCTCCCCTTTCGAAAAATGGGCAGAGCAGAGAGCCCGCATAATGTCTGCATTCGATTTAGATTCGGATCTATTTCACTTTCTTTTTGTTGGGCATAATTTTCGCAGAAAAGGGGTGGAGCAACTACTGAGAGGAGCCTCTCTTCTACCCAATGAGAAGCTGCACATCTCAATTGTAGGTCACGATAAGAACCTCAAAGAGTACGAAGAGCTCGCTGCCGATTTAAACCTCCAGAGAAAGGTCCGTTTTTTTGGAAGCCGCAAAGAGATCCTCCCCTTCTACCAGCTGGCTGACGCACTCGTTATCCCCTCTTTTTACGACCCCTTTGCCAATGTGACCGTTGAAGCCCTGGCCATGGGCCTTTTTGTCGTCTCCTCAAAGTCGAATGGTGGTCATGAGGTTCTCACGGAAAAGAGCGGTCTGACAATTGAAGATTTGAACTCCCCAGACGCAATGGCCTCCGCCCTAAAAAAAGCTTTAAATAGAAGAAAAACCGAGAAGAGTGCATCAGAGATACGCGAGAGTATTAAACACCTGGATTTTTCCAATCAGCTCAATCAGATCGTCAAAGAATGTCTTTAGTTAACCGAGCCTCCTTTTACCTGCTGCGGGCGGTAACCTTTCCCGTCACACTCCTCTCCTACTCTCAGATCCACGCCCTCGGCCGCGCACTTGGAACTCTCTCCTACTTTCTGCTGCCCAACTTCAGAAAACGAGCCTTAAGTAATCTTGCACTCGCATCCTCTCTATCGCTCTCCGAAAACGAGATTAAAAGACTTGCTATTCAATCGTTTCAAAACTTAATGATCACCTGCCTCGAATATGCCAAGCTGGACAAAGAGAGCGACATTTCCCGTATTGCAACCTGCGTAAATCCAGAAGCCTCCCAAGAGATCATGAAAGAGGGCAAGGGAGTGATCTTCTTCTGCGGCCACCAGTCGAACTGGGAGATCCTCTTTCTCGAAGGCACAACCCGGATGCCTGGAGTCGCAATTGGAAGGCCAGTTAAAAACATGATGCTCTACAACTGGGTTCTCTCTATTCGTCAGAAGTTTGGCGGCAAAATCATCTCTCCAAAAGAGGCCGTAAAGGAGGGACTACGCGGTCTTAAAAAAGGCTGCTTCCTAGGCATCGTTGGCGATCAGGGGATGCCGGATAGCGGCTTCTCCTCTCCCTTTCTTGGTAGACAAGCCTGGACCTCTCCCCTCCCCGCTCTTCTTGCTCACCGCACTGGAAGACCCATCATTGTCGCTTCGACAAAGCGCGTGGGCGGCAGATATCTCATTCACTACTCAGACCCGATCTGGCCAGATCAGACCCAGCCTGCAGAACAGGAGATCCCGCGCCTGATGCAGAAGAGCCTTTCGCTTTTTGAAGAGAGCATAATAGAAAACCCGGGAGAGTGGCTCTGGCAGCACAACCGCTGGAAGCAGCAGACGCCAGATAGGCTGAAGCGCCGCTTCCGCCACGACTCCATTGCTGTTATTCTCCCCGAAGAGGAGGAGAGCTTCTCAGCGATCGCAAGTGAGCTCGGCGTACTCCGAGAGATCTACCCGCATGAGTTCATCACTCTCTTCATTCCCAAAAAATTTGAGAACTCACCTCTCATCGAAAATGTCGAAAAGCGCACCTACTCAAGCAAAAAAGATCTCCTCGTCCGCGACTTCCGCTTCAAAATGATCTTCAACTTCTCCTCCCACACCGGTTTAAAAGCGCACTTCTGTGCACTTAGCGCCTTCGACGTCGTCGACCTCAAGCAGCTGCAAAAAGCCGCTCCACATGGCGCGCCCCTCTCCCAAATCCTCAAAACCGCCCTCTTACGCACATAATAAAAAAAATCTATGCCGCATAGCCGTTTTTATATCGATGCACCGCTGGAAAGAGAGAAGAGTCTCGCCTTAGAAAATGAGGAGTTTCACCACCTTGTGCGCGTCATGCGCACCGAAGTTGGCGAGGAGATCGAGCTCGTCAACGGAAGAGATCAGCTCGCGCTCGCTCGCGTTGAGAGGATCTCCAAGAGCTCTGCAAGCTTGAAGCTGCTCTCCGTTGAAAAGGAGAAGAGGGTAAAACCAAAGTTAATTTTAGCGCAGGCGATGACGCGCATGCCGCGCCTTGAGTGGCTGATTGAAAAAGCTGTCGAGCTTGGCGCTACCGAGTTCTGGCTATTTCCTTCAGCACTAAGCGAGATAAAAGCGCCCACTCCCTCGCAAACCGCAAGACTTAAACAGATCTGCATCTCTGCAATGAAACAGTCTGGCAGATTAGATCTTCCCTCGATTCAGATCTTCCCTTCTCTAAATAAGCTTCCCAAAGCTGAAGGAACAAACTTCTTCGGCGACCTCAGACCTGAAGCTCCTACGCTCCTAGAAATCTGGAAAAAAAAGCCAGACCTACCGCTTCCATTTACTCTATTTATTGGTCCTGAAAAGGGATTTAAACAAGAAGAGCTCCTACTTCTCGAAAACGAGAGAGGAGCTCTTGGAATTCACCTGCATGCTAACGTGCTGCGCTTTGAAACCGCGGGAGTTGTGGGGCTAACCCTTCTTCAGGCTTTTAACTAGCTTCAGACTTTAACCTATCCGAATAAAATCCCCGTCGATATTTCGGCCATTTTGGCCAAATCTCCTAAATTTTTCCTCGGCTGTAGTTTCTCCAATACTGCGTTCGGAAAAATTTAGAAAATTTGTCTCAAAATCTTCCGAAATCTCATAGGGCATTTTATTCGGATACGTTCTTGATCCATTCGCTGATTGCAGCAGCTTCTTTCTCTTTACCCATGAGAATAAAGCTATCATGAAGCGAACGACAGCCATCTAGCATCATCGCTTTATCGACACCTATGTTACTTTTAAAGAAGTCTAAAAGCTTCTCAAAGCTTGAACTTGGCGCATCCATCTCAATGAGCTGGCGGCCGATTTTGAATGCGAGCCTATACTCACCCGCTTGCAAGAGCACGCGCGCAATGTATACTGCTTGCTCTGCTGGGTGCTCATCGCCTTCTTTGCCACTTGCATCCTTCATCGCTTCCAGCGCTACTTGAGCCTGCTTGAATAGAGTGAGAGACTCTTCTCTAATAGTGGGAAGAGCTGCGAAGCCTTTTTCAAGAGCCTCTTGCATGAGAGAATCAAACGACTTTTCGTTAAGCCCTTCTTCATCGCGGCACTTCTCAAGGCATTCGACGAAAATTTCTTTAAAAAGAGGTGCATGGAGATAATCTAATATCTCGCCGGTCGTGCAAGAAGATTTGGCGCCGATCTGAAGCGCAAAAGTCGTGGCCTTCATCAGAAAGATACACTCTGGAGCAAGACCCAACTTAGCGAGAGTTTTGGCATCATTGTCAGGGTTGAGCTTCTCGATATATTCCAGAACTGCTTTATCCATTGGTAGATCAAGCTGAGGTGCAAAGCGCCAGCCGATGCGAAGCCTACTCTTCTTTGCAGAATCCTCGTCAGTGATATGCGGAAGCGTATAGTCTAGGTCGATCGGAATCAGCTGGATCTCACCTTCACGTGTTGTTTTCCATAAGAGGTTTCCAGTGTGTCCATCTAAGTCGTAGAGTCGCATTCTTAAAAGCGTAGTCATCTGCAGAGCATCTGGAGCAATTTCCAAACGCTTCTTCGGAGGCAGATCTGTGTACGCTCCCTGATTCTTTCTAAAGATTTGCAAGGATCCAAGCTCTTCTTGACGTGTTCCAAGCGCCGAAAGAGGAACGTTTCCTCTGCTTCCATAGCTGCGATCTAAGAGGTAGGCTCCAATCTGTCTTTTAAAAGCGTGGCCCTTTGGAATCGTAGAAAAGACGCCGGCATCCCCGCTTAGAGGTTTAAAAAGCATCATGCGCTCTTCACTCTCTTTTTCGAATACGAAGTAGGAGGCACATGCTGTGCCGCTTCCACTCTTCTTAGTAGGGAGAGCATCGACGGATACTACGGAAGAGGTGATGAATTCAAGAAGCTCATTAAAAACTACAGAATCACCTCTATCCAAGGCTTTATCAAGCCTCTCAAGAACTTTAAGAAACTCGGCTGTATCTTGAATGGACTCGTTTTCAGGGTCCTGAGAGACCTTTCTGAGGCAGTAGGCCTGTATCGTTAAACAGCTCTTAAGAAATTTAGCCACCTTCATGATCCCCTTCTCGCTCTGGAGATAGACCGAAGAGAGCTTCTCGTTTTTCTTGATATGTCTTAAGCAGCGCTTAGCTTTTACTGCTAGCTCTGTGAGTTCCCCATCGAGATTTTTTACAACCTCGCGGTTCAAAAAGCCTTTTAAGAACTTCGAATAGTATTTTATATGCTTTTGTAAGTGAGAGACCTGTTTTCTCTGCGCTGCCATTTTAGGGGTGCTGACTTCTGCTCCCAATTTGGGACTAGAGGATTCTCCACCTAAAGAAAGGGATCCTGCGGTCGGAGAAAGAGCAAGTGATAAAAATGTCATATTAAACACATATTATAATTTTATATATGTAATTATATATAAAAACTTTAATATTATCAAGTTTAATATTTAAATTAACATGCTATATTAACTACTAATAATCAGCGGTTTAAGACGCGGAAAAGTTAAAGTAAAAAATAAGTGTTTAAAATAATAATTTGAATCAATAGGATGAAGATTAACAGAGATTTAAAGGAGTACACTCATGGCACAGCCACAGCCTTCCCCTATGCAACCCAAGAGAAAAGAGACCCCTCTCAACAAGGGACTGCAGCAGATTAAAGGTGAGATCGACAAGATGCTCATAAAAATGCAGAAGGATGAGAAGTATACCCCTAACCGCACTGAACTAGATGCTTATTCAGCTAGAGCCTTTGAGCTTATTCAGAAGTACCACCCCAAAATCGCTTCTAATCAGAAGAACTTGATCTCTGCGGTGATCGATCTTACAGAAGTGCCTATCATGCACCCTAAAATGCAGCGAGTTGCATATCAAGTTGCTTTAAAAGAGGCCTCTAAGAACTTAGAAGACTACTTAGCTAGCAATTAATTTATTGATTAATTGACTTTTGATTTAAAAAATAATAAAATAACTATTATTTTTAACAAAAAGTTAATTATGTCAACAGCATGCGTGCAATTTGGACTTCTGCCTTTTGTTGCAGAAACTGGGAGCGAGCCTTCTTCGAAGAGAAGAAGGGTGAGCTTGGACCGCCTCACCTCTCTTGCTACTCCGCTTATCGCCTATATTCTCTCTTATCTTCCGTTAAAAGAACTTCGAAGAGATGGCTTTTTCACAATTTGTAAAGATGTTAATACACAAGCGATCTATCGCTCTGCAATAAGGACGCTTCGACAGGCCGACAATTTTGATGTTCTCTGGTTTCAGCGCATTTCTAAAAACCGCTTTAATGAAAGCACAACTTACACTCATATTCTCGATAGCATGGAAGGCATGCGGCACTTAACTCTCTGCTCAGAGTCTCGCAATGGCACCTCTCATCGCACACTAACTCTCGTTGATCAAACACTGGCTTCAAAAAGAGCGGATCAACTGACCTCTTTTACAGTTAACGCTGGGTTGTATCTGGATGTTCGAGATGCTCAAGTGAAAAAATTAGCTACCACCTGCACCGCCTTAACTAAATTAGATCTACGAAACTGCCGGCAAACCACAGACTTTGGAATCTCTCACCTCGTAGGGCTTAAACTAGAATCGCTCTCTCTCCATTCAAATCGGCAAATTACCGACACCAGCTGTGTTATGCTCGGAGGAATACCCTCCTTGACGTACCTCTCTCTTTCGAATTGCAGTAGAGTTGCTTATACTGGCGTGGACCACCTTTTACAAACCCTTCCTAAACTCCGCTTTTTTGAAGCAGGAGGTGATATCGGTGGCGGAAGAGGAGATGCATCCTGGGCAATTTCTATGGCTATAGCAAGGCATGGAAAGAATCTAGAGAGCCTCTCACTCGAACCCTGCTTCTATCACGCCGCTCATCTCGTAGAGATTGCGCAAAACTGTAAAAAGCTGGTCCGTATGGCAGTCGGTGGATACAGACAGAGAGAGTTTTATAGAGATCTGGATCTCAACCCTTTAGAGCTTGCTGCTGCACTTAAAAGACATAATCCAAGGCTCGAAGTCACTGGACTTAAGAGAGAAGTTCAACTTGTAGTTGCAAGACCCGTGGCAACTGCTGCAAGTGCAAAAACAGAAACGCGCTTCTGCACCGTGCAGTAATCAGGTTTAAACGAGGACGTCGACGAGTTCGTGCTTGGGGTTCTGCTTAATGGTGTACTGCTTATCCCATTGACTGGTAAAGAGAGCCATGGGGCGCCCCTGCCTATCTTTGACTAGAGCGGAGCTCGTCGACTTCACGAAGGTCTTCATATCCCCCAAAATCCACGCGCTGCACTGATAGGGAAGCATCGTAAGGGTGGTGTCTACGCCATACTCATCTTTCAGCCTATACTGCATTACCTCGAACTGGAGCTGTCCCACTGCAGCAAAGGTAAAATCTCCTTCGCGCTCATAGGATTCTAGCATCTGTATCGCTCCCTCATCGATCAGCTGAAGCAGCCCCTTATCAAACGACTTCCTCTTTCCCACATCTTTGGGATAGAGGCGCGCGAAGATCTCAGGCTGGAATTGCGGAAGGGGCTTAAAATTGAAGCCTCCTGTGATGGAGAGTGTATCTCCGATCAGAAAGAGAGAGGGGTTAATAACGCCAATCACATCGCCGGGATAGGCAAAATCTAGAGTCGTTCTCTCGCCAGCTACCATTCCATGCGGACGAGAGAGGCGGATCTCTCGACCCAAACGGTGGTGCTTCACGATGAGGTCGCGTTCAAACCTACCGGAGCAGATTCGGATAAAGGCCATGCTATCGCGGTGGCGTCTATCCATGTTGGCTTGCAGCTTGAAAACATAGCCGCTAAATGGGGTCGTGATCGGGTCGATCTCCACCTCGGTTCCATCGGGGCGATCGGCAAGGCGCCCATGCGGGCAAGGAGCCAAATGGATAAAAGCGTCAAAAAAGGGCTCTACCCCGAAATTTGTAAGAGCTGAAGCAAAAAAGACAGGAGTGACTTCACCTGAGAGAAACTCTTGAAGAGAGAAGGGATTGCCCGCGAGCTCTAGAAGCTCAAGCTCCTGTTTAAGCGCCTGAAAGGCCTCTTCTCCGATTTTCTCTTTTGCGCTATCTAAAGGAACTCTTGCGATATCAGCCTTTTGTGCGCCCCCGTGGGATGTCTTCGTAAAAAAGAGCGCCTCACTTGTCTCTCTATCCACCACACCTCGAAACTCTTTTCCCATCCCGATAGGCCAGTTCATGGCTGACGAGCGAATCTGGAGCACATTCTCGACCTCATTCATGAGTTCGAGCGGCTCGCGCGCAGGCATATCCATCTTGTTAATGAAAGTAAGAACGGGGATCCTTCTCAGCCGGCAGACCTCGAAGAGCTTTCGAGTCTGCTTCTCAACGCCTTTTGAGGCGTCGATAACCATGATCGCGCAGTCGGCAGCCGTTAGCGTGCGGTAGGTATCTTCCGAAAAATCTTCGTGGCCCGGGGTGTCGAGAACGTTGATGATCGTTCCCTTGTAGGTGAACTGCATCGCAGAGGAGGTGATCGAGATGCCCCTCTCCTGCTCCATCGCCATCCAGTCGGAGGTGGCGGCCTTTCGGCCTTTGCGTCCCTTAACCATCCCCGCTGTCTGGATCGCTCCCGAATAGAGCAGCAGCTTCTCTGTAAGCGTCGTCTTTCCCGCATCAGGGTGACTGATGATGGCAAAGGTGCGCCGCTTGGCAACCGCTTCTCTAATTGCTTCTTGATTCTCCATGAGGGCTCTTATACCCCAAACCCCTTATTAAAATCGACCGCTGAAGAGCGTAAGAGCGCGAGTTACACAGAGAAAGAAGAGGCGCTCTGTGTAAAATTCTTCTGTCTTCTGCCTTTCTTGGGAGTGAAAGTTTTTTTCTGAGATGCAAATTGTGTTTTTGATATGGTGCGAAAAAGATAAAAAAATTTTGGAGAGCTGCTTATGAAAAGAAAGAGTCTAGCCTGCGCATTTGGCTACATCTACTTCACTCTACTCGCTGTACCTTGTGTAGATGCTGCTGTCACTTACACGGTCGACACGAACAGTGATGATATTACAATGGGCAGTGGAAATACCGGATCTCTGCGCTATGTAATGAAACAGATTCTTGTGAGTGAGACAGATCCAAATATCACAATCAACTTCAACGCAGCTCTTGGTACGATCACTCTTACTGATGACCTTCCGATCTTGGCAACCAATGCGGTATCCTCTTCCACGCCATCTACGATCACGATTAATGGAAATGCCAATACAATCGATGGATTTGACTCGTCGGTGCCTGCTAATTATCAAGCCTTCTTTATCACACCGATCTACAGCTATAGTAAGCCTTCAGGCGTGGGCATCACTGTAAATATCGACAATCTCTCCATTGAAAATTGCGGGATCTTAGGTGGTCAGGGCGGATCCGGAGGGTGTGGTGGAGGTGGCGGCTTGGGAGCTGGAGCTGGCATTTTTGTGGATAAGGATGCGACCGTTGGTGTCACTAATACCGCATTTACATCGTGTACGGTTACTGGTGGAACAGGATCGAATGGAGCTACCGTCGCTGCAAGAGGTTCAGGAGGAGGAGGAGGCTATGGAGGAGGTGGCGCCGGCAGTGGCAGTAACGGAGGGGGTGCAGGCGGAGGCGGCGGATTTCGTAGCAACGGAGGATCGGCGGGAAGTTCAGGTGGCGGCGGCGGCGCCGGTGGAAGATGGGTACCTGGGTTAAGCACTGTTGATGGAGGATCCTCGAACAGTATCACCAATTCGGGGGGAGGAGGAGGAGGCACTTTGACGGGTGGAGCAACCACCTCAAGCGGACTTGGAGGCGATGGAGGGAGCAACTTAAATTCGACGGGAGGAGCTGTAGGAACCAATGGCAATGGAGCTGCGGGGGGCCCAGGAACCGGAGGAGCAGGTGGTGGAAATAATGGCCCAGTTATTACATCTGGAGGAGCGGGTGGCTTTGGCGGTGGCGGTGGCGGATCAGGAACTAACTCTCCACTAACCACTGGCGCGGGTGGAGGAGGAGCTGGGGGTGCCTTTGGAGGTGGCGGAGGCTCTTCAACAGGCGCTGCAAGCGGAGGGGGAGCAGGTGGCGATTTTGGAGGCGGTGGTGGTGCCGGAGCAAATAGTGCGACAGTCGGCGGATCCACAGGCGGCAGCTCCTTTGGTGGTGGAGGCGGTGGTGGTGCCAGAGGAGGACCGGGTACTCTCAAGGGAGGAACAGGAGGTTTTGGCGGTGGCGGTGGCGGCGGCGGACCAGGAAACTCTCCGGGCGCAGGCGGGACCGAGGGGGGCGCTGGAAGCGCCTTTTCAGGTACTACAGGCGGCGGCGGTGGTGGAGGCGCAGGTCTTGGAGGCGCACTTTTTGTACGCGATGGCGGTATTTTAGATATCGGCAGCGGCTGCTCTTTTAGTGGCAATAACGCCTTTGGAGGAACGACTGTCGGTGGAGGTGCACATGGTCAAGGAAAGGGAGGAGATCTCTACGTCATAGACTCTACAACCCTCACCTTTTCTGGGGATGCTACCTTCACGGATAGTTTGGCGCTTCCACCAGGAGTTGCATTCCATAAAAAGGGAGTCGGCCTTCTCTCCCTCTCTGTAGCAAGTAGCTACAGTGGAGATACCTTCATCGATGCTGGGGAGTTAGCTGTAGGCGCTGATAACCAGTTAGGAACTGGAACTAACATCAATGTTGGATCAGCCGGAGAGCTGATTGCCGCTGCGACCTTTTCCACATCGAAAAATGTCACTATTAATCTCGGAAGCACAATTGTCGCAGATAGTGGCGCCGCCTTAACGGTGAATGGCACGCTGGATGGAGCAATTGGAGCTTCCTTGACAGTCAACGATGGAGTTAATACTGGATCGCTTCTTTTAACCACTCCCTCCACCACCTATCAGGGAGGTACGACGATTAACAGCGGAACACTCGCTCTTACAAACACTGCGGCTCTAAATAGCGCAGGACAAGTGCAGGTGGTAAGCGGTGGGACTTTTGATATTAGCAGTCTTACTGCGGGAAGCACGCAGATTGGAGATCTGAACAATTCAGGCACTGTGGCTCTCGGAAGCAAAACTCTACAATTTGGAACCTCTACACCCTCCATTACACTCGATGGAGTGATCCAAGATGGAGGAATTGGCGGAGGAACTGGGGGCAGCGTCGAAAAGCTCGGATCGGGAAAGGTCATCTACAACACTCCTAATACCTACACAGGAACTACGACCATTACAAATGGAGAGTTGAACGTTCGAGCCGCTCTCTCAAGTTCCGTTGTCATCGGCGTAAGCGGAACATTGAGCGGAACCGGCCCCGTAGGCTCAGTAACTAGCAGCGGCAAGATCAGCCCTGGCAACTCGATTGGAACAATTAACATCAACGGAACTCTAACACTTAACTCATCCGCTACCACACAGATCGAGGTGGCGCCACTTTCTGGTTCAAACGATTTAATTGCGGTTACAGGAGCTGCAAGTCTTAATGGCTCCCTTCTTGTTGTGGATGATGCTGGTACCTATCAATCATCTCAAACGCATACGATTCTCACAGCTTCGAATGTCACTGGCACCTTCTCTTCTATCTCTGCAACCAACCCCAACTTCACAGTTTCAGTGCTCTATTTTCCTACGTTTGTAGAGCTCACAATCGGCTCCGGAGGCAGTTTATTTAACAACGTTACCATCTTCGGATCGAATGCCAATAGTGTTAAAAACAACATCAATGCGTTAAACGCAGCTGGGGATTTAACAACAGATCCGGATCTTGCAAGCGTTATCGACTCTCTAGCAGGTCAGAGCGATGCCGTTGTAAACGACGCTCTTACCGAGATGGAGCCCTCTCAGTACAGCGCGATGGCAGAGCTTAACACTGAAGTCGGAGCTGAAATCGCATCTATCTTTCATAATAGACCGAATAGAAAGTGTAGCGAATTTAAACCCTACGATATCTGGATAGAGCCCTTCGGAAACGTGTTTGAGATAGATGATCGTGGTCAGCAGACTGGTTTTCGCGCAAAAATCGGAGGCGTTGCCGCTGGATTTGATGCAAAAGTAATGGACAACTGGGTCGTCGGTTTTGGCGGCGCCTACGACCATAGCAGGATCAAATGGAGATTTAATCGCGGCCATGCCGATGTAAACAGCTACTACGGAGCCGTCTATACAGATTATAAAACGTCGAAAGCTTATTTGGGGGCAACTCTTCTAGCTGGAAAAGATAGATACCACGTCTCACGCGGCATCAACTTTGTAACGACCAATCGCCACGCAATTAGCAACTATAACGGGTATGATATCGTAGGTCAGCTCTCGGGCGGACTCTTCTGGGGTACCTCTCGTTTCGTTGCCTCTCCCTACGTGAATTTAGATTACATCTACTTGCACGAGAATAAATTTACCGAGAAGAAAGCAGGAGGCCTAAACCTCAATGTCTCTTCTTATGCAAGCGAAACGTTTAGAAGTGAAACTGGCATGAGCTTCCGCTACCGTTTAGGGGATAGAGATAAGCCCTACTGCTTCACTCCGCTCGTCTCCCTCTCTTGGATTTCAGACGTGCCAATACATCGCGACAAGTACAAAACCACCTTTGTTGGCCAAACCATTCCCTTTGAAATCGTCGGGTGGAACCACACCTGGAACCTCTTTGCACCGAGCGTCGGATTCACCTTCTCTCTGCCCCATTTTGCACTTACCATGCAGTACATGTCAGAGATTGGCAGCGGCTTCTTTGCGCAAAAAGGGAACATCCGCCTCGACTTCACCTGGTAGAATGGACAAACTAAAGTTGTAAGATTTTCTAACTAATTAGAAATTAACAACTTGCGTTATTTTTACTTATGAAGTAAAATATTTACTATTACACCAATTTGTATTATAATAATAATTATAATAATAAGAGGTGTAATAATGACGACAATATCAGAAAAGATGCATGGCGATACTACCATTGCCGGTGCCGGTGCAGAAACCATCGTAGATGGCTCCCTTTCAAAAAAGGTCACTGCTGTAGTGAAGCCCGTTCTGAAAACCTCAGGGACATCTTCTTCCAAAGAAAATCGGCCAATTACTGCTGGCAGCACTTCTGGATCAAAATCTTCTGTGATTCCAGCTCATATTCTAAGCGAAATTAGAGCTGCTGGAGCCCCTGAAAAGGAAGAGGAGAACCTGCTGCCCAAAATAGAGAAGACTCTGGAAGCCACCTACAATAGACTTCCCAAACCGGGACCTAAGCCTGGTGATGCGAGCGTCGCAATTGTTTGGCGTGGATGTAACTCATCTCAACTGACCAGAATGTTAAAGAGTGAGACTGCAGGTGGTAAACCCGTCAATACTGATGTAGGTCGCCCTACTGAAGTCGAAGCTCAAAGACAGGTTGGCGAAGTTGCGCGCTTCCCCGAGTTCACTTTTGATCCAAAAGTAGCAGAGGGATTCGGCACCGACGCCTACGTAGGTGTATTTGCAATTGAAACGCGCTACCTATCACCAGGTAGTAAAGCGGAATCTGGCGTGGTCTGCTATGCAGACGCTCCCGTGCAGCTAATTGGCTGGAAAAAAGGCAGACCCTCACTACCCGTAGGCGCTGGCTCTCCACGTAGGTACTAGATCTCTAAACTATTCTTTCTCCGCCTGTCCACTTCCTAACAATTGTTCACAAGGAGAGAGAGCCTTTGTAGACGATACCCTTCTCGGGGTCGATGGTGACCTGAAGCCCGTCGGGAATGGCATGTGCGGCACCTTCGGCTCTTGTGATTAGAGGGATATCCAGTTCGCGTGCGATGCGCGCGGCGTGCTTCTCTGAAGCGCGATCTGTGGGAAGATTTTGAAGAATGATCGCGAGGGCTCCTTTGAGGACTGAGAGGTAGCTCTCATCGCAGCGCGATAAGAGCGCAATGCGATCTTTTGCAGATCTGCGCTTCTGTTCGCTAGACGTAGCTATGATGGTAATCTTTCCTTCTACTTTCGCTCCTTCAGAGGGGTCTCCTCGCAATAGAACATCCCCTACACTTTCGACGAGCATCATGTTGGTCGAACCGCTCATTCCAAAGGGAGAGCCTGCAGTCACAGTGACGAGATCTCCATACTGGACCAGCTCTCTTTTCATCGCAAAATCGCGGCAGATAGAGAAGGCCTCTTGCACGTTGCTAGTGTGCGCGGGATCTACTGGGACGACGCCCCAGTTGAAGGCCATCTGGTTGTAGGTCTTCTTGTGAGGGGTGAGGGCAATAATGGGCATCTGCGGTCTGAACCGAGAGATAAGCCGCGCGGTGAATCCGCTGTTTGTGAAGGCAAAGATCGCGCGCCCTTTTGCGCTGTAGGCCGTCTTAACAGCGGCAAGAGAGACCGAAGAGGAGATGTCATGTGAGTCGGTTGCGGGAAGCCGCTCGAAAAACTCTCTGTAGTCGAAGTTTCTCTCAGCCTCTTCTGCAATGCTGCGCATGAGAGAGATCGCCTCAATCGGATACTGTCCGACCGCTGTCTCTCCCGAGAGCATGACAGCAGAAGTGCTATCGTAGATCGCATTAGCCACATCGGAGACCTCTGCGCGCGTAGGGCGCGGATTCTTAATCATCGACTCTAGCATCTGTGTAGCAGTCACAACGGGTTTGCACGCCTCGATACACTTACTAATCATCATCTTCTGCAGAGAAGGGACCTGCTTTAAAGGCATCTCAACGCCGAGATCTCCCCTTGCTACCATGATGCCGTCTGCCACCTGAACGATGCTCTCAAAATTCTGCACACCAAGGCTATTTTCAATTTTCGCAATAACAAGCGTGTCCGCCTTACCTTGATCTTCGAGAAGCTGCTTAATTTCCAGAACATGGTCTGCAGAACGGATAAATGAGGCCGCGATGATATCCACATCCTGTTTGCAGCCGAAGATGATATCCTGCACGTCCTGTTCGGTCATGGCGGGAATGTCTAGAAAAACACCGGGGATGTTGACGCCCTTAAAGCTCTTGATCACGCCGCTGTTCTGGATCTCAACAAGGACGCCCTTATCGCTTTTCTCTACGACCTTTGAAGAGATGTATCCATCATCAAAAAGAACGGTCACGCCAGGCTTTAAAGTCTCTAGAACGATGGAGGGTGTGATCTGCCAGCGCTTCTCATCTCCCTCAATCTCATCCTTAACAAGAAGCACCCTCTTGCCTGCTGTAACTGGGATCTCTGGCGCGCCCATCTTGCCAAGGCGAATTTCGGGGCCTTTGGTATCCAGCATGATGGCAAGCGGCATCTTGCGCTGCTCTCTCGCCTTCTTTAACTTTTCGATGACAGCTTGATGGTCGGCATGGGTGCCGTGGCTGAAGTTGATCCGCGCCACATTCATGCCGGCGTCGATCATCTCTAAAATTTTTTCGTATGAGCTTACGGCCGGTCCCATCGTGCAGATGATTTTGGTTCTGGTCCGCATATTTGCCTCGAAGTGTAATTTATTCTAGCTTACTCGAGTGACAAGCAGATTGCAACTGGTTGCCAGAATCGAGGAGCGGAGCTATCATCTCTGGCATGCAAGGTAGAGAAATTGTTTTAAAGAAGGTCCGCGTTCACAATCTAAAAGGGGTTGACCTCACCCTTGAACCCTACCAGCTGATCATTTTTACAGGAGTTTCAGGGTCTGGCAAGTCCTCTCTCGCCTTCGATACGATCTACGTTGAGGGCCAGCGCCGCTACATCGAATCGCTCTCGGCATACGCAAGACGCCACCTCGCCGACTATCCCAAACCAGATGCTGAGCTAATCGAGGGGATCTCTCCTACCATTGCAATCGAGCAGAAGACCTCGGGAAGAAACCCGCGTTCGACGGTTGGAACGATTACAGGTATCTACGACTACTTGCGCGTCCTCTTCGCCCGCGTCGGCACTCCCCACTGCCCTGTCAGCCTTGAACCTGTAAAGCCGCGCAGCGCTAAAGAGATCGCAAGTGAGATCCTTGCTCTTCCCAAAGGAACAAAGCTACATATTTTCAGCCCCTATGCGCGCGGAAAAAAGGGAGAGTTTAAAGACGACTTTGCCGAGCTTCTGCGCCACGGATTTACGCGCGTGCGCTTAGACGGCCGTATAGTCGATCTGAACGAGGAGATCTCCCTCGATGGCAAGATCGCCCACGACATCGACATCCTCATCGACAGACTGGTGGTAGATCCATCTGAAACGGGCAGGCTTGAAGAGGCGATCGCCCAGGCCCTTGAAAAGGGCAAAGGAGTGATGAGCGTCCAGAATGCTGAGACACAGGAAGAGACCCTCTTCTCTCAGCTCGCCTTCTCTCCAAAGTCGGGCCTCTCCTACGGTCCATTGAGTCCACAAGACTTCTCCTTCAACCACCCGTCTGGAATGTGCCCCACCTGCATGGGTCTTGGAACACACCTCGAGTTCAAGCTCGATAAGATCATCGACCCCGAAAAGAGCATCAATGAAGACTGCTGCAGCGTTGCAAGCTCCTACCAGACCGTCCGCTTTGGGAACATCTACGACAATCTCGCCCGCCTCTACAGCTTCAAGGTTAACACGCCATGGAAGAAGCTCTCTGAAAAAGCAAAAAATGTCTTTCTCTATGGAAGCGAGCAGAAGTGGCTGCGCATGCGCTTCGTCCACCCAACCAAGCACACCACTTGGACCGACTACGTCCAGTGGCGCGGCGTGCTGCATGAGGCCAAGGTGCGCTACTTAGAAGCGAAGAGCGACACCTACCGCCGCAACATGGAAGAGCTGATGGAGGAGACGATCTGCCCCGACTGCCACGGTGCGAGGATCAAACCCTACCCCGCAGCCACAACGATCGGTAAAAAACGGATCTCTGAGCTCACCTCGCTCTCGGTGGAAGAGGTTCTTACATTTTTTCAAAAACTCTCGCTGACTGCCGAACAGAAATTCATCGCTGACGAGCTACTAAAAGAGATCATCAAACGCCTACAATTTCTCTACGGCGTCGGCCTCCACTACCTCACACTCGAGCGCACAGCTCCCACACTCTCTGGCGGAGAGGCCCAGCGCGTGCGCCTCGCCTCGCAGATCGGCTCGGGACTCGTGGGAGCAACCTACATTCTCGATGAGCCCTCAATCGGCCTCCATCCGCGCGACAACTTAAAACTGCTCGCCTCTCTGAAGGCGCTGCGCGACAAGGGAAACACTGTGATCGTTGTGGAGCACGATGAGGAGACGATCCGCGAAGCGGACCATATCGTCGACGTCGGGCCAGAAGCGGGAGAGAGAGGCGGTGAGATCGTTTCAAACGGCAGCTTCGCAGATCTTTTAAAAGCGCCACACTCACTCACCGGCGCCTACCTCTCGGGAAGGCGCACGATTGCGATTCCAAAAAAGCGCAGAACAAGCACGAAAAAAGCGCTTGTCATCGAGAAGGCGACGCACCACAATCTCAAAAGCGTAACTGCTGAAATCCCCTTGGGAGTCTTCGTTGCAGTCACTGGCGTCTCCGGTTCCGGTAAATCCTCTCTTATCACCGACCTACTCTACCCTGCGCTCTCTAACAAACTTCTCGCTTCCACACTCCCTGTAGGAAAGCACAAAAAGATCACGGGAATTGAAGAGCTCGATAAGGTGATTGCAATCGACCAGTCTCCCATCGGGCGCACGCCGAGATCCAACCCTGCCACCTACGTTAAACTCTTCGACGAGATACGCAAGCTCTTCTCAGAGCTTCCCGAAAGCCAAGCCAGCGGCTTTGGTCCGGGACGCTTTAGCTTTAACGTCCAAGAGGGCTCCTGCCCCCACTGCGGCGGCATGGGAATGACGCGCATCGACATGGACTTCATGGAAGATGAGTGGGTCACCTGCATCTACTGTGCGGGAAGACGCTTCGATGAGAAGACCCTCTCTGTGCTGCTGCGTGGAAAAAACATCCACGATGTTTTAGAGATGACCGTTGCTGAAGCTCTAGACTTCTTCTCAGCACTTCCCGCGATCCGCAAAAAACTGGAGACGCTAAATGCCGTCGGCCTCGACTACTTAAAAATTGGACAGCCCTCCCCTACCCTTTCAGGCGGAGAGGCGCAGCGCATCAAGCTGGCAAAAGAGCTCTCTCGCCCGTCAAACGAGCGCACACTCTACATCCTCGACGAGCCGACAACAGGACTCCACTTCCACGATCTGAATAAGCTTATCGGCGTTCTACAAGCGCTTGTCGACCGAGGAAGCTCGCTTCTTGTGATCGAGCACAACATGGATCTCATCAAGTGCGCAGACTGGATCATCGACCTCGGCCCCGAAGGAGGAAAAGAGGGAGGCGAGATCGTCGCAACCGGAACGCCCGAGAAGATCGCAAAGCTTAAATCGCCCACAGGCGTTGCACTAAACCAGATGCTCTCTGCATCGCATGCGGCTGTAAAAAAGCAGAAGGCGCGCGCAGCTACCTCCTCACCCTTTATCCTCGTCGAGGGCGCCTCGCAGAACAACCTAAAATCGGTAAACGCGAAGATCCCGCGAGAGAAGATCACCCTCTGCACCGGCCCATCCGGATCTGGAAAGAGCTCCTTTGCATTTGAGACCGTCTACGCAGAGGGTCAGAGGCGCTACGTAGAATCTCTCTCTACCTTCTCCAGGCAGTTTGTCAGCCAGATGCCCAAGCCGAAGGTGGATAACATCGAGGGGCTCTCTCCTGCGATTGCAATCGAACAGTCTGGCCATGGCAAAAACCCGCGCAGCACCGTCGGCACCATGACCGAGGTCTACGACTACCTCCGTCTCCTCTTTGCGCATCTCGGAACCCCCTACAGCCCAGAGACGGGCAAAGAGATTCGGTCGATCTCCAAAGAGTATGTCACAGAGAAGCTGTTAAAGCTTCCCGCAGGAACTGCCTTCAGACTCCTCGCACCCATCAAACAGCGCAAGAACGAGTCGTGGGAGGCGCTGCAGGCCCGGTTGCTCTCCTCCGGCTATCTGCGCGTCCGCCTCAACAACACCTACTACGAGCTCGACGAGAATATCCCCTTCGACAAGCACCGAAAAAACAGCATCGAGCTGGTCATCGACAGGTTAAAAACAGCAGATTCGATCCGCGGGCGCCTTCTAGAAGCAATTGAAAAGGCAGCCTCTCTCTCCGGCGGTATCATCGTTGCAGCACTCGATAGCGAAGATCTCTTCTTCAACCTCTCCTTTGCAGATGTCTCGACGGGAAAGTCCTATCCGCCCATCACTCCTCACACCTTCTCGTTTAACACCGATGCGGGCATGTGTTTAGACTGCCTCGGCCTCGGCGTGCAGTATGGCGCAGACCTCATGCGCTACAAAGAGTTTGCAAAACTCACCCCTCTCGGCCTCGCCTACCTGCTCTGGAAAGATTATGCAACTGACGAAGCCATCGATCTCTTCCGCGCTTTCTTGAAAGAGGAGAAGATCGACGCGAGAAAACGCCTCGACGAGCAACCCTCCGATAAGCTTCAGATCCTCCTCTCCGGATCTGAAAAAGAGATCCGCCTCGAAAGAAAAGGGCCCCTCTTCCGCTGGCGCGGAATCAGCCCCGTCTTTGCAAAGGCCGCGAAGTCGGCTGCACGCGCCGTCCGCGAAGAGATCGCCCCCCTGCTCGATCAATCCCCCTGCCACTCTTGCAAAGGCAGCCGCTTAAATCCGCTTGCGCGCAATGTGCGCATCGGAAAACTCTCGATTGCAGACCTCTGCAACCTCCCCATTGAAAGCGCGGAGAGCTTCATCTCTGAGATCACCCTAACTGACAAAGCGAGAAACTTCCTTGAAGAGCCATTAAGACAAATTGGCAAGCGCCTCCACTTCCTCAAGACGATCGGCCTCGGCTACCTCTCGCTCGATCGCACAGCGCCCACGCTTAGCGGCGGCGAAGAGCAGCGCATCCGCCTTAGCCGGCAACTGGGAAGCGGCCTCACAGGCTGCATCTATGTTCTCGATGAGCCGACAGTCGGCCTGCATCCTCACGACAATGAAAAACTCAACTCGGCACTCATCCAGCTGCGCGACCTCGGTAACACCCTTATCCTCGTCGAACACGATCCGATGACCATGGCGATCGCCGATGAGATCCTCGACTTTGGCCCTGGCGCTGGAAAAGAGGGAGGCGAGATCATCGCTCAAGGGACTCTCAAGCAGATCAAGGCCGATCCCCGTTCGCTCACTGGTGCCTACCTCAGCGGCAGAAAGAAGATCGCCATTCCAGAAAAGCGGCGCAAGCCAAAGAGGTGGATCTCGATCGAGAATGCATCTCTTCACAACCTGCACAACGTAAGCGTAGAGATCCCCGTTGGAATCTTCTCCTGCATTACCGGAGTCTCTGGCTCGGGGAAATCCACACTTATCGGCGACCTGCTCAGACCCGCCGCTTCGGAGGCCCTCTCTCAAAGAAAAGCCGAGGTCACGCTAGCACACGGAAAAGTAGAGGGACTCGACGCGTTTGAAAAGCTCGTCGTCCTCGATCAGAACCCCCTCGGCCAGACAAGCCGCGCAGACGTGAGCACCTACTCGGATCTCCTCACTCCCCTGCGCTACTTCTTCGCCGATCTACAACTAGCCAAGGCGCGCGGCCTACAGCCCAGACACTTTAGCTTTAACCACAAGAAAGGGATGTGCACCTCCTGCTGGGGCCTCGGAACAAAGAGCATCCAGCTCCAGTTCCTTCCCCCCGTTAAAATCGTCTGCGACTCGTGCAATGGCTATCGCTTAAACCCCGTCAGCCTTCAAGTAACCTACCGCGGCAAGCAGCTGGGCGAGATCCTCAACATGACAGTGAGCGAGCTTAAGGCGTGGGAGATCCCCCTCACCAAAGTGAGCCGCCTCCTCGACCTTCTCATCTCCGTTGGACTCGGCTACCTCAAACTCAACCAGGAGGTCACCACCCTCTCTGGTGGCGAAGCTCAGCGTTTAAGGCTCAGCCGCGAGCTTGCCAAGCGCTCCTCCGGCAAGACCCTCTACCTTCTCGATGAGCCCACCACAGGCCTCCACAGCGACGATATCGCAAAACTCCTCCCCATCTTCCAGACCCTGGTCGATAAGGGAAATACGCTCATCGTGATCGAGCACAACCTCGATATCATCGCAAATGCCGACTATCTCATCGAAATTGGCCCCGAAGCTGGCGAAAAAGGGGGCAAGATCGTCGCCACCTGCACTCCCGAAGAGCTGGCCACTAAAAAGAATTCTTTGACAGGCAGATACCTCGCTCAAAATATGTCTATCTGACCCCGCTTTCTAACACGCATAAAAAACATTTTTATTTTAACTAAAAACACAATAAAAAAATATCAATCACACGAATAAATATCTAATTATGTTAAAATTTAACGAGTTTTTAAATTAAACATAGGCAGATCCATGGCATCAAGAGCAGCACTTGCAGAGAGAATTCCCCATGACACTCGCATCTCAATTTGCGAGTTTGCAGATTCTGACAGCCTTGTCGCGCTCAGCCAGGTTTCAAAAGCTTTCAATACCGCAACTCGCGAATTCATCCGCCTCTTATCTACAAAATTAGATCAGACCTGGAGCGCAGACTCCGATGAAGCGCGCTACACCGAGCTATTCGGAAGGCGTCCCCCAGCAGAGGTAATCCCTACTCTAGCCGCGGAGTGCAATGCACTTCATACAGCTGTAATTGGACCTGGGCCTCATCCTGGCACGTATCAACTGCGACATACAAACTGGCAGCGCTTTCTCTCAGCCTTTGGCGTACCTGATAGTAACGAACTTGTGAGCAAGCGTCTCGCAAATCTCTACTGTGCCATAAAAAAAAGGCTGAGTCAGGCTCCGCAGCAGCTATGGGTGCTTGAGCGAAATTGGCTAGGTGCGAAGCTAGTCGCAGATGGAGAGCTGGAGCTATATAATGATTCAACGGAAGAACAGCAGACTGTTAGAAGAAGGGCTATTGAGGAGGAGAGGATTCGCATTCTTATAAGCCTAAATGAAAATCTTCTCGACATCGAAACTCTCTATAGAGACTTCCAAAGTAGAGAAGCAGTAACTAGACGCTTTCAGATCACTATGAGAGCTGGTGGCAGCAATCTTACCCCTTTCATGATAGCTTTCAGAATCTCTGCGCAAAAGCACGGCTTCCTCAGCGCCTTTCAAAACTTCTGTAGAGATCCCATGAGGCTTTCAGTCCAAAAAATCATCACTCTTCAATTAAATATTCATATTCCTGTGGAAGATCGAGTAGAGGAGAATTTTATGGGGTTCTGCAGGGGGCTGGCCGCAAGAGGAGTCTCACTCGACATAACAAGAAGCAGCGGAGAGCTGCGCGCCCGCCTTGAAAATGCTGATGTGATCTCTGAGATTGCACGCATAAAACACTTTAGCTTTGAAAATATTTCCGGAGTTCTTCCAGAAGAACTTAACAAATTGACAGGTGTTGAAGAGCTTTTAATTAACGCGACAGGCCCTGCTAGAGGGAATATCGTGTCTATGGATCTCCAAGAGTTTGCATTCCCTCAACTTAGAACCTTAACTATTCGTGATGCTGGCCTCAGAAGCGTGCCGGATTTCGGACTTAGCGCACCACAGCTCTCAAGACTCGTTATCGATTATAGCTTTTTCCATAACGTCAAAAGAGGAGTGATTCGCGTGCTCCCGGATGATCTGGCAAGAAGAACTCAAGCGAGTAGCTTCTATGCATACTACCAGAATGCATGGAGCTACTCGTTGTGGTCTAGTAACTATAGATCCCACAACTCAGAGGCGTACATGAACCTCTCTTCTTGGGATCTTTCTGATATCCCCTTCTTCATCTGGTTTAGAGATAATTGCAATGTTCCACAGATCCCTATCCTTCAGCTGGGCAGGTCGCTACAAGAAGCCTCTTACCCTTTCATAGGAAACGTCGGCTATGTGGTTGAGGATCTGCTCGCTGGACGCTTCGCCGCTCTGATGAACAATCCCCTTGCGATCCCTTTGGCGTTATTCTTAACGGTGCCAGCGGCACTTCTCGGCGCTGCTTTAGCTGCTCTGAACGTCGCTATCTTCGGAGTAAACCTCTTTCTTAACTACGCCATTGAGCCGGTCGTCACCTACTTTAGAGATCAGCTCGGCTACAGCCGCATGGTCCACATCCGCGACTTCCCTGAACAAGGAGCAGCATTATGACATCAAGAGTAGAGTATGCAGAAAGCACTCCTTTCTTTGACGAACGAAGAGAGTCCCTGGAGTGCGGTGCTCTGCACCGCCTTGATTTTTCAATATCTCGTTGGCGATTCGTCTTTAGAAAAGCCAGGGCGGTGCAGAGCACCGCACTCCAGGGATTTCGCTCCGCTCAATCAAAGAAAATAAGATTTTTTCAACACGGTACCAAATAGAACTATGGCATCAAGAACAGACTACGCACAGAGAACTCCTCAAGACGCCTACGTCGCAATCTGCGAATGGGCGGATTCTGACGGCCTTGTGGCGCTCAGCCGGGTTTCAAAAGCTTTCAACGCCGCAACGCGCGAAGTCATTCGCTATTTGTCGGACGAGCTAAAGCAGGTAAGGGGCACGCTGATTTTCGAAGAGGCGTATGCGAAGAATGATTATCCTAAAGATCGTCCTATAGAAGAAGCTCTTACGACGTATGTGAAGGCGTGCGATGCCCTACTAACAAAAGCCATAGGACGCCAGCCTCCAGGAAATCTTCCTGCCGGAGAAGAGTGGGTGGTTAGACTGAGGCAGCAGGTCCGCTTTATACATGTCTTTGGGGTGGTGCAACCCAGCAGAAGCGAAAACTTACGGCTCTTATTCTTCTTCTCGCGCTTTTTCAAGGATTTAAACGATCTTCAGCTGCCGGAACAAAATGCATGGGTTCATCAAGAAAATTGGCTACAAGCAAAACTTATTGCAAGTGGAGAAGCCGACTCTCATCCACTCTTAACTGCAGAAGAGCGAAGCGCAAGAGAAGCAGAAATCTCGGTTGACAGAACATTTATTTTGATGCTTCAAAGCGGGCGTCTTAAAACTGCTTGCAACACCTTTGAAACTTTTTACTATATCCCAGAGCTTGTAACTAGGCGCTTTCATAAGACCATGCAAGAGGGTTCCACAGATTTAACTCCTTTCATGAGAGACCTAAAAGCCGATGCGGAAAAAAGTTCCGCTGGCGCTGCTCGATTTAGAGCCTTCTGTGCTGATTCTCAGAGGCTATCGACGACAAAAATCAACCAGCTTGAAGAGTTCCTGCTTAACGACCCGCTTCACCGGGCGCGAGACTCGAATTTTCGCCAGCTCTGCATAGCTTTGCATTCGAAAGGAATTTTTACTGAGCAAGACGTGTCGGTGGTAATAGATCTTCTGCGTACAGCATTCGCACGACCAGACATCGCTGTTCGAATCGCTCAAGTTGAAGAGCTCTCTTTGTCTCAGATCACGGATATTCCTCCAGAGCTGAGCGCGTTAACTGGGCTTAAAAAACTTAGCATCTTTTTCAAAGACGGCACGAGGCTAGACAGATTAGATCTTAGAGCCTTTGCATTTACTCAACTTACGCACCTACATATCAGCAAGGCTGGACTTAACGAGGTGCCGCTCATCTCCGAAAGCGCTACATCCCTCTCTAAAGTCACTATCTCTCAGCAAGAGCCCATCTACGTGCTTACCGATGATCTTGCAAGAAGAACTCAAGCAAACAGCCTTCTTGCATACTTCTATCAGGCCGTTGTCCACTCCGCATTTTGGGATCCTAACAATCAGATAGGCTTCGCTCCACTCAGATACATGGGTCTTGATTCTAGTCATCTTTCAGACCTCCCCTTCTTCATCTGGTTTAGAGATAACTGCAACGTTCCACATATTCCCATCCTCGATTTGGGTATGTGGGCAAGGAATGCCTCTTACCCTTTCATCGGCGACGTCAGCACTATGCTTGAGAATCTATTCACCGGACGCTTCTACTCTCTGATGAACAATCCAGCTCTGATTCCTTGGGCGCTACTCTTAGCAGTACCAGCAGCGCTACTCGGCATTACTTTTATTGCTCTGAACGTCGCTATCTTCGGAGTAAACCTCTTCCTCAACTACGCGATTGAGCCGATCGTCACCTACTTTAGAGATCAGCTCGGCTACAGCCGCATGGTCCACATCCGCAACTTCCCTGAACAAGGAGCAGCATTATGACATCAAGAGTAGAGTATGCAACTCCTCAAGACACCTACGTTAAAATCTGCGAGTGTGCGGGTTCTGACGGCCTTGTCGCGCTCAGCCGGGTTTCAAAAGCTTTCAATGCTGCATCGCGCGAAGTCATTCGACTCCTGGGAACTAAGCTGGATCAGACCTGGGATAGAGAGGTCACTGAAGGAAGCTACAACGCTCAATTTTCAGAGGTGCTTAGGACCCAATTTAGAGGAGATTATGCGAGGATGATGAGGGGGCAAGTTGTTGAGTGCACCTATCTAATTGATAGCGCACTAGGGGCTAGTTATGGAGCTGTGCGCAGAGTGTTAAAGGAGCGATGGGAGCGCCTCATTGCACTTCCTCTCGTTGAGCAGGTGAATGCTCTTTCAAACAAGCGGCGTGCACTTTTTTTCTCAGAATTTAAAAGAGAGCTGGAGCGGTGCCAACTTCCAGCGACGCAGCAGTGGGCTATTGCTAGAAATCCTCTGGATGAATACTTAAGAACACATGGAGAGCAAGAGGCCTTCTTCGCTTTAACGCATAATCAAAGAAGAGACCGTAGTGCTGCGATTGAAATCGAAAGGCTTGCAATTGTTACTCCTAAAACGGGGCTGATTGCTGCCTGCTCCCTTCTCTGCCACCAGTTCTATCTCAGAGAGATAGTGACAAGGCGCTTTGAATCTACGATGAGAGAAAATTCTACGGAGTTGGATCCCTTCATGAGAGATCTAAGAAGCTCTGCAAGTGAGACCAGTGTTGGGCTTCAAAGATTTCAGGCCTTCCGCAGAGACCCCAAAAGCCTCTCTCTAGAGAAGATCACAGAGTTCGAAGAGTTTCTGCTTACTGATTTGGAACACAATGATCAGAGGCGTATTAATTTTTCTGAACTTCGAGATGCACTCAGCGCCCAACAGATTCCTTTTGACGCTCACGAATCCGATGAAAGCCTGCGCTCTTTGTTTGCCACCCCAGATCTCGCTTCTCAAATTGCGCAGATTGGGAGTCTTAGATTATTGCAGGAGCTATCTGGCATCCCTCTAGAGCTGCGCTTATGTAAAGGATTAAGGGAGCTGCAGATCATCTTCGAAGCGGGCTGCAACTTCACTAGCCTCGATTTTAGCGCATTCACTGAGCTCGCAACCTTAACCATCAGAAATGCTGGGCTCTCACAGCTACCTCTCCTTCCAGAGAATGGAGAGACTCTCTCAAGAGTCGTTATCGATCAACCGGAGCCCATCCGCGTGCTTCCAGATGATCTGGCCAGAAGAACGCAGGCGAATACTTTTAGGGCTTTTGCTCAAGACGCCTGGTTCCACATGCAAGTATGGAATCCGCAGGCACACAATAGCTACCGCATTTACAACTTGGGATTTATGGATCTTCCACCTGCAAATCTCTCCGATATCCCCTTCTTCATCTGGTTTAGAGATAACTGCACCGCTCCCTACATCCCTATTCTCGACTATGTTAAGATGCTCGCCTCCCCTGCAAAAGCTCTCTATTACGCAGGTGACTACCATCTCCTCATTCCTGCGATTCTATTCACATTCCCTTTTGCTTTTCTTAGCCCGTTTTTTTTCGCAATCAACCTTGCGATCTTCGGAGTAAACCTCTTTCTTAACTACGCGATCGAGCCGATCGTCACCTATTTTAGAGATCAGCTCGGCTACAGCCGCATGGTCCACATCCGCGACTTCCCTGAACAAGGAGCTCCATTATGACATCAAGAGCAGTAGATCACGCATTAAGAAGCGATCAAGACGCTTATGTCGCACTCTGCGAGATGGCAGATGCAGATAGTTTTCTTGCACTCAGCCGCATTTCAAAAGCCTTCCGCGATGCAACGCGCGAAGTCACTAGATTTCTGATATCCAAACTCGATCAGACTTTGGAAGCAGATTCGGTGGACAGACGCTACAGCGATCTATTTAACGAAGACCTTCCTTCTACACACATCCCAGCACTGGCGCAGGGGTGCTCTGATTTAGTGAGAAGCGCATTTGGACCAAATCTAAATGCCCGGAGCGCCATGCGCACGCGGGCGCAGCCCCTCTTTGCTATTTTTAACGAGATGCAAAGTAGCAATCTGACAAACAAACGATTTGCTCTCTTCTACTCCGACCTCATGCCAAAACTGCGCGCATGCCAGCTCCCTGAAGCGCGCCAGTGGGCTTTACAGCAGGATTGGATAACTGCAAAATTGGCAGCGGAGGGAGAAACTGATACCTTTGCCGCTTTAACTCCGGAAGAGCAAGCAGCGAGAAGAGGTGCTATCTCCCTTCAAAGAGACCAGATTCTTTTTGCTCAAGAGGTATTTCTTGATCGAGCTCTTACCTTCGCGCAGAAGTTTTGTGTAAGGGAGCTGGTAGCACAGCGTTTTGAAGCGGTGATGAGAAGAGGCACTCCGGGCCTGCACCCCTTTATGAGAGATCTAAGAAGCGCTGCAACTGAAACCCAATCAGGTTTTCAACGGTTTCAAGCCTTCCGCAGAGATCCTCAGAGGCTCTCTCTGCCAGGCATTACTCAATTAGAAGAATTCCTTATCACCGATACGGCACACAATCGGGATAAAGAGCAGAATTTCGTACGGCTATGCGAAGCTCTCAACTATCGTGGTCAGAACTTAGACGTAACGCAACCTGATGCCACTCTTCGCGCAACTTTCCGCGGTGCTGCAGAGGCTATTGGACAGCTAAAACATCTTATACTGCAAAATGTAACGGGTGTGCCTCGAGAGATCAATGCACTCACAAGCCTAGAGACTCTGGAGATCCACTTCTCAGCGGCGTCAAGAGCCAGCCCGGATTTTGAAGCCTTCTCATTTAGCAATCTTACCAGTCTAGTTATCTATGGCAGCAGATTTGATCGCACGCCCACCTTTGCCCCAAGTGCCACAGCTCTCTCTTGCTTGGTGATCCATCAGAAAAAACCGATCCGCGTGCTCCCAGACGATCTCGCAAGAAGAACGCAGGCAAATGGCCTTCTTGCCAATGCCCATCGTTCCAATAATAATAACATCCCCTATATGAACCTCGATCCTCATCAGCTCTCCGACATCCCCTTCTTCATCTGGTTTAGAGATAAGAGCAACATTCCCCTCATTCCCGTCTTTGAGGGGTTAAATCACCTCTCGGAGATCTTTAACACTCTCACGAGAAATTTTATTTTCTTAGATGCCATATACTTAATTCCCTGCTTGCCTTTGGCTACACTCGGCGCTCTTTCCTTCGTGGCCCTGTATGCCCTCAATATCGCCATCATGGGAGTGAATCTTTTCATAAACTACGCGATCGAGCCGATCGTCACCCTTTTTAGAGACCAGCTCGGCTATAGCCGCATGGTCCATATCCACACCTTCCCTGAGCAAGGAGCTTTGTCATGACATTAAGAACAGTAGAACAATCAATAAGAGATGGTCTAGACGCCTCTGTCGTAATCTGCGACTTTACGAATTCCGACGATCTCGTTGCACTCAGCCGGGTTTCAAAAGCTTTCAATGCCGCAACTAGCGAGTTCATTCGGCTTCTGGCAACCAAGCTCAACTTGACCCCTTGTCACGATGAAGTGGAAGCAGAATACCGCGAAAAGTTTGGTACGGAACCTGCAGCTACAAAAGTCTCAGAACTTTCAAGGAGATGCTTCTCTATTCACACCTGCTTGACGTTTTCTACTTTTGGTCGCGCAAAACACGATCAGTTCTGGAACTTTAGAAGAGATTTTGGGTCTACGCAAAATAATGAGCTTGTCGATATGCGACTCTCAATTTTTTATGACAAACTTACGCTGAAGCTCCAAGCTTGCGAACACTCCAGAACTCATCTCACAGATGAGACTGAAGTCGAACATCAACTGCTTGTTAATCACACCTACAATTTTTTTGAGCGGTTCAGTATTAAAGAGCGAGTGGCAGGAAATGTTCTAAGAACAGCAGGTGCAGAACCTACAACACTCCGGCCCTATTTTGAAGATCTTAAGACCAGAGCACTTGCCGACCCGGAAGGAGCCGTGATCTTCAATAGCTTCAGAACGGTCCCCCATAGGATATCGGCAGGAGAAATTACCGCAATGGAGCGATTTCTAGCTAGAGACCTCCATCCGAGCGCCGACCAAGCTTCAATGCCTCTTCTTCCCGACGATCTCGCAAGAAGAAGTCAGGTAAACATGTTCACCTCCTACTTCTGGCACGCCTCTATGCGCACCATGCACTGGAATCCTATGAACACAAGACTTGATACCTACTACCGAGGTGCGTATATGGGCCTCGATCCTCGGCAGCTCCTAAGTGTGCCCTTCTTCATCTGGTTTAGAGATACTTGCAATATTCCCTACATTCCCTGCACTGATTATCTAGAAATGCTCAGCTACCCAGCAAATGAGCTATCCAGATCTAGTAACCCCCTCTATATGCAACTCCTAGCGATTCCCTGCTTTCTACTCGCGCTACCTTTTGTATTTCTTAACTTTGCCTTTTTAGCCATCAACCTCACAAGCTTTGGAATAAACCTCCTCCTCAACTATACCGTCGAGCCGATCGTCACCCTCATTAGAGACCAGCTCGGCTATAGCCGCCAGGTCGAGATCCGTAACTTTCCCGACGCTTAATAACTTTTGATCTCTTTTTTTTCACCTTTTCGATAGGGTGAAAAAAAAGGGGTAGGTTCATGCACAAGTTATTCGTATCTAAAAAGAAAGCCAAAGTCTTCGCTTTTGTCCTGTTTCTGATGGGACTGCTAGTTCTCTCTCTTATTAACGACTGGTGGCCTGGGATCATGCTCGTCATTGGCATTCCTCTGGCTGTGCGCCAATTCTCACTGGGCCGCTACTACGACATGTGCGTAACGCTCTTTGTCTTTTTGGGGGTCTTTTTCACTGCACTCTTCAGCTTTTCCGAGCGCTACCTGCTTCCTGTGCTCTTTATTGTAGGAGCCATCTACCTCTCCTTCCGCGAGTATATCGAAAGCACGACTCCTCCCGAGGATGAGTCCGAAGAGGATCTAAACGAAGAGATCGAAGAAGAGCAGCAAGAGAAGAAATAGAGCAGCCTCTTTTTTGGAGTGCGGAGACTTGTCTCCGCTTTTCTCGAGATCGACCTGGCGATCTCTCTTAATTGAGCGAAAATCGACAAGTCGATTTTAAGAAAAGCGGAGACAAGTCTCCGCACTCCAAAAAAGAGTTATTAGTAGTCTAGGTGCATCGCCTTACGGACTTCGAGGAGGGTGCGAGAGGTGACCTCGCGGGCGCGTTTCGTGCCGTTAAAGAGGATCTGCATCACCGCGTCAGGGTCTTTTGCGAGCTCTTCGCGTCTTTTGCGTATAGGGCCTAGAAAGGCCTCCAGCACCTCGATGAGGCGCTTCTTAACCACCATGTCCCCCAGCCCGCCCCTCGTATAATGGGCTTTTAAGGCCTCTAGGGCCTCTTTATCGGGGTCAAAGGCGTCGAGATAGGTAAAGACGGTATTCCCTTCAACCTTGCCCGGATCTTCCACTCTAATGTGGCCAGGATCGGTGTACATCCCCTTCACCTTTTTAACGATAAGGTCGGCGGAATCTGAAAGGTAAATGCAGTTGCCAAGGGACTTGCTCATCTTGGCCTTTCCGTCGGTACCTGGAAGCCTTCCAGTAGTGGAAAGCAGAGGCTTAGATTCAACAAGGACCTCGCACTTGTAGATGCGATTAAAGTGTCTAACCACCTCGTTGGTCTGCTCGATCATGGGAAGCTGATCCTCGCCAACGGGAACGAGCGTGGCTTTAAAGGCGGTGATATCGGCTGCCTGGCTAACTGGATAGATCATAAAGCCCGCGGGGACTGCTTCGCCGAATCCCTTCTGTTTGATCTCCTGCTTAACGGTAGGGTTGTGCTTAAGCCGGTTCCAAGTAACGAGATTGAGGTAGTAGAGGGTAAGTTCAGGAAGCTCGGGAAGAAGCGACTGGATGCAGATGGTGGTCTTTTTGGGATCGATGCCCACCGCTAGATAGTCGAGAGCGACCTGCAGGACGTTTTCACGCACCTTCTCCGGCTGTTCGGCGTGGTCTGTTAGCGCCTGCTGATCTGCAATCATCACATACTGAGTACAGCTCTCTTGGAGCTGCACACGGTTTTTAAGTGAACCAACATAGTGACCGAGATGCAAACATCCGGTTGGCCTATCGCCAGTTAAAATGATAGTCTTCTTGTCCATAAGAGTGGCGATCTTGCCAAACTTTGGAGCTATCGTCAAATCTTTTCAACGATAGCTTGATCAAGACGGCTGTCAAATCCTTAATACTAGAGAAGGGCGCGTTCAGTTGATTCTGCGAATGATCCCTCAATTACTGGCATGAGTTCAGAAGGCTCTTCACGCTTCTTATTGAACTTCTCGACCTCTTGCTCAATCATTTCCGCTCTCATTTTACGGTCATTTGATTTGAGAATCTTAATCAGATTTTGATAAACCGCATTTCTGCGGCTTACAACTTCTTCCAAAAATTCTTTACCAGCTATAGAGGATGAAGTTTGAATTTCTAAAGGAGGCAAGGTGCGCGCATCAATGATTTGTTGATAGTGAACCTGATCGAGATCAAAGTGATCGAATGTGCAAATACTGCTCATCACATTTTGAGTCGCTCTATTCAAGAATTCTGTCCGCGTTGGAAAAGAGCCGGCAAGTTCGGCTGGCTGCATGCTTTTTAATGCTGCATATACAGTTTTTGCAGCTTTTCTGACCCTTTTGCACAGCTCTTCACTCCTTCTGCGCTCTCTCCACTCTTCAACAAGTTTCGTGACAGTCTCACTTGCACCCACTTGAAGCGCTTGCAAAAAGAGAGTCACTTTTGAATTGCTAGCCTCCCAACCATGGTGGGAAACTCTCTGCAGCTCTCCACGAGCACGGGCAAAAGCGTTCTCGGTAAATTCTATGACAGCTCCGCTACAACTCCCAGAAATTGCAGCTTCTTCATGGGCAGTTGTCCAGCGAATTGTTTTTGGAAGCTTAGCAAATGCCTCGTATCTTCTGGTCAAGTCGTTAAAAACGTGAATGAGTTCATGGGCAAGAGTACGCCGCAATGATAGCTTCTCTAGATGCCACCTCCCTCTCTCATCTACCATTAAACTCATGAAGGTGCGTTTCGTGTCGAGCGCTACAATATGTATCTCTTCAGCAGTAGATGTCTCTTGCGTTCTACGATATGCGCACGATTGAGTAGCTATGTTTAAACCAGATTTTTTTTCACTCTTCTGTTCGTGAAGATCCACAGCTACTTTTTCAAACCTCACTTGTGCACTCCGCCTGCCTGCTTCATAAGCAATTGCTTTTATCAGCGCTCTTTCTCCAGGAACCATCGCCATATCTGTGAGGGCTTCAAAGACCTGGAGGCCGAAATCCTTTCCTGTTGGCGCACTAGAAAAGAGTCTTGTGGGAATAACGAATATGCAATCTCGAGCATACGCAGTTTCTGTAGCAGGCGTTCTTTCAGTAAGAGAGGTGATATAAGCTTGAGCTTCACGCTGGACTTGGAAGCTTGAGATGACAAGCGCTGTTACCTTTTTAGGGTGATCGCTACCTGCATACTCTGCAATGGTATCTGCCCATGAGTAGAAGTGTCTATTTAGCCTTTGGGATGGAGTTAAGCTTGCCGTTGTCATAAAAAAAATCTCTATTAAAAATTATTACTGTCGGGTTAAAAAATATTACTGTCGGGATTCGGCTTCGCACAATCAAAGAGAGAATGAGGCCAGTCTGACGTTCCAGACAATGCGTTCAGCTCTCTCTTTTCGGCCAAGAGATTTAAGTGTATTAATGAAGAGCTGAAAGGCGGCGCTCCTTCTCTTTGTCATTTCTTGAAAAAAGACAAGATCGGTCTGAGCGGGTAGAGACTTTTCCACAAAAGGGTTATGCGCGCAAGCTTTAATAAGCCTCTCATCCGAGACTCCATCCAGAAAGAAAAGACTTGTCAGCTGTAAACTTCTAAATGCGAATTTGTCAATGGCCTGGCGTGAAGCAAAGCACTTTTCAAGCTCCTCTCGACGAGCAGCTTCTGCTAGTAATCTGCTAACGGTTCCATCAGCGCCGAAGATGAATGCTTTAACAAAGAGCTCCTCTTTAGAAACAGTTGCTACTCCTAAGTGCGAAACTCTATGCATCTCTCCTCTTGCAAGCGCAAAAGCATTTTCTGAAAATTCTATAGACTCTCCTGCGCAGGCACCGGTGATCGCCATCTCTTCGTGTGCATTTGTCCAGCGTACTGTTTTGGGAAGCCTCTCATACCCCACATGCCTTCCCGTTATGGCGCAGTAGACGTGAAGCAGCTCATGAGCTAAGGTGCGGCGAAACGAGGTGGGCTCTAAGTGCCACGCGCCGCGACTATCCCCCATTAATTTCAATGAAGTATTAGGCGTATCGGGATCTAAAGCGACCCAGTGTATCTTTCCTTTTGACCCTGTTTCGTAGCACGCGCACGACTTGAGCTTAACATTATGGAGTTTGGCAAATGCGGGTGAAACATCTGGGTAGGACTGCTCAAATCCAATTTGCGCGCCCCTCTCTTCTGCCTCGGAAGCAATAGCCTTAAGTAGAGCCATCTCTTTCGGCTCCATCCCCATCTCCATCAGGCCTTCTCTCACAAGAAGCGGGAAGCTCTCTCCCTGATAGCGAGCAAAGTAGGGAGCAGCTTTAAAAGTAAATAGACCCCGCTCGACAAGAGTTGTAACGTAGGTCCTCGCCTTCAGAAACAGGTGCGACGCGAACACGAAACGTCGAGAGACGCGTAAGGCCCCAGCCGTATCTCTTGCTCCCAAAAATGAGAGCACGTGCTTAAACAGCCCATCTGTAAGGAGCTCCAGCCTCTCCTCTTTAACGGCTATTTTTGCCCTTTTGGTCGCAGAAGGAGGTAGGCAATCGCTAGAAAATAGACTTATCGATGCAGCCGTCATAATATCTCCTTATGGGGAATTAGCAGCCTTCATCATCGTCGCTGTGGTACTCCAGCTCGCGAGGAGGTTCATATTCGTTGAAACAAGGTTCCACAATTTCCAGCTCTCTATTTCTAAGAGACCACCTTATATCGGAGACAAAATTGTCTTTTTGGGAGCGACTATACTGATAGATATCTGAGATATCGAGATGGATGAGCTTTCCGCATGCATTGACAATTTCAATAAGAACTTCTTTACCTAATTCTGTTCCAACAAACAGGTGTGTGAGTTCCCCACCTTTTTGCAAGATTCTTCTAGTAAGACTCTCCCGCTCGAACTGATCATGCCAGTAGTCGCCTGCCCCCAAACGCCTTAAGCTTGGCGAGTCTAGAAGAATATCTACCGATTCATGCTTTATTCCTTTACATCCCCTAAGATCAGCACTCGTTAAAGAGGTCATCTTTGCAAGCACCACTGCGGTCTTTTTAGTCAGCCCATGGCAACATTCAAAACGGACGCTCCGGAGCTTTGTAAGGGCTCCTAGGCCCGCAAGTCCCGCATCCGTTACGTGTGGATCTATTGCGTGACGTGCTTCCATTAACGTTAGCTCTTCTAATTCCGGACATCCAGTAGTGATTCTTCTTGCGAGAGTGTCGGAAAGCCCCAAATCTTGCTTGTCACTAATAATACTCAAACTTGTGAGCTGTTTGATTCTTGTTGAGGCCAAAATGTCTACTACTGCTTGTCTAAAACCAGCATGAGCTCTCTCTTCCCAGTCGGCAACTAGCCCCCTCCAGTCACGTGGGTAGTCTATTTGACTTTGCCGTTCCATGCTTACCGGAGTGCTTAAAGTGTAACGCACTCTCAAGTATAGACTGCGAAGGCTATGCATCTCATCGGTTAGCTCTGTGTAATTCGTCGCCCAGCCCATCGCGCAACCTATTCCATTTGCGAAATGGTAGTGAGACGAAAGGCTAGTTCTATAATCGGCAACTTTTCTTATTCCATGTAGAGACATACGCCAGATAGCCTCTGCATTCTCGCGCAAGCGCTTGCAAGTTGGCAGAACCGAAGCTCTCTCCATCGGACAAAGAAAGGTGTGAACGTAGTTGAAAAGCGGTGCAGAAAGCCTTTTAAAGCGATTTTCCCTTTCTTCTACTCTCGCTCTTTTGGGTGAGCTTGTGGCCACCTGAGAAAAGGGAACCAGACTCATCGATGCTGCTGCTGTTGTCATAAAAACTCTCTATTAAAATTATGGGCGTTCATCTTCATCATAATCTACCATGTCGGCGGCGATGCGCGGCATTCGAACGTCAACGCCTTTAAAAGCCAAAGTTATCTGCGCTGCCCGCCCGCTGCTTATTTTATTGAAGCTTGAGAGATCCACGAAGACCAGTTTTTTGCATCCTTCCGCAACTTCACAAAGACACTCAGCTCCCCAAGTGGTGATGTCTCGGAAGTACCATTTGAAAGACAAATGCGTAAGATTCCGCCCTTTTTTTGCGACCACACCCATGACACGAAATTGATCGCCTTCATTTTGGCCTAAGAAGGAGCCCACTGATAGTCGTCTTAAACTTGGCGAGTCTAGAAGAACGTCTAAGGATCCATGCTTTATTCCTACACACCCATCAGCAACAGTCACGCTTGTCAACGAGGGTGTTTTTGCGAGTACCTGTGCACTCCTCTGAGACAGTCGACAGCAACTTTCAAAAGATACGCTTTCAAGTTGTTTGAGTTTTGCAAGATCTCTTATGCCCTCATCAGTTAGCTCTTCACAGCCAGAAAAAGTAAGCGTGTTTAATCGGGGACATCCAGAGATAATTCTCTGTGCACTCTCATCGGAGAATCCCAAATTATGGCCTTGAACATGTAAACTTGTGAGCTGTGAAATTCTGCTAAAACCCAAAATTTCCACAGTTACTCCTTCGAGCGCTAAAATATCCTGTTTTGTAAAGGTGCGTACGCGTTTGAACAAGTTTCTTGTAGAGTGTGGCGAGCCATCTTGTAGGAATCTTACAAGATGTAGCGACTCGGAACTTAAAGTTAACGAACGGAGGTTTGGCATTATTCCAAATAGTTGCGCATAGTCTTTAACGACTCTTGAACTCTTTGAAGCGAGATGGTAGCAATCTGAAATGTAACTACACTCTCTTATCCCGCGAAAAAGCGTGCGTACGCTTACATCTGCAGCTGCGCGTAAACCCCTGCATGTCGAGAAGATGCTAGCGAGATCTTCCGGAAGAAGAAAGGCGTGGACCTTGTTGAAAAGCACATCCGGAAGCTTTTCAAAGCGACTCTCTACCCTAGCTACCCTTGCGGCCACCTGAGAAGAGGGAACCAGACTCATCGATGCTGCTATTGTTGTCATAAAAACTCTCTATTAAAAATTATTAGTCTTAAAACTCGTCAGAGTCCGACTCAGCATCAGCTGGGGGACAAAGGCCTAAAATTGTAAGGCGGGGATTCTGCTCTTCCATTGCGCTGCGCAGCGAAGCCCGCTGGGAAGCTGTTGGGAGGTCGAAGGCTCTCATGTCGAGCTGAATCAGCTGCTGGCATCCACTTGCAATCTGAATGAATCTAGCCGGTTCATACTGCGTGTGAAGTGTAACTAGATGCGTAAGATTTCCGCCCTTTTCTGCAATCACACCAGCAATTCTCTGCTGCTCTTGGTAGTCGTGATCGCCGTTGATGCCGCCCAGCTCTAGGCTTCTTAAACTTGGGGCGTCTAAAAGAGCGCTTACCGCCTCATGCGTCATGCCGAGGCATCCCATGAGATTGACGCCTGTTAAAGAGGGCATCTTAGCAAGACGCTCGGCGGTCTTTGTAGAGACTCTAGGAGAGCCGTAAAAAGAGGCCGTATGCAGTTTTGTAAGTCTTGTAAGCCTTGTTGTGCCCTCATCTGTTAAGTCGAAGCACCAGTTGAGATGGAGTGTATTTAACTCGGAACACCTAGTGGCGATGTCATAAGCAGTAGCGTTGGAAAGCCCCGAACTAACGTGTAGTTCAGTGAGCTGTGAAACAACTTTTGAAGCGAGAATCTGCCTGACCTGCTCTCTTTGAGCTCTAGCGGAAAATAGACCCTTCCCATTCAGCTTCAAGAAGCGTAGGTTTTTCATCAGATCGACTACTTGAGTGTAGTTTCTGGGAACTCTTAAACTCTCATTTGAAAATTTCAACCAGCCAAGAACGTCTTCCACGCTTCTCACTTCTCTTGAAGACATCAGGTAAATATCACCTGCGGATTTATAGAGGCGCTTGCAAGTTGGAAGCAGTTCAGCGAGCTCTCTAGGATCTAGAAAGGTGTGAACATAGTTAAAAAGCGCTTTTGAGAACCTCTTGAAGCGGTTCTCCCCTGCCTCTACTCTAGCTCTTTTGGGAGTATCGAGCCCCGTCGGAGAATAAGAAATAAGACTCATAGATGCTGCTGTCATGACGAGCCCTCCTTTTTGCCTTCGGCTTTTTGCTTTTTACTTTCGGCTCGCTCAGCATTATCTTTGGCGATTTGTGCTTGTAACTCAGCTTGCATGCGAAAGAGAGGTTCTCCGGCTTTTATGAGGCGCTGGTGGAAATCTTCTCGCTCTTTCTGGATTTTTCCGATCTCTCTCTCGATGACTTCTACTCTCTTTTCTCTTCCGTTATTCTTAAAAAATTCGATTAATACGCCGTAAGCAACGTGTCTGTGTTTCACAAGCTCATCAAAAAAGGCTTCATCTAACTTATTGGTTTGAGCTGGCATTTCCACTGGCAGCATGGTGCGGGCTTTGATAATATATTCATCAAGGACGCGATCGAGATCGAAAAGTTTGGATACGCCTAGATCCTCCTGCACTCCCTGCATCTGCTTTTCGACAGCTGCAGTGACGCCTGCAAACGATTTAGCGACCAGATCTTTGGGAAGAACTTGAAACACCTGCTCTAGCGCTGCACCTACCTTCTTAGTCTGTGCAACTCGCTCTTCGCAAAAGTCTCTACTTACTTTGCGCTTTAACCACTCTAGCATGAGTGTATGCATGGTTCCGTAAGCGCCAACCTGAAGCGCTTGCAGAAAGAGAGCCTCTCTAGAATCGCCTAGCCACCATCCTTGGTGTGTGAGCCTCTGCATCTCTCCGCGCGCTCTGGCAAAGGCGTTTTCAGAAAATTCGAAAACGGCACCTTCGCAAGTTCCAGCAATAGCAGCCTCTTCATGGCCATTTGTCCAGCGAACGGTTTTGGGAAGCTTCTCAAACGCCTCGTACCTTCTGGTTAAAGCGTGGAAAACGTGGACGAGTTCATGTGCGAGAGTGCGGCGGAGAGATAGCTTTTCTAGGTGACGCTCACCCTTTCCATCCTCCATTAACGTGAAAAAAGTGCGATCTATATCCAATGTAACTGTATGGATCTCTTCTGCTGCACCTATATACCTCTCAAAATGGCTAAGCTCCTTTATTCCAGCTTGCGCGCACGACTCATGAGCGGCCTCTTTACCAAAACCACCTAAAAGCTTACTTCCCATTTTAGCAAACATCTGTTCGAAGGGGTCTGTAACCGCCTTCTCAAAGACTACTTGTGCCTTCCTCTTGTCAGCTTCAGAAGCAACTGCTCTGATCAGCGCTCTCTCCTCAGGCACCAGCGCCATCTCTGTTAACGCTTCATGCACGATGGGATAGAAACTATCTCCTCGACCTCGATAGGGAGAAGAGAACATGCTTACTGGAATTTTGAATACACCCGCTCGAGGATAAGGGGATCCATCTCTAGGAGGGGTTCTCTCCGTGAGTGATGAGATGTAGGCTTGAGCAGCTCTTCGGGTCTGAAAATGGGAGCGAATAAGCTCGGATACTTCCGCAGGTTTGTCGCTACTCGCATACTCGGTAACGAGGCGTGTCCACGAGTAGAACTCCTCATTTAATCTCTGAGATGTTGTTAAACTTGTTGATGTCATAAAAACTCCATAAAATTAAAAAATAATTACAAATAGTTTACTAAATTTTTTAGTTAATTTCAATTTATATTTAGAATTTACATCGCTTTAATTATTAACGACTTAAAAAAATTGTCTATCCAGAAATTCGCTATTTTCGAATGATGGCCTCATATGCATCAATCTCCTACTAAAATTGGACCTTTTGAACTGGTGGGCAGCCTTGGAAAGGGCGGCATGGGAGAGGTCTTTCTGGGCAGGGACCCGAGCTGCGGGCGGCTGATTGCGATAAAGCGCATCCGGCCAGACCTTGCCAAACACAAGGTGATGCACGAGCGCTTCTTGCGAGAGGCAAAAATCGCAGCTCAGCTTACCCACCCTTCGATCATCCCTATTTATGCGATCTGCGATAGTGCGGAGAGCTCCTACTATACGATGCCCTACGTGGAGGGAGAGACCTTAAAAGAGATCCTCCTGACCACGCGCCAGCAGGAGAAGAAGGGAGAGCCTCAGCACCCCGTGGGGAGCTCCGTTCCTGCCCTCATGCGCATCTTTCTGCACATCTGCCAGGCGATCGCCTACGTCCACTCGAGGGGGGTGCTCCACCGCGATCTTAAGCCAGAGAACATCATCATTGGAAAGTATGGCGAGGTGGTGATCCTCGATTGGGGTCTTGCCGATTTTCTAGGCAAAAATGGAGACGACCTACCCGCTCCAGCAATCGAGCACACACATCCAGAGATCACGGGGCCTGGAAAGATCCCGGGCACGCTCGTCTACATGGAGCCGGAGAGGGCGCAGGGAGAGAGGCCCTCGCTTCTTACCGACATCTATGCGCTTGGCGTGATCCTCTACCAGCTGCTAACGCTACGCCTCCCCTTTCACCGCACGACTCTTCCCGAGTTCCGCAAGCAGATGGCCCGCGAGGAGATTCTAGATCCAGTGGAGGCGTCGCCCTATCGAGACATCCCGCTTCAGCTGGCGGCAATTGCAAAGAAGTGCCTCTCTCCCAAAAAAGAGGATCGCTACCAAAAGGTAACCGACCTGATTGAAGAGCTTCAAAACTATAGCGAGGGCAGGCCCGAGTGGATCCCCGCAGCGGAGCTGAACTTGGGGCAAAAAGCTGACTGGGAGTTTGAAGAGAATATCCTGGTTGCAAAACATCTTGCAATCACAAGACAGCCCGACGTGATGGAGTGGGTTAACCTGATGATCTCAAAGGGCTCCTTTCCGGGAAATATTCGCATGGAGACGAAGATCTCGCTTGGCGCAAGCGGAAGAGGAGTTGGCATTCTTCTCTGCGTGCCTGAGCGCTCTGAACGCGTAGGACTCAATGAGGGCTACTCCTTCTGGCTAAGTGCAGAGGAGGAGGCCTCTTCAAGGCTCTTCCGCAGCGGCATCGAGGTGATGGCTCTTCCGGGTGTTGTGTTAAAGCGGGGCCAGCAGCACACGCTATGCATTGAAAAATTTGACAATAACGTTCGCCTTTTTCTAGATGGCAAGCTGCAGATGCACTATTTGAGCCATCGCCCTGTGATAGGCACGCACGTGGGACTGCTTCTGCGCGATGCCGACCTTCAGATGGAGGCGTTAAAAATCTTTGTGGGAAGCTTAAGCGTCGAAGTCAACTGCTTAGCGGTTCCAGATGCCTTCTTGGCGAACCGCCTCTATGGCAAGGCGCTGAGTGAATACCGGCGTATCGGCTACTGCTTTCCGGGAAGGGCTGAGGGAAGGGAGGCTCTCTTCCGCGCGGGCGTTACACTTCTAGAAGAGGCGACCTCTGAGACGAGAAAAACGAGAAAAAAACTCCTCTTCTCACTGGCGCTTGAAGAGTTTAGCAGGCTAAGAACAACGCCTGGGGCTCCCCTGGAGTATTTAGGAAAGTCTCTTGTGTACAAAGTGTGGGGTGAGATCGAAGACGAGGTCAAGTGCCTCGAGCTTGCACTGCGCAAATACCCGAGGCACCCTCTGCTTCCTATTTTAACGGAAGAGATCACCTTCCGCCTGCATGAGAGCACAGCTCAAGATAAAGTCTCCGCCTACCACTTTGCACTTCTTGCGCTTAGACAACTTCCCCACATCTTCTCGACGCAGGATGGGCAGAAACTTCTCGAGAGTTTGAAAAACCACCTAGAGCCGCTCCCCTTCATCGATGAGAGCGCTGACCAGATAGATTTTCTCGCTAACCTCTCGGTTCAGCTCGCCTTCTGGCTTGCGAAGCCGATTACGCTGATTGAAATTTTGGAGAGCCATCCGCCCAAAGAGATCGCGGATAACGCTCTCTTTGCCCTTCTCTATCTCGGATGCACGGCTCTTGCAAAAGAGCATCTCCCCCCAGACTCTCCCCTTCTCATGGTGGATGAGAGCCCGAAAAAAGCGCTGGAGAACTTCTTTGCCATCTATCCGACCCCTCGTGGATTTAGCGAGCAGAGAGCCTGCCGCTACTTATTTAGAAAGATTCTGGATAGACAGAGATCCTCTCTGCTGCTCCCCTACCTGAAAGTGATAGAAGAGAGCGGCATGGATGACCTCATTGCAACTGTTCTGCTGCATGAGAAGAAGTGGGAAGCGGCTTCAGCTCTCTTCTCTCGTTACTCACTATCTGAACTCTCAAATCCCTACTCTCCGCTATTTACTCTCTATGGCTGCCTCCTGCGTAAACTCGAAGGAAAAAAGGCGTCGCTCGACCACTTCTCCTCGATAGACGAGCTCTCCTACCTTCCGACAAGCGCACTTCTCGCCTTCTTTTTAAAAGGAAAGATCGACTTCAAAAAAGGGTGGAGCAGGCGCGCATTCTACTGGAAAAAAGTCCAACTTTTAAGGCAGCTCTCTCTCTTTCTACACTCTGCTCAATCGCCCGACAGAAGTGTCTGGCAGAAGCGCTTAAATCAAGAGTTAAAATATGTCTCAAAAACCTATCCAGCTTTTTAAAAGCAGAGTCGCACTAATTGCTGGTGCGGGCCCGACGGGTCTTACGCTGGCGTGCGAACTTGCAAGGAGAGGGATCGATCTTCGTCTTATCGAACCTCTTGAAAGGCGCACGATGCAGTCGCGGGCTCTTGGAATCCAGCCGAGAACACTTGAGACCTTTCAGAAGATGGGAATCATCGAACCCTTTCTTAAACATGGCCTTCCGGTAAGACAGCTCAACGTCTATCGCAATGGAAAAAAGCTACTTGAAGTGAACTTGCGGGAGATAGACTCCCCCTTCCCCTATATTTTGAGCATTCCTCAAGCTGAAACAGAGCGCATTCTCACCGAGCATCTAGAGAGCTTTGGAAAGAAGATCAAACGGGGAGTGAAGCTCTCTTCGATAAGAAACGGGTGTGCGACGCTCTCCCAAAAAACGGGAGAAGAGGAGCTGATTGCTCCCACTTGGATCATCGGCTGCGATGGAGCTCACAGCAGCGTGCGCCACAGTTTGAACGTTCCATTCAAAGGAACGAAGTTCTCCGAGGTATTCATTCTTGCAGATCTCACCGTTGAGGGACCTTATGCGCACGATGAAGCTCACCTCTTCTTCAGCGATGAGGGGCTCTTTGGTTTTGTCCCTCTTCCTCAACCGAACCAGTTCCGTCTCATCGCCCCTTTTCCTGAAGATTCAAAGATCACAGCAGAAACTCTCGATCTGGACTTCTTTGAAAAGATGGCACGCCAGCGGATCGGATTTGGAGATCTTCACATTAAAAACCCCACCTGGATCTCTCTCTTTCATGTGCATAGACGCATCGTCTCTCAGATGCGTTTTGAAAATATCTTCTTGGCGGGAGATGCGGCGCACATCCACAGCCCAGCGGGTGGACAGGGGCTAAACATGAGCGTGCAAGACGCCTATAACCTCGCATGGAAGCTAGCATTTGTGGAGAGTGGAAGAGCTCCCGATTCTCTTCTAAATAGTTATCAGAAGGAGCGCCATCCGGTTGCAAAACGCGTTCTCTTTTCAACGACGCTCGTAACAGAGATCATCACCTCTCCAGTAAAGTGGACCAAGGATGTCGCAAGCTTTGTGATGCGCCTTCTTCTTAAAACTCCTGCAAGAATGATTCTTCTGCGAGGAATGGCTGGCATCTCCATCCGCTACAAGGGAAACTCCATTCGCTCTCAATCTTTTTGGGACCGCTTCTGGTGCGCACCAAAAGTAGGCGTGCGAGCCCCGGATGCTGAGCTTGCAGATCGGACGAAGCTCTTTGACGCCCTGCGTCAAAAAGATTTTCTCCTTCTTACCTTTGCTCCCCTGCCGGCACACATCAAAGAAAAACTTGAATCCCTCGGCATCGCCACTCTCCTAGCAGAGGGTGAAACCGTACGAAAAGTCTATTCTGCAAAGGAAGGAAGCCTCTTCCTCATCCGCCCCGACGGCTACATCTCTTACCGCAGCCGCACGCTAAACCAGCAGCACCTGCTGGACTATCTCAGCGCTTTCTGCTACACTTCTGCGCCTTAACTCCGTCAAGGCGCTCGGAAAGAAGCCCGCCTGGGAACACGGACATTAATGGACGGGAAACGGACGAAAATGGACAGGAAACGGACAGGCGGGCAAGAGAGAGAGAAAATTCTTTCTCTTTTCAGCGCGTGTCCGTTTTCGTCCGTTTCCTGTCCATTCTCGTCCATTTACGTCCGCTTCTTCTCCGAGCGCTCTTTTACAGAACTATAAAATGTGGGCGCCTTATGGCAGAACTCGATAAAGCTTACGATCCGAAGAAGGTTGAGGAGAAGTGGTCCCAATTTTGGGAGCAGGGCGGTTTTTTTAAGGCAGATGCGAAGAGCACAAAGCCCGCCTACTCGATCTCTATTCCTCCTCCAAACGTCACAGGTGTGCTCCACATGGGGCATGCGCTTGGCGACACTCTGCAGGACGTGCTGATCCGCTGGAAGCGGATGAGCGGCTATGAGGCTCTCTGGGTTCCTGGGACGGACCATGCGGGCATCGCCACACAAACAGTCGTTGAAAAACAGCTGATCGCAAAAACGGGCAAGCGCCGTAAAGAGTTCTCTAGAGAGGAGTTTCTCTCGCACGTCTGGGCTTGGAAAGAGACGAGCGAAAATCAGATTCTTTCGCAGATCAAACGTCTTGGCTGTTCTTGCGACTGGTCGCGCCTTGCCTTCACCATGGATGAGAAGCGCAACCTTGCCGTGCGCACGATGTTCAAGAAGATGTTTGACGATGGGCTCATCTACCGCGGCGACTACCTCGTGAACTGGGACCCGATCACACAGACCGCTCTTGCCGACGACGAGGTGGAGTATGAAGAGAGAACAACAAGCCTCTGGTATATCCGCTATCCGGTTGAAGGAAGCCGCGAGTCGATTATTATTGCCACTACGCGCCCAGAAACGATGCTCGGAGATGTCGCTGTTGCAGTTTCACCAAGCGACCACAGATATAGCTCACTTATCGGCAGCACACTGATCCTTCCTTTGATGGGAAGACGCATTCCCGTGGTTGCAGATCACCACGTCGATCCGACATTTGGCACTGGCGTTGTTAAAATTACTCCTGCTCATGATCCAAACGACTATGAGATCGCCCACAGACACAATCTTCCCCTTATCAACATCCTCACTCCCGACGGGCACATCAATGAGAATGGCGGAGAGTTTCAAGGGCTTCCAAAAGAAGAGGCGCGCGAGATCATCGTGCAGAAGCTCAAAGAGCTAAAACTACTAGAGCGCGTAGAGCCCTATAAGCACAGAGTGGGCCTCTCCTACCGCTCAAAAGCGATCATCGAACCCTACCTCTCTAAGCAGTGGTTTGTTCGCATGGCGCCCTTCAAAGAGAAGCTGATCTCTGCCGTAAAAGAGGGACGCGTTAAGCTCCTTCCGGCTCACTGGGATCACACCTACTTCCACTGGATTGAGAATCTTCGCGACTGGTGCATCTCGAGGCAGCTCTGGTGGGGACATCGCATTCCCATCTGGTACAAAAAGGCGAACCCGGAAGAGATGATCTGCTATGCAGGCACAGATCTTCCCCCTGAAGTTAAGAAGGCGCCCGAAGAGTGGGCTCAAGACGAGGACGTACTCGACACCTGGTTCTCATCCGCTCTCTGGCCCTTCAGCATCCTGGGCTGGCCCGAGAAGACGCCAGATCTGGAGAAGTTCTATCCCAACAGCACGCTTGTTACCGGACACGACATCCTCTTCTTCTGGGCAGCGCGCATGATTCTCATGGGAGAATATGCTCTCGACGAGCCACCATTTACCGAGACCTTCATCCACGGCCTTATCTACGGAAAGTCCTACTGGAAGTATCAGAAGGATGGCTCCACCTCTTTTGTCACCGGCAAAGAGCGCGATGGATACGATCTCGGACAGCCCACACCTCCTGAAGTGCACTCCAAGTGGGAGAAGATGTCCAAATCGAAGGGAAACGTCATCGACCCGATCGAAATCATCGACAGTTACGGAACCGATGCGATGCGCATGGCGCTCTGTGCAAGTGCCACTCACGCGAGGCAGATCGACCTCGACCGCAGACGCTTTGAAGAGTTTAAGAACTTCACCAACAAGGTCTGGAACGGCGCGCGTTTTGTGCTGATGAACGTAGAGGATCTCACCCCAGATGCTTTTGCAAAAGGTCTGGATTCAGCTCTATTTACACTCGAAGACCGCTGGATTCTTTCGCTTCTGAATAAAATTACTCAAGAGGTAGAGGGACATTTAGAGGGTTATGCGTTCGACAAGGCTGCAACCTGCGCCTACGACTTCTTCTGGAAAGAGTTCTGCGCCTACTACGTCGAACTTGTGAAGCCCTTCCTTTTTGGAAAGGTGGGAACTCCTGATGTGCGCGTAAACAAGCAGAGAGTGCTTGTGACAATTCTCTGCCACATGGTGCGCCTCTTGCATCCGATGGCGCCTTTTGTGACTGAAGAGCTCTTCCAGATTCTGAAAGAGCGCTTTAGCTCTGATGCCCCTCTCACTCATGAGCCGTATGTGAAAGCAGCTTCAGAAGCTCTTCGCACTGCTGCCTGCGCAGTTGCGTCTTATCCCAAGCTTGTACGCGCAAGCGATATCGATGCTGAGATCGAGCGCCGTTTTGCGCTGATGGATAGCATCGTTCACGCTGTGCGCAACATTCGTGCAGAGATGCAGCTCCCTCCCGGCACTGCCACCGACCTGATCCTCATCGGCTCTTCAAACGATCCGGAGTTTAAGATCGTAAAAGAGAATCAGATGCTGGTTCAGAGTCTTGTGCGCATCCAGAACATGCAGTTTGAAACAGAAGAGACGCCCCTCTCCTTCTCGGCCAGCGCAGTGGTAGGCAGCATCAAGCTTGTTATCCCACTCCCTGCAGAGATGAGAGAGAAGGAGCTGATCCGCCTTACCAAAGAGCAGGAGAAGCTAATCCAGCAGCAGAATAAGACGCGCGAGCAGCTGGCTAATCCACAATTTGTTCAGAGAGCCCCCGCAGAACTTGTAGAAAAATTGAAAGCTGCTATTGTGCAAGCAGATAAAGAGCTCGCAGAAGTGATGAGCAAGCTCAAGAAATTTTCTACTTAAGAACGAGTAAATGACAGATCAGTACACCTGTCCGATGCACCCCGAGGTGCTTCAGGATACTCCTGGCTCTTGTCCCATTTGCGGAATGGCGCTTGAATCGAGAGGATTTTCTGCCGAAACGCAGGAAGATAGTGAGCTCAGCTCGATGACAAGGCGTTTTGGCGTCTGCCTTGCGCTGACACTTCCCCTCATGCTCCTCTTTCTTTTTGGAGACCTTCTCTCCCCTGCCAGCAGCATGTGGATCGAAGCGCTCCTTGCAACGCCTGTTGTCCTCTGGGGCGCCTGGCCCTTTTTTGTACGCGGAGGCCGGTCGATCATCAATGGGAAGCTCAATATGTTCACACTGATCTCGATCGGTGTGGGCTCCGCATATATCTACAGCATTATCGCTCTCTTCTTTCCTGAGCTCTTCCCCTCTCCGACATCAATCGATGTAGCAGCACCAAAAGAAGGCGTCAGCGTATACTTCGAAGCTTCTGCTGCAATCACTGTGCTTGTGCTTTTGGGACAGGTCCTAGAACTTAGGGCCCGCAGCAAGACGAGCCATGCAATTAGAGCGCTTCTGGGCCTCTCTCCAAAAACGGCAACTCTCGTATCGCGAAACGGCCAAGAGCAGGAGGTTCTATTCGATCAGGTTACCCGAGGAGATATCCTGCGCGTTAAACCCGGAGAGAAGATCCCCGTGGATGGAGTGGTGATCGAGGGCTTCAGCCGTGTTGATGAGTCGATGATCTCTGGAGAGCCGCTACCACAAGATAAAAGAGTTGGAAGCAGAGTGATCGGCGCCACATTAAACCAGAGCGGCAGCTTCCTCATGCGCGCAGAAAAAGTGGGCAGCGAAACCCTGCTTGCACGCATTGTGCAGATGGTAAGTGAAGCTCAACGAAGCAGGGCTCCAATTCAGAAGTTGGCAGATAGAGTATCGGGCTATTTTGTCCCCGCAGTTGTCATGATCGCAATTCTCACCTTCTGGATCTGGTATCTGGTAGGGCCAGAGCCTGCGCTCGCAAACGGAATCATTAATGCCGTCTCGGTGCTGATTATCGCCTGTCCCTGCGCTCTTGGTCTTGCAACCCCGATGTCGATCATGGTTGGAGTTGAAAAAGGAGCAAGCGAGGGGATCTTGATCAAGAATGCAGAGGCACTTGAACAGCTTGAAAAGGTCAATACCGTCATCTGCGATAAAACGGGCACCTTGACCGAAGGTAAGATCCGCCTGAACACGATCTACTCGATTGAGAGTGGTGGTGAAGATCGCCTTCTTCGCTATGCCGCGAGTTTAGAGCTCGGCAGCGAGCATCCTCTTGCTCAACCCATCGTCGAGGCGGCAAAAGAGAAGGGGCTCGCTCTTGAGAAGGTAGAAGAGTTTCAGTCGCATGCGGGTCTTGGAGTAACCGGCGTCATCGACGGCAAGAGCGTGGCAGTTGGCAACAGGCAGCTGATGATCACTTTGGGGCTCGACGTCTCGGCTCTCCACGACATGGCAGAGAGCTATAGGGGGCAGGCCCAGACAGCGATCTTTGTGGCTGTAGATAAAAAGCCGATTGGTGTCCTCGCAGTGTTTGATAAGATTAAAGAGTCCACTCTCGAGGCGATCGATCTGCTTCATGAAGCTAAAATCCGGATCGTGATGCTTACAGGAGATAACTTCACAACAGCGCGCGTCGTTGCTAAAAAGTTGAATATCGATGAAGTGGAAGCGGAGATACTTCCTGAGCATAAGGGCAAGATTGTAAAGCAGCTTCAAGAGCGTGGCAAGATCGTCGCAATGGCAGGAGATGGAATCAATGACGCACCCGCGCTTGCTCAAGCAGACGTCGGCATCGCCATGGGGACAGGCTCCGATGCTGCAATTGAAAGCGCCGGCATCACTCTCGTTCACGGAGATCTGCGCGGTATCGCACGAGCCCGCAACCTCAGCATCGCCACTATGCACAACATCCGTCAGAACCTCTGGTTCGCTTTTATTTACAACGCCCTCGGCGTTCCTATCGCCACGGGCATTCTCTATCCCTCATTCGATATTCTACTCAGCCCGGTGATCGCAAGCGCTGCTATGGCCTTCAGCTCCGTCTCCGTCGTCTGGAACGCCCTCCGTCTCCACCGCGCCAAAATCTAGGAGAAGAGCGCTCGGAGAAGAGCCCGCCGAGAAAAATGGACATTAATGGACGAGGAACGGACAGGAAATGGACAGGCGGGCAAGAGGGGAAAGAATTCTTTCTTCAGCGCGTGTCCATTAACGTCCATTTTCCCGGGCGGGTCTTCTCTTCTAGAAAAAGGAGAGGGGTGCAAATCTAAATTTAAATTTTACTTCACATTCGATATAGTCTCGTTCCGACCAGATTAATCACAGGAGCTTTCTATGACCTCGACATCTGCTTCGGAACCGCTGCTGCGTGCAAGGGTTGCAAGTGAACCAGTATACCGCGGTGCAGGCGCAGCTTCAAGAGCGGCCCCAGCCAGGCAAGGGTTTGCTGGAGAAGGGGCAAGTTCGATCTCAAGCCTTGCAGATGAGGGAGAAGAAGCTCCTACAAGAAAGTGCATCTCAATTACCTATGATGATGGAAGCATATACCATGGAGAGGTCAACGAAAACAATATACCTGATGGTCATGGCAAAATGCGCTATAATGACAACTGCTATTTCCAAGGGCGCTTTGTAAATGGCCGCAAGGATACCGGGCATATTTGCCATTTAGATCACAAGGGGTGCAGACACACCACTTTTATTAAAAAAGGTAGAGAAGTCGAAGAGGAGTGGTGCGACTGCTGCTATCTGCCAGGAGCAAAAGATGAGGGGCAAAACTGCTGCGCCGTCATGTAGAGTCAGGAAGCTTTTTTAAGTGGGTTTTGCGGGCTTGATGGGACGAGTGTAGAAGATGGCGTAGATGCCGCCTGCGGCTACGAGGATCATGCCGATGATGGAGAGGTAGGTGGGTATCTTATCCCAGAAGAACCAGTCGAAGAGTGCAGAGTAGACAACTGCGGTGTAGGTAAAGGGGCTGAGCTGCGTGGCGCTTCCATAGCGGAAGGCGAGCATAAAAATCGATTGAGCGATGATGGTGATTAGCCCGAGTCCGATGAGCAGAATTAGAGTTTGAGCTGAGAGAGCGGTCCAGGTTGCAATAGAGAATGGAAGGGCGAGCAGAACGCCAGTAAGAAAGAAGTAGAACATCACAACGCGGCTCTTCTCTTTAGATGAGAGCAGTCTAATTGTAATCATCACGACTGCGAGAAAGACTCCCCCGATGAGCGCATAAGTGGCGCCGTAGTTAAAGACTTCGGAGGTGGGTTTCAAAATGAGCATTACGCCGAGAAATCCGAGAAAAATTCCGATCCAGATCTTCTTCTCAATCTTTTTTTTCAACCAGAAGTAGGCAACAAGAGGGACAAAAATCGGTGCCGTATTATTCAGAAGCACGGTGTTTGCAAGCGAGATGCTTCTGATGGCCATAAGAACCATCACAGTATTCAACTGACCAAAAATGCACCTAATCAGCAGTAGGCGAAAAGGGGCTCTCCTCACATCCTTAAAATGGTGCTTTATCACGCTGGGCAAGGTAAAGAGAAGTCCAACCAGATTCTGGAAGAGCATGATAGTGGGGATCTCAGTGCTCTCTTGCAGCTTGCGCGCAAGAGCTACGATACAGGTCGAAAAGAGGCCAAAGATGAGCATGAGAATCACGCCCTTGCGGAAATGGTGAGCCTCATGGAGATGACTCTCATCGAGCGGCTGAAAAAGATCTTTGTTCACGACAGCTCAGCTTCTTTTTTCTCGTGTTTCAAGAGGGCAAAAAAGCCGTTAGCCTCTGCGACAACGACGCCAGAAAGAGCGAAGAGTCCAATGAGGTTGGGAAGGGCCATCAGACCATTCATGATGTCGACAAGAGGCCAGACGATATCAAAGCTCATGATAGCGCCAAAAAAGGCCATGAGACAGAAAAGAATGCGGTAGATTTTTAGCGTCCGCTCCCCTGCCATAAACTCGATGCACTTCTCTCCGTAGTAGGCCCAGCCGATGATGGTTGTATAACCAAAGAGGACGAGGCCGATGGCGACGATCGCTCCCCCGCCGGGAATGACAGATCGAAAGGCTTGCATCACAAGAGGCGCACCATTCAGTGCCCTGCCATCTGCGCCAACCATGCCGAGAACATCAGTTACTGAGACAACGAGGGCTGTGATGGTGCATACGACGATGCTCGACAGAAAGACGCCAGTCATGGAAATAAGAGCCTGTCTTCCGGGGACATCGGTCTTTGCGGCGGCTGCCGCAATCGGAGCGCTTCCAAGGCCTGCTTCATTCGAAGAGACGCCTCTTGCAACTCCCATCTGGATCGCAGCCATCACCGAGGCGCCCAAAAAGCCTCCGAAGGCGGCCTGTCCGGTGAAAGCCGTGGAGACGATATTCATGAGGCTTGCGGGAATGCGCTCATAATGTGCACAGAGGATGATGACTCCTCCAATTGCATACATGAGTGCCATCATGGGCACGAGGTATGAGCTCACCTTCCCGATGGTTTTAATGCCGCCTAGGATGACGACAGAGGTAAACATCATGAGAATGATACCGCACCAGAGCGGAGAGAGGCCAATGAGGTCGTGCATCGCAGCTGCAATCGAATTGGACTGGGTCATATTGCCGCCAGCAAATGCCGATAGGGCGCCAAAGACCGCAAAAACAACGCCTAGCCAGCGCCAACCAAGTCCCTGAGTGATGTAGTACATGGGACCGCCGCACATCTCTCCGCGCTTATCCACGATGCGGTATTTGACTGCGAGGATCGCCTCAGCGAATTTTGTGACCATTCCGATGAGGGCGATCACCCACATCCAGAAGATCGCGCCAAAGCCGCCAGCCACGATTGCAGTTGCAACTCCAGCAATGCTTCCAATGCCGATCGTCGCAGCAAGTGCTGTCATTAACGATTGGAACTGGCTAATATCCCCCTCAGCATTGTCGTCGCTGCGGGTGAAGGCGAGTTTAAGAGAGTAGGCGAGGTAGCGAAACTGCATCCCTTTTAGGCGGACAGTAAGGAAAACTCCAAGCCCGCATAAGAGGATGACTAGACAGTAGTTCCACATCCAGCTGTCGATGTGATTTAGAAACGAGACAATAGAGGTTGAAATCATGGCCGACCATACTAATCGATCCTTTGAATTTTTGGCGAGCCGTGGTAAGTTATTACATTATGTTTGAATATAAGAACTTCCCATCTCCTGCAGATTTAAAAGCCGAACTCCCCCTGGAAAATGAGGAGAGAGCGTTTATTGAAGGGAGCCGTAAAGCAGCCCAAGAGATCGCCTCAGGAAGAGATGGACGCCTCGCGATCATCACAGGTCCCTGTTCAATCCACGAAATAGAAGGCGCCCTAGATTATGCAAGAGAGCTGAAGAAGCTCTCCTTAAAAATAGAGGAGAGCTCTTTTCTGGTCATGCGCGTCTACGTGGAGAAATCCAGGACGGGTGTGGGATGGAAGGGTCTTCTTTACGATCCACACCTGGATGGCTCCTCCTCAATTGAAGCGGGCCTCCGCCTCTCCCGACAACTTTTTATTGAGCTTGCAAAGTTAAGAGTTCCAATAGCCGTTGAGTTTGTAGACCCGCTCGTATCGCTCTACTTCGACGACCTGATCACATGGGGCTTTATCGGAGCGCGAACCTCCTATTCACAACCACATAGACAGCTAGCCTCTTCTCTCCCCTTTCCCATCGGTTTCAAAAATGGTCTTGATGGGGATCTGGACCAGACTCTTCATAGCATCCTCTCTTCAAAAGCGCCGCACACTTTTTTATATGTCGATAACGAAGGGAAGCTTGCGCCTAAACAGAGCTCTGGCAACCCGTGTTCTCATCTCGTTCTCAGAGGGTCTTTAAGTGGAACCAACTACGACGAGGAGTCTGTGAATAGAGCATGTGAAAGCCTAAAAGAGCAGAGCCTCTCTCCTAGGCTCCTAATCGATTGCGCGCATGGGAATAGCCAAAAGGATTATGAAAAACAGAAAGAAGTTTTTGCTGCCGTAATACAGCAGGTGCAAAAGGGAAGCGATCGGATCATGGGAGTGATGTTAGAAAGCCACCTGCATGCTGGCAGCCAGCGCTTCGATCTCGACGGTTCACCACTTAAATATGGCATTTCAATCACAGACCCCTGCCTCGACTGGATCTCAACAGAAGAGCTCATTCTGTCGACTGTCTAAACAGATCCTTCTCCATTTTTCCAATTAGTTCGCTCTCTTCTTCAAAGTAGGGATCTTGCGCATATAGCTCTTCATCGAACGCATCGGGATCATCGGGCCTCTCTTCTGGCTCGAGCTCGACATTTTCGATAGGAGGGAAAGTCTGATCATCGATCTTAACCAGATTGACCCAGAGCTTGTGCGTCCACTCTTTATAAATCTGGTTGTCGTCAGTGACGATCTCAACGCGATAGGTTAAGATCCCCTGAGTCTCCTCATACTCCTTGTCTAGGACTGAACAGGTCTCGTAACCGGTGCGTCTATTGAGAGGGAGTGTGATCGTCTTTTCTGTAAAATTCCAATAGATGATTTTAATGATGAGCTGAGGCTTCTTTTCTAGAAGTGCAGAGGGAACCCACCAGTGAATGACAAGCTTCTGCCCAGTCGGAGGATGTGCTTGCCGTGGGTCGGGCGTGGCTACGTAGGTACTGGCAAGGTAGCGAGCGTCGATCCACTCCTGCCTGACAGAGAGGTAGCTTCCCCCACAGGACGCGAGCAGAATTAGAAGGCTGGCGCAAAGAATTTTTTTAAACACTGGCGCTCTTTTTTGATGAATGCTTATTATGTACCGTCGTAATTAATTTCTCGAGATATTTTCATGCCCGAAAAGCCGCAAGAAGCCGTTGCTGTGATCATCCTGAATGAGGAGCAAACTTCTATTGTGCTTGTAAAAAGACGCGACATTCCAGTGTGGGTACTTCCAGGAGGAGGAATCGATCGCGGCGAGTCTCCAGAAGAGGCAGCTCTCAGAGAGGCGCTTGAAGAGACGGGTTTTGAAGTGAAGATCGTTCGGAAAATTGCGGAATACCTTCCAGTCAACCGCTTGACGCAGCGCACCCACTATTTCGAGTGCAGAATTGCAAGTGGTGAGGCGAGAAGCAGTAGGGAGACAAAAGCAGTGGCTTTTTTCGATGTCAGAGCGCTTCCCAAGCTGCTTCCCCCTTTTTATAAGAATTGGATCGATGACGCCTTAGCAAATAAACCTGAACTCATTTGCAAAAAGATTGAAGACGTCAACTACTTCATCCTCGTGAAGCTCCTCCTCCAACACCCGATACTCGTCGGCAGATATCTCCTCACCAAGCTCGGCATCCACCTCAACCACTCCGACTAAGAAAGAGGGAGAAGATCGGGCGCGGGCACGCACACGGGCTCGTTCACGAAAAAAAAGATAAAGAAAGAAGTCCTTTCTTCTTCTCTTACCCGCTCCCGTTTCTTTCTTTCGTGAACGAGCCCGTGTGCGTGCCCGCGCCCGATCTTCTCCCTCTCTTCTCTTCAGATCATTTTTTTGGGATCGACGATCTCATCGAATTTTTCGGGAGTGAGAAAGCCGAGGGATACCGCGGCCTCTTTTAGGGTGGTTCCTTCGGTGTACGCCTTCTGGACAACTTTTGCTGCCTTGTCATAACCGATGGCAGGATTGAGTGCTGTGGCAAGCATGAGCGAGTTATTCAGATGTTCAGCAATACGCTTCTTATTGGGCTCGATGCCCACGAGGCAGCGCTTGTGAAAATTCAACGCGACATCTCCAAGCAGTCGAATCGACTGGAGGAGGTTATAGATCATGACGGGCTTGAAAACATTGAGCTCAAAATTTCCAAGCGAGCCTGCAATTGCGATGGTCGTATCATTCCCAATCACTTGAGCTGCAACCATCGTCATCGCTTCGCTCTGTGTGGGGTTCACCTTGCCTGGCATGATCGAAGAGCCGGGCTCATTGCTAGGAATAAAAATCTCGCCGAGGCCGCTTCTTGGGCCCGAAGCGAGCCAGCGGATATCATTTGCAATCTTCATGAAAGAGCAGGCGACTCTCTTTAAAGCGCCACTGGCCTCGACAATAGCATCATTAGCTGCAAGAGCTTCAAATTTATTTGGAGCGGTAATGAAAGGATAGCTGGTGAGCTTTGCAATCACTGCTGCAGTCTGCTCTCCGAATTTGGCGGGAGCATTAATCCCTGTTCCAACTGCTGTTCCCCCAAGGGCGAGTTCGCTTAAGCTTGCAAGGGTTGCTTTAAGCGCGCGGATCCCATGCTCAATTTGCGAGGCGTATCCTGAAAACTCCTGACCAAGTGTAAGGGGTGTTGCATCCATGAGATGGGTGCGTCCAATTTTAACGATCCCCTTGAACTCCTCTGCCTTTTTTTCAAAGCCTTTACAGATGGTTTCAAGCTTTGGAAGGAGCTGGTCTCGAATAGCTAAAACAGCCGCAATGTGCATGGCAGTGGGAAAGACATCATTCGAGGATTGCGATTTATTCACATCATCGTTCGGATGGATCGGGTCTTTCGACCCTAACTTTCCACCGACCATTTCAATCGCTCGATTGCTGATGACCTCGTTGACATTCATGTTTGTCTGAGTGCCAGAACCCGTCTGCCAGACGACGAGTTCAAAGTGGTCGTGAAGCTTCCCCTCAATAATCTCGTCGCAGACGCCAACGATAAGTTCTTTTTTTTCTCGAGGGAGGAGTCCCAGTTCGGAGTTCACGATCGCGCAAGCTTTCTTCACGATGCCGAGAGCTTGAATGAGCTCCATGGGCATCTTCTCGGTACCGATAGGAAAATTATCGATGGAGCGTTGAGTTTGGGCGCCGTAATACTTGTGCACAGGCACCTCTACTTGGCCCAGGCTATCTGTTTCCACCCTCTTCTTCACGGCTTAACTCCTCCATTTACCCTCTTATTACCTCGAAAGGCTATATCAAGAGAAGGGCAAAGACGAATGCGAAGAGTGAAAACGACTCTACGATTCCAAGCGCTGCAAAGCACTTTCCGATAATCGCGGGCTGTTTGGCAGAGGCTTGAATTCCTGACGCCGCGCACATTCCCTGATAAACCGAGGAGACGAGAAGAGCAAGTCCAACGGAAAAGCCGATTCCAATTGCTGTAAGTGGGCTTAGAGTTCCAGCTTGAATGCTGTTCTTCATCAGAATCATGAGTACGAATCCATAGATCGACTGAGATGAGGCGACCGCCGACATACCGATAAATGTTCCATGGTTCTCTTCAACTCTACTCATCACCGCATGTGAAGCCATCCCCGCAATACCGCAACCGATCGAGCTTCCGACGCATCCCATTCCCAACACAAGGGCGGGTCCTACCATTGCAAAATCCATATGAACTCCATTCTACTTTCTAAGGTTTAAGTTTTTTTAAAGGTCTGAACAGCTTCCCCCCTCCTTCAAAGGAGTAGTGGTACCATTCGATGACATTAAGACGCATGCCGTGAATCACCCCTGACATGCTGCATAGAGTGAGATTCACTGCATGTCCGAATAGAATCACGAGAAATCCTAGAACCAGGCCGATATTCATCCCCAGATCGTTAAAAGTGAGAGCCATCATCGATCCGGCAAGAGCAAGAGCGTATAGACGAAGATAAGAGAGGACATCGGCAAAGACTTGTATTAGATTTGCAATCTCAGAAATTCCCTTGAGCCGCTTCTGAATGAGGGCGAGAACAACGGCAAGGCCCATTCCACCATAAACCAGTTGAAGGCCGATCTTCGCTGCCTCTTCCGGCTGAATAATGCCTGTGAAATGAAGAAGAGAGGTGCACTTGAGTATCGAGGGGAAGTAGAGGTAGCCGCCAACCATAAAAGCGACCCAGCCAATTCCAGCTAGGTTTCTTCTGAGATAGCGGAAAAAAGAGGTGGCGACGTGGATCACTCCGATCAAGAGGGAGAATTCGAGCAGGATGTTATCTTTAAACTCATCGTACATCTCGTAACTTATCTTGGAATTTTTCGTCTCAGTTGCCCGCATTAAAAACTCTTCACTATTTGTCGCGGTAGCGGTTTGAGGAAACTTCTCTGTCCAGTACTTATAAACATCATCTTTTTTAGCGAAATGATATGCGGCCTTCTTCTCAACCAGGAAACCGGTAAGCGAGAATTTCGATACAGAGCTGTGCGGCGCAAAATCAATGCCAAAAAATGAAGAGGTAGCGACTCCCCATAGAATGCAGCTAATGGCAAGCACGCCAAGAAGTTTAATGAAGCGCTTAGCCATAGCTTTCGCTTGAGGAAATTTGTAGTGGAGCAAGACGGCAGTGGCAAGGAAGAGAAGGCCATATCCACCATCTGCTACGATAATGGCAAAAAAGAGGGCGAAAGCCCAGAAAAGCCACCCGGAGGGGTCCTTATCGCGGGTAGAAGGGATATCGTAGATTCTTACTAGATCTTCTCCGATGCGGTTGGTCCCCTTGTTTTCCATATAGGTGGGCACACGATCAGCTTCTTCGATCGAGATCTCCTCCGCGCCTATCGTCATCCCATCCATCATTGCAAAAACTGAGGCGACCTTATTTTCTGGAATCCAAGCTTCAACTGCAAAAAAATTCTTCTCGAGAGGAAAGCTCACTTCCTTCTTCGCTGCAATGAGATCGTGGTCATTTAGTTTTTCAACAAGGACATGGTGAAGAAAGTCTATATGCCCTGCCAGGCCTTTTAACTCAGCCTCTAGAAGGTGTAGAGACTCTTGGATGAAAGAGTGGTGGTTCTGCAACTGTCCCACAGAGCGGTCGATGCGCATTTCGATCATTCCGGAATATGAGGTCCTCTCTGGATTAATAGCGATAAAGTAGTCGAGATCGTAAACGGTGTCGACATAGATCACCTCATCAGGAAAACTGGTCTGAAGACTCTTTGCAGTCTTTATACAGAAGAATTGAACCTTTCTTTTACCAAGCTCTTCGATAAGCTCGACATCTTCCATTGAGAAGTCACCAAAGGGAGCAACGCGCAAGATCTCAGCTTCAAGGATTCGCATCTCCTCCGAAAGCTTATCAATCTCCGCTTTAAGCGAGAGAATTCTCTCTGCAATCTCCATAGCAAAAGCCGATGAGCCACCACCTACATAGGGCTTCTTAACAGGGAGCTTGCGCAAAATTTTGATCGCCGACAGGAGCATCTGGATGTCATTGGGAAGCTCAACAGGCTTACGACCAGCTGGATGGATAAATTCGATATATCCTTGATGTTGAGCGCGCGAAAAGAAGTCGTCTATAACATCTTTTACTCCGAAAAAAAGGTACTTCTTAAGTGGAATAATCACGATGAAGCAGCCTTCTTTTTCAGAATTTTCTGTTTAGAAACTTTTGCTTGAGAAACAGCAGCGAGCAGAACATCCCCCAAAAAGATTTTGATTTTTTTGATATTTTCCTGAGCTCGAGGAATTAAGATTTTTTCGAAAAGGTTTACTCGAATCGACACCTCGCGCAGCTCATTTTCCAGAGCGGTCTTCTTCTCTCTGGCTATGCGGATCTTCTCTCGAATATTAATAAGTTCACGCACCCCTTCAGTTGCAGGCTCCATCCAGACAGGAGTGTCGAAGAGCGAGTAGGTGGGTTCGTGAAAGACCACCTCTTCAAAGTAGGGAATCTCAACACCTGCGATATTCTCCACGCGCTTCTTCACCTCTACGACAGTTACAGCAGAGAAGAGATCTGAGGCGTTCTTATCAGACAAGAGCACAGAGAAGCGCTTGACGCGCTCTTCCATTCTGCCAAAGTGAATAGTAAGATCTTCGATCTCTTGCTGAGCTTGAAAAACCTCTACTTGCAAGAGAGCCTTTTTCAGCTGCAAAGTAGGAAGATACTTCTTCAGCTGATCTAATCTGACCTGCTGAGACCTAAGTTCTGTCTTTGTGAGCTTGATCTGGGCCATCTATCTCCTATCGCTTCTTCGGCCAATACTTGTCGACATACGCCTGCTTTACTCCCACTTCATGCATCTCAAAACACTCACTAAGCGTCTTCCAGCCTAAATCTAGAGCCTCTTCCAACGTATAGTTAACTTCGAGATTCATCATCCGCTCTTCAAAGAGACTGGCATACTGGAGCAGCTTCTCATCCCATCTCGAGAGCTTAAATCCCATGCTTTCGCGCTCGCGCGCTTTCTTCGAATCTGCGTAGAGACGGATCTGCGCATTCGCAATATCGCCATGGTCTTCGCGCGTTACCTTTCCAATCACCTGCTGCTTAAGACGAGAAAGAGAGCCGAAAGGATCTATTCTTCCACCGTGTAAATAGAACTGCCCCTCAGTGATGTAACCGGTATTATCCGGAATAGGATGGGTGACATCGCCTCCAGGCATCGTCGTTACAGAAATAATTGTAATAGAGCCGCTTCCATCGATATCAACAGCCTTCTCATAGCGTGAAGCAAGATCCGAATAGAGAGAGCCCGGGTAGCCGCGGTTCGAGGGAACCTGGTCCATTGTGATCATAATCTCTTTAATCGAATCGGCAAAAGCGGTCATGTCGGTTAAAAGAACAAGGACATCCTTGTCTTGCACCGCAAATTTCTCAGCGCAAGCTAGTGCCATATCTGGCACGAGCACGCACTCTACAGCTGGGTCGGTGGCTTTATGGATGAACATGATCGTCTTTTCTAACGAGCCCGCCTTCTCAGCATTATCGATAAACGCTTGGTAGTCATCGAAACGGAGCCCCATTCCCCCAATAATGACCACATCAGCATCTGTCTGATTGGCGATACGCATGAGCAGCGCATTATAGGGCTCTCCAGCAACAGAAAAGATCGGTATTTTCTGAGACTTCACAAGGCAGTTAAACACATCGATCATCGGAATATTTGTTCTTACGAGATCACGAGGGATGATACGTCTCACTGGATTGAATGACGGAGTCCCGATCTCGATCGCCTCTCCCATGATTGCGGGGCCATTATCGATCGGCTCCCCTACTCCATTAAGCCTCCGTCCCAACAAGGCATCGCTGCAGGTCGCATGCATCTCTTTACCCAGAAATGTCACTCTATCATTCGTAGAGAGGCCTCGCGTATTTTCAAAGCATTGAAGAGTGACGCGGTCCTTATCGATTTGCAGCACTGAGGCATAGGTGCTCTGCCCGCTTCGCTTCTGAATAAGAGCGACCTCTCCCAGGCTAACCCCTTCTGCTAACACTGTCAGAAGGTTGCCTCGCATGTCTACAATTCTGTCATAGATCTTTTTCATGGTCCTTCCTCTTTACCGATTCAACGCGCTTTTCAGCATTTGCAAAGGTATTCCGGTAGTGTTCAGATTTGAATGGCATAAAGTTGGTGTTTTTTATCTCATTCTGCAGCTCTAAAAAGAAGTTGCGAGCCTGATCGTGATTATCAAAATCAAATGGGATCTCAAAAATGCGGCTCACTAGCTTGAAAAGAGGAATCTGCCTCTCTAAAGGAGAGTAGGTATCTTCTTTATCGAATGCATTCTGCTGCAGGTAGCAGAATTCAAAAAGCTCACTCTTCAGATAGGTCAACATATCATTGAGAGAGATCCCCGCTTCACCCACAACTTCCATTCTCTTGCCAATCTCGTCGCCTTCTCGCAAGATCTTGGCAGCTATTTTAACCATCCTGTCCCATCCCTCAACGCGCTGGCCGAGCTCGGCGGCAACGACATCGATATACTTACTCCAAGAGATGAGAGGATCAATTGCAGGATAGCGCCTCGCATCCGACCTCGCCCTTGAAAGGCCCAGGAATGCGCCTACAACTGAAAGAGTCGCCTGAGTAACGGGTTCTTCAAAGTTTCCCCCAGCAGGAGAAACGGCTCCTCCAATCGTAAGAGACCCCTTCTTCCCATGCTTCATAAGCAGAACGCCCGCTCTCTCGTAGAAAGCTGCGATTCTAGAAGAGAGATAGGCTGGGAAGGCCTCCTCTCCAGGAATCTCTTCAAGTCTGCCAGACATCTCTCTCATCGCCTGAGCCCATCTCGAAGTTGAGTCTGCAAGCAGAAGGACATCCAAGCCCATCTGTCTATAATATTCGGCAATGGTGGCCCCCATGTAGATGGAGGCTTCTCGTGCCGCAACAGGCATAGATGAGGTGTTGCAAATAATCACGGTGCGATTGATCAGCGGCTCGTTAGTGTGCGGATCCGTGAGATGTGGGAAGGTACGCAGAACTTCGACAACCTCTCCGGCTCTCTCTCCGCATGCGACAATAACGACGATATCAACAGAAGAGTATTTAGAGAGATGGTGTTGTAGAACTGTTTTTCCAGCTCCAAACGGACCAGGAGAGCAGAAAGTTCCGCCTTTAAGCACAGGGAAGCCCGTATCGATGATACGCATCCCGGTATCCATCATCTTTGTCGGCTTCACTTTTTCGCCTTCAGAAAGCGGCATCTTTACAGGCCACTTCTGCACCATCGTGAAAGAGTGCTCTCCACCCTTCTCATCGACAGCTTTTGCGATGACAGTATCTATCGAATAAGAGCCGGGCTTGATCACCCAAGTCACCGTGTATACACCATACAGTGCAAAGGGAACCATGATCTGATGGTGGAATCTGCCCTCCATTGTGAATCCGAGATAATCCCCGCGAACCACAGTGTCGCCAACTTTCACCGATGGGTGGTAGTCCCAGTGCCTGTTTCTATCTAGAGGAGGCATGTAGACGCCTCTTGAGAGAAAGAGGCCCGTTGCATCTGCCACCTTCTCAAGAGGATTTTGTAATCCATCCAGAATAGAGGTCAAAAGACCCGGACCGAGTTCTGCTTCCAGAAGGTGTCCAGTAAATTCAACAGGCGTACCCAGGTGTATTCCGCGGGTATCTTCAAAAACCTGGATCTTGGCTTCGTTCCCCACGATCTCGATCACTTCCGCTTTCAGACCCACTTCGCCAAGGCGGATGACTGCCACCTCTCCCTGCCGAATATCTCCCTGAAACACCACGTGTAAAAGGTTGCCAAATGCCTTAACTACTTTTCCAGATGCTAGCTCTCGCGTCATTCTATGAACCTATTATCCAGTTTTAAGTGATTCCAGAATCATCTTTCCTCTAACTTCGTCGAGCTCATTCCAATGCTCAACAATCATTAGCTGCGCCATATAGGCTAAAATCCAGTCGATTGAAAAAAGTGGACGCTCGACCATCTCTTCAATCTTCTTGAAGCGCCAAGTCGCAAATACTTTATACCTCTGCCAGGGATCTGGGCCGCACGATAGAATCAGCTCCTTAAGCTCTTGCCACTCTACAGGAGGCTCATAAACGGGAGCATCCTTCTGAGCGAGTATCTGCGCTGCAAGGGTGTTTGAGAAATCTTCAAACTGCAACTCATGGACAATGTCCCGACCTAGCTCCTTTGCACGCAGAGCTGCCATCACAAGCCTCCAGTCGTGTTCAAAAGCTAAATACTTGCGAAGAAAACCCTTCTGCTTGGGCGTCTCTTCAGCAAAAAACTTTGAGAGGAGCCCAAAAAAGTGCTTAAGCCGCTCCGTTACGGTCTCATACTGATCGAGAAAATCAAAAACGTAAGAGGGAAGAATATTGTGAATAAGAAGAGCTTCATCCAGCTCCTGCTCATCTAGATTCCCCCGTAAATCGATCGGCTCCTCAAGCAGCAGCGAGCGGATGTTTTGAAGATCGACAATTCGTCTTAACACGACAGTCTTCTCGAGATCCTCTTTAGAGAGATTGATCTCGAGCCTGGCTTTAAGCTCTTCAAAGGTAACCTCAGGCTTCTCACCTAAAACGAGAGGAGGAAGAGAGGCTGCTACAAAGTAGTAATTTCCCATACGCTATTTCTTGTGTCCAGAAACGCCTTCAAAAAAAGTCTCTCGGAAATCTTTCCGAATGTAGCCCGCAATCAACTCATATAGTGCTGTATCGGACAGATCAAGGGTGATGTTCTCTTTTTTAAGTTTCACCTCAACACCCCCACCAATTTGGGAGATGAGAACGCTCTTCTCCTTCAACCTCTCTAAAATCTCTTTTGCGAGTAGAGCGTTGACCTCCTTTGCAGGAATAGAAGAAGCGATGAAAGCGGAGAGGTCGGTCTCTTTACCCTCTTTCTCTATCGCCTTGATGACTGCAGAGATAAGATTTGCAAGCACTTGAGGATTTTGCAGGGGTTTGGAGAGCTGGTGTGACAGCTCGCGATTGAAGAGCTTCTCTTCGATGGTCTGTCTTAGAAACTGCAAGGTCTGCTTGCTAGCCTGATTTAAAGCTGATTGAAAAGTCGCCTGCTCGCGTACAAGCTTCTCTTTCCCTTCATCTAAAAGAAGAGAGGCTTGTTTCTTGGCATGAGCAATAATCTTCTCAGCCTCTTCTCGCGCTCTAAGAACGATCTCTTCCGCTTCTAGTAATGCTGGCTCAAGAGTCTCTTTTCTAAGAGCATCGCAGATCTTCTTCACCTTCTCTTTACCGGATTCTATACCCTTCATGGATCATCCCAAGATTAAAAAAATTATCGATCTTCGCCATAACTTATTGCCCGCACTCGCATATTTTTCAATGCAATTTCAGAAAAGCAAGAAAAAATTGCACGAAAGTCCCAGCTTGTGACATAAAGCTTATCTAAACACTCAACTCACACACTACTGGCTGGATGATGAAAAAGTCTATCGCAACACTGCTGGTCCTTCTCCTCACCATGCACCCTCTATACTCCACCGATCCACTTACTCAACACCAAAAAAATACAGACGCCCTTTATCGTCAAGGAGCCGGGGCTGAAGATGGCGGCTACTCGGCTATCTCCCTTTCAATGTTTGGCTGGGGTGTAGGTCTCGTTGCCGGAATCGCAGTCCTAGCTGCAGTCCTCCATCAGAGCAAATCGGGCCACAACCACTCCGACAGCTCCAAAGGCCAGTGCCACTAAATTATGCTTAAGCAAATTGGCTTTGTTTTTGCAGCTCTTCTTCTCTCTGTTAACGCCTATTCCGCTCACTGCCTTTTTACTCCACCAGAAAAGTGGGAGTTTGCTGATCCAACCTACCTCTCCCCACGCGTCGTCGTCGGCTTCATCGGAGAGCTCCGTAAAAATTTTCGCCCCTCTTTAAATCTCTCTATCGAAGATGGCGTCGAGGTCGAAATTGGAGAGTATTTAAAATCTGTTAAAGCCCTCCACGAAAAAGAGCCAGGAAGAAGATGGAGAGACTTGGGCTCCTTTTCAACTTTGGCAGGACAAGCCCACCTCACCTCACTAGACACTAAAGCAAAAAACGGCGAAGCGAGACTTTTGCAACTCATCCTCTTAAGAGACAAGAAGGCCTATACACTTACTGCCGCTGTTTCCAAAGAGGAGTTCTTCGACTACTACAAGGATTTTGAAAAGACCTTTCGCTCCGTCCGCCTCGTTGATGACCTTTTGGACTCCCTGCAGGATCCCTCTAAAAAAGAGGCGTGCATTCTTGCAAAAAATCAACTTCGCAAGCAGTGGAATGATAGTCGAGAGAAGTTCTCTTCATCCGAAACACATTTTACAGACCAGACCTTCCAAAAAGAGGTGTGGATCCCCTTTCAACAGCGCATCGCGAATGAGACGAGCGAATGGGGCCCTTACGGCCAGCTCGCTTTTCTCCTTGAGACGCAACAAGAACTTTTTAACTGAGGTTTTTCATGGGCAGAGGTTTTATCTCTACTTTTATCGCCTGCACTCTTCTCTTGTCTAACACAAGTTATGCTGCTACCAGCCCCGAGGGCGAAACCATACGCGGACCTAAACGGGTCAGCAAGCTCCCTCCCGAAAACAAGTACAATCCAAAGAAGTGGAGCAAGTATGCCATTGCAGCTGGTGCTGTGATCATCGCTGTTGTGACTCTCGTTCTTGTCTCTCGTCATCACAAAGACCATGAACACCACAAGCACCATCACCACTAGATGTTGCTATACCTTCTTTCTGCTTCTAGGCCTCCTCTTTGCGACTGCATGTGCAAAAGAGGATAATTGGGCGCTAAATAGCGTGAGAAGTGGAAGCGCACCTTTTAGCTCTACAAAACTCAGCTATCCTGCAAAAGATAAGATCAATGGAATTGGATTCGAACTCCTCTCCACGAGTGAAAAGATACGCATCTATTTAAATGTTCATTCTGAAGCAGTTCCAGCCTACGAAGGCGACACCCAGAAAGCCCTTGTAAGAATCGCTACAAAAAATAGAAAACAGGTGATTCTCGCCCATCGGCGCTCTGGGGGCCAGAGACTCCTTCTCCCCGAATCGATCTACCCATTCATCCTTGCAACTCTTGAAAATGGACACTCTATTACTTTTCAAATTCCCGGTTACATAGCAACTATTGAACCCGAAGGATTTTCAAAAAATTTCGAGAAGATGCAGCACCCCTCGCGCCTACAGGAACTATCCACCCGTTTTGAAAGCTTTGATTTTTGAGGAGTTTTTGGCACAATGAAGGGAAATATTTGGAGGCCACTATGAACAAGTTAGAGCAGCTCAAGAAGATGACCGTCGTCGTTTCAGATACTGGCGAATTTGGAGAGATCAAAAAATACCACCCCACCGATGCCACCACAAACCCCTCCCTCATCTTCGCTGCCGCCTCCATGGCTGAGTATCAGCCACTTCTAAAGGACGCAGTTGCCTATGGAAAGAAGCTCGGCAAAACGCGAGATGAGCAGAAGAGACTCGTGCTCGATAAGGTCTTTGTCAACTTTGGTCTTGAAATTCTAAAAATCGTCCCTGGACGAGTTTCAACAGAGGTCGATGCTCGCCTCTCTTTTGATGTGAAAGGAAGCGTTGAAAAAGCGAGAACGCTCATTAAATTGTACGAAGCTGCGGGAATCGATCGCAAACGCGTTCTTATTAAGCTCGCCTCCACTTGGGAAGGGATCCAAGCTTGTGCTGAGCTGGAGAAAGAGGGCATCCACTGCAATATGACCCTGATGTTTAGCCTTCCACAGGCGATCGGCTGTGCAGATGCGAAAGCGACCCTTATCTCCCCTTTCGTCGGCCGAATCCTCGACTGGTATAAAAAACACGAGGGAAAGGAGTCCTACCCTCCTGCAGAAGACCCAGGCGTTCTCTCCGTACAACAGATCTACAACTATTATAAAAAGATGGGTGTAAAAACTCAGATCATGGGGGCTAGCTTCCGCAACGTCGATGAGATCATCGAACTAGCCGGCTGCGACCTGCTTACCATCGCTCCAAAGCTTTTAGAAGAGCTTCAGAAGGCTGAGGGCACCATCAACAGAAAACTCGATGCCGAAGCTTCGAAAAAAATGAACATCGACAAGATCGAGATGGATGAGAAGACCTTCCGCTGGATGTTTAATGAGAATGCGATGGCCAACGACAAGCTCGCAGAGGGCATTCGCAACTTTAGCAAGGATATCGTGAAGCTCGAAAAACTCATCGAACAGATGCTTTAAAAAAGGAAGATTACAATGGCATTCGCTCTCAACAATGAATTTTATCGTCAAAACCCAGTGGCTGTTCACGCCGCAGTAGGAACGCTTGTAGGCGCAGCCACCACCTCTCTATTTACTTCTGTTGCAGTCATTCCAGGTGCTATCTTCGGAGCCACCTTCTACTTTGTACAAATTCTTACAGATATCGCGCTTCAAGGCCACCTAAGAGACAGCCCAGTCCTGAGAGCGATCAGAGTCGCTCTTCCCCTTCTTGCCGCTATCTTTGCTGCAGTAGCGGTTGTGGCGCTACTGGGATTTAAGCTCTCTCTCCAAGTGGGTGCGGGCTTCTCGCTTGCAATGATCGTATCTTACGTCGGTTTAGGCCTCCTCGCCGAGTTCTACCAACAAAACTGCGTTTAAAGAAAAGGGAGATCGGGCGCGGGCACGCACACGGGCACGTTCACGAAGGAAAGGAAAGAATTCTATCTTCCTTCCCTCCTCTTTTCCCGCCCCCTCTTTCGTGAACGTGCCCGTGTGCGTGCCCGCGCCCGATCTTCTTCCCCTCCTCTTTTCCCGATCCTTGATTATAAAAAAAAGCCCTTTCGATCGCTAGATCGAAAGGGCTTTTTGCTCTGAATCGAAGAGTGTTTTTAGTCTTCGAAAGCAAACTCCAGGCGCTCTTCCACATCGCGGTCGACGTTCTTCTTGACGCGGTTCTGGTACTCCCAGAAGCCGGTACCGCCAGGAATCATGTGTCCCATGATTAGGTTAGCTTTAAAGTCGAGCAGGTAGTCGGTCTTACCTTCTGTCGCAGCTTCTGTAAGAACACGTGTTGTCTCTTGGAACGATGCCGCAGAGACGAACGAGTCGGTTCCAAGAGAAGCCTTGGTGATACCGAGGAGAACTGGTGCCGCTTGTGACGGTCTTCCACCCTCTTCGATAACTTTTCTGTTCTGGTTGTGGAAGTTCTTCTTATCCACATCTTCACCATACAGGAAGGTAGTATCGCCCGGATCGGTAACACGGACTTTCTGGAGCATCTGGCGAACGATGATCTCGATGTGCTTATCGTTGATGTCCACACCCTGTAGGCGATAGACCTCTTGCACCTGGTTAACGAGATACTTCTGAAGCTCTCGAACTCCGCAAATTTCCAGAATCTCGTGAGGAACAACAAGACCATCGGTCAACTGCTGGCCTTTCACAACGTGGTCGCCGCGCTGGATGATAAGGTGCTTTGTGAGCGGAATGAGGTGCTCCTCTTCCATTCCCGTCTCCTCATCTCGAACAACGACAATACGCTTGTTCTTCTGGATGCCGCGGAAGTCGACAACGCCATCGATTTTGGCAATTTCTGCCGCATCTTTAGGTTTGCGAGCTTCAAAGAGTTCAGCCACACGAGGAAGACCCCCGGTGATGTCCTTTGTCTTAATCGCGCCGCGAGGGAGTCTTGCCAACAGCATACCTGCTGAAACATACTGCCCCTCTTGAACCGAAATGAAGGCTCCTGAAGGAATTCCATAGGTTCCAACGAGCTCTGTGCATTCAGGATCTGCGTAGATGACGATCTGAGGATGGAGCTCTCCACGGTGCTGCTTCACAACCAGCTCGGTCTGACCGGTCTGCTTGTTCACATCGCGCTGGGTCGAGATCCCTTCAACAAGATCTTCATATTTTACATAACCTGGGCGTTCGCAAATAATTGGAACGTTATGCTGCTCCCAAAGGGCGATCTTAACACCCTTCTTCACCTTAGCGCCGTCGGTCAGAAGAATCTTCGTGCCGAGTTCAACGGTAAAGGTCTGTAGAGGCTCGATCGACTTCGTGCTGAGAAGCTTCTTATACTCATCTAAGCTGCGTCCCTCATCGCGAACGATGTGGAGAGTGCCGTTCTTGTTGAGTACAAGCCATGCGCCCTCTTCGTTCTGCACAACGCGCAGATTCATGTAGATGAGGATACCCTCTTGCTCGACAATAAGCTCTGGGCTTACGTTTGCAGAAGCGATACCTCCCAAGTGGAACGTTCTCATCGTGAGCTGCGTTCCAGGTTCTCCAATCGACTGAGCAGCGATGATACCCACCGCTTCACCCAGACCAACTACAGAGCCGACAGCGAGGTTAATGCCGTAGCACTTGGTGCAGACGCCGCGTCTAGATTCGCAAGTGAGAGCTGAGCGGATTCTCACCGACTCAATTCCCGCATCATCGATCGCTTCAGCTTGGCGAACTGTGATTACATCGCCAGCTTTTGCGAGCATCTTCTTGCTATCGCCGGGCTGATAGAGATCGTCGCAGACTGTACGTCCAAAGATTCTATCTTTAATTGGAAGAAGCTCTTCCTGGCCCTGCTTAATTGCAGCTACTTCGATACCACTGAGAGTTCCGCAATCTGCTTCTGTTACGATCACATCCTGTGCAACGTCGACAAGTCTTCGAGTCAAGTAGCCAGAGTCAGCTGTTTTAAGAGCGGTATCGGCAAGACCCTTACGAGCACCGTGCGAGGAGATGAAGTACTCAAGAACGCGCAAGCCTTCTCGGAAGCTCGCTGTAATCGGAGATTCGATAATCTCCCCTGACGGCTTAGCCATCAGACCGCGAAGCGCTCCAAGCTGCTTAACCTGCGTTTTTGTACCGCGGGCACCAGAATCCATCATCAGGAAGAGCGGGTTTAACTCCGCAGCCTTCGGCTCAGAGATCAGCTTAAATAGCTCCTCTGAAAGAACATCCGAAACTTCCGTCCAGACGCTGATGATCTTAGATTTGCGCTCGCCATCTGTGATGATACCATCTTCGTACTGGCGCTTGACCAGCTCAATTTTCGCATAGGCAGCTTCAATAACTTTCGCTTTGTTTGCAGGAATTCGAACGTCGCAGACTCCCATTGAGAGAGCAGCTTTTGTCGATTCCGCGAAGCCTAGGTTTTTGAGATTGTCAAGGAAACGAACAGTCGCTTCAAGACCCACTTTCTTATAAGTTTCGAGTACCAGTTCACTCATCTTCTTCTTGCGAAGAGAGTAGTTCTGGAAGCCGAGCTCTTTAGGAACAATGGTATTGAAAAGAACGCGCCCTGGGGTTGTCTCAATAATGCCGCTCTCGAGCTTCAACTTGATCTTCTCATGAATGCGAAGACCTCTGCCTAACTCGTCGCGTCTCTCTCCCTCTTTTATTCCCTTCTCAAAACGGTTATAGCTTCCGCCCGAGTGGAGAGAGAGGAGAACCTCTTCCGCATTTCTAAAGATTTTTGTCTTCTGGCCATGCTCTTCTGGGACATAGGTTGGATCGTACATCAGGTAGTAGAGACCCAAGATCATATCCTGCGAAGGCACTGCTGCTGGCTTACCTGATGAAGGCAGGAAGATATTATCTGGCGCCATCATCAGTAGTTTAGCTTCTAGCTGTGCTTCAATAGATAGAGGCACGTGAACCGCCATCTGGTCACCGTCGAAGTCGGCGTTAAAGGCCGTACAAACGAGAGGGTGAATGCGGAGCGCTCGTCCCTCGATCAGAACAGGTTCGAAAGCCTGGATACCCAGTCTGTGAAGTGTTGGAGCTCGGTTTAGAAGAACCGGATGTCCCTTAATGATCTCATCAAGAACGTCCCATACCTCTGGGGCCTGTCTCTGAATCATCTTCTTCGCAGAGCGAATTGTGTAGACGTAACCGAGATCTTTAAGACGCTTAACAATAAACGGTTCAAAAAGCTCAAGAGCCATCTGCTTTGGCAGACCGCACTGGTTAAACTTCAGCTCAGGACCGACGATAATTACAGAGCGGCCAGAATAGTCTACGCGCTTACCGAGTAGATTCTGACGGAAACGACCCTGCTTACCTTTCAACATCTCTGAAAGAGCTTTAAGAGGTCTGTTACCTGCGCCCATTACAGGGTGCCCGTGACGACCGTTATCGAAGAGAGCATCGACAGCTTCCTGGAGCATGCGCTTTTCGTTGCGCACAATCACATCAGGAGTTTTGAGCTTCAAGATCGATTTTAGACGATTGTTACGGTTGATTACGCGGCGATAGAGATCATTCAGATCCGAGGTCGCAAAACGCCCGCCATCTAGGGGAACGAGAGGACGTAGATCTGGTGGAATGACCGGAACTGCAGCGATAACCATCCAGTCTGGACGGTTAGGAGATGAGGTAAATCCCTCTACAATCTTCAGTCTCTTTGCGAGCTTCATCCGCGCTTGCATAGACTTGGTCTTGCGCAGCTTGTCTTTCAGATCCGTAACGAGAGCGTCCAAATCTTCTTTTTCAAGAAGTTGGCTTACAGCCTCGCCGCCCATTTTTGCGACAAAGGCATCTGTGCCCCACTTCTCTTGAGCTTCGCGGTATTCAGCATCGTTCAGAAGCTGCTTTCTCTCCAGAGTCGTACGACCTGGATCGACAACGACATACTCTTCGTAGTAGATGACGCGCTCGAGATCGCTCGTGGTCATACCGAGAATATTGCCGATGCGAGAAGGCATCGTTTTAAAGAACCAGATATGCACAACAGGAACTGCGAGCTCGATGTGAGCCATTCTCTCGCGTCTAACTTTAGAGAGTGTTACCTCGACGCCGCATCTGTCGCAGACAATGCCCTTGTGTTTAATCTTCTTGTATTTTCCGCAAGCACACTCCCAGTCGCGTGTAGGACCGAAAATCTTTTCGCAGAACAGCCCGCCTTTTTCAGGTTTAAATGTGCGGTAGTTGATGGTCTCCGGTTTCTTGATCTCACCTCGCGACCACTCATTGCGTATCACATCTTCGGAAGCGATCTTAATGGTGAGCTGGTCGAACTGAGACGTTTTAAACTCTTCTTCTGCCATGAACATCCCCTAAAATTGAACTTTTTTTTACCCAATCGGGCTTAAAGTGTGTCTGCAGGACATCCGCCCTGCAGACAGCTCTTTTAATCTTTCTTTGCGTGCTCTGGACGTACATCTAAGCACAGACCCTGCATCTCTTTCACAAGTACGTTGAAAGATTCAGGTGTTCCAGCACACAAGATGTTATCCCCTTTCACAATCGACTCGTAGATGCGGGTACGGCCGGCGACATCGTCCGACTTAACCGTTAGCATCTCTTGGAGAAGATGCGCTGCTCCATAAGCCTCGAGCGCCCACACCTCCATCTCCCCGAATCGCTGTCCCCCCATCTGAGCCTTACCACCGAGCGGCTGCTGGGTAACAAGGGAGTAGGGTCCAATCGAACGAGCGTGGATCTTGTCTGCGACAAGGTGGCTCAGTTTGAGCATGTAAATGTATCCAACGACGACGCGGTTATCAAAGCGCTCGCCTGATCTTCCGTCATAGAGGAACATCTTTCCATCAGCTGGAAGGTTCTGTTCACGCATCATCTGCCAGATGCGCGACTCTGGGAAGCCTTCAAACACCGAGCTCTTCACATAGATTCCAGCCTTTCTAGCTGCAAAACCTAGGTGCGTCTCGAGAAGCTGACCCATATTCATACGAGAAGGTACGCCGAGAGGATTCAAAATCATCTCGATCGACTGCCCGTTTGATAAGTATGGCATATCGCCTTCGGGGACAATTTTGGAAACAACGCCCTTGTTACCGTGGCGTCCTGCCATCTTATCGCCCACTTCGAGCTTACGCTTCGAAGCGATATAGACCTTCACTTGGCGGATGACGCCAGGATCGAGCTCGATATCCCCTTTTCGGGTAAATTCAACTTCTGTCTTGTGCTGAGACTGCAATGTCTGCAGTGCGACATCATACTCACGGAGCAGAGCTTTAAGCGTATTGTACACTTCATGATCTGACATGAGCAGGTCTTCTGCTTTCTCACTCTCAAGAGTTTCGATCATATCCTGAGTAATCGTCTCGCCAGACTTAATGAGGACCTCTCCAGTCTTGCGATGCATGATGTGGCCAGGAGAGACCTCTCCGAGGAGAAGAGCTCCGAGCTTCTCGTGGAACTCGATTAGCAGTTCAGCTTCTTTTGCTTTGTAGTCGTGGTGGATATCCTTCACGCGGCTCGCCTCTTCAACGAGCTCGTCATCCGTTTTAGAGAGACGATCTCTACGGCTGAAGACTTTAACATCCATTACAACGCCGGCAGTTCCTGGAGGAACTGTAAGAGAAGCATCTTTAACATCAGCTGCTTTCTCGCCGAAGATCGCTCTGAGAAGACGCTCTTCAGGAGCAAGTTCTGTCTCAGATTTCGGTGTGATCTTTCCAACGAGAATATCCCCTGTCTTCACCTCAGCGCCGATGCGGATAATCCCATCTTCGCCTAGGTTAGCAAGCGCCTCTTCCGAAACGTTAGGAATATCGCGTGTGATCTCCTCTTTGCCGAGCTTAGTATCACGTGCAGTAAGTTCAAACTCTTCGAGGTAGATAGAGGTGTAGTAGTCCTCTCTCAGCAGCTTCTCAGAGATAAGGATCGCATCCTCGTAGTTGTAACCGCACCAGGGCATGAATGCCACAAGCACGTTCTTACCGAGAGCGATCTCTCCTTTATCTGTAGAAGGTCCGTCCGCGATGACATCCCCTGCTTTTACCTTGTCTCCTACTGAGCAGAGCGGCGTCTGGTTGATGCAGCTTCCTGAGTTGGAGCGAAGGAACTTTCTTAAAACATAGGTCTTCTTATTGAGCGGGTTAGCAGCAGATGCGACGACGATCTTGTAGCCGTCGACATACTCTACAACTCCATTCTCTTCCGCAACGACAACAGCTCCGGAGTCGCGCGCTGAGCGCAGCTCAAGACCTGTTCCTACAATCGGCGCATCAGTGATGAGTAGAGGCACTGCTTGCCTTTGCATGTTCGATCCCATCAGCGCGCGGTTCGCATCATCGTGCTCGAGGAAGGGAATTAGACCCGTTACAATCGATACGAGCTGCTTTGGAGAGACGTCCATGTGCGTCACTTTTTCAGTCTCGATCTTTAACGACTCGCCTTTAAAGCGTGCCCAGCAGATCGGCTCGACAAACATGTTATGTTCGTCAAGAGGCGCAGAGGCCTGAGCGATCACACAGTTCTCCTCTTGGTCAGCTGTCATATACTCGATCTCATCGATGACAACCCCGTCACGAACCATGCGATAAGGGGTCTCGATGAAGCCGAACTCGTTAATCTTAGCGAACGCAGAGAGAGAGGTGATAAGACCGATGTTTGGACCTTCTGGGGTCTCAATCGGGCAGATCCTTCCATAGTGGCTAGGATGAACGTCGCGCACTTCAAATCCAGCTCTTTCTCTGTTAAGACCGCCTGGCCCGAGAGAAGAGAGACGGCGTTTGTGCGTCAGCTCGGCAATTGGGTTGGCCTGGTCCATGAACTGAGAGAGTTGAGAGCGGCCGAAGAAGTCTTTCAGAACGCCAGCAAGTCCCTTCGCAGAGACGATCTTGCCTGGAGTCAGAGTATCGGAAGAGAAGTCGAATAGGTTGACTCTCTCTTTAATAATCTTCTCCATTCTCGCAAGGCCGATACGGCACTGGTTCTGGATAAGCTCTCCAACAGAACGTACACGTCTATTGCCCAAATGATCAATGTCATCGACGTTTGCTGCCTCATCGCCTTTCTTTAAGCGAATCAGGTACTTGATCGCGCCGATAACATCTTCTTTACGCAGAGTGACGTTTGCTAGCTCTTCGTCAGAAGTTTCGAGTCCGAGTTTTCGATTCAATTTATATCTTCCTACGCGTCCTAAATTGTAACGTTTAGGATCGAAGAAGAGTCTCATAATTGCAGATCTTGCGTTAGATAGAGTTGCAGGCTCGCCTGGGCGGATCTTCCTGTAGAACTCTTTTAGAGCCGACTCGTAGGAGTCTGTCGTATCTTTTGCAAGCATCTTAATAACAGGGCTAGTCTCATCAGCATCTTCAGCGATACGAACAGCGGCAACCGACGCATCGAGCATGCGCTTAAGCATTGCTGTTGTCAGCTTCTCAGAAGCCTTTCCATAGACTACGCCGCTCTCTTCGTCGACGACATCTTCTGCGAGAATTTTTCCGACCAGCTTAGGAAAGTCTTTATCGGAACGGATCTTGACCTTAACTGTGCTAAAAAACTCTTCAATAATATCTGCATCTGATGAGTAACCAAGAGTACGGATAAACGAGGTAGCAAGAATCTTGCGTCTGCGTTTTTTGCGATCGATATAGATGTAAATAAGATCATTAGTGTCAAACGCGCCTTCAAGCCAGCTTCCGCGATAAGGGATAATTCTAAAGGAGTAGATCATCATTCCTTTCGGATGACGCTCTTGCTCAAAAGCGATACCAGGAGAACGGTGCAGCTGAGATACGATTACACGTTCAGCTCCGTTGATGATAAAGGTACCCTTGTCGGTCATTACGGGAATAGTTCCCATATAGACCTCTTCCTCTTTAATACCCGTCTCATCTGTAAGCCGAAATTTGACTTTGAGTGTGACGTTGAAAGTGATTCCGCGACGGATACACTCTTCTGGGGTGTATTTAGGAACACCTAGGCTATAAGCGAGAAACTCTAAAATCGTCTTCTCGTCATAGGACTTGATAGGGAAGATCTCTGTAAAAACTTCTTGAAGCCCTACATTTAAACGCTCATGCGGCAGCAGATGCGCCTGCAAGAACTGATGGTAGGATTTAATCTGTACTTCAATCAGGTTAGGAAGATCAATGATCTCTTCCGTAGCTTTAGAACTTACCCGTTGAGGGGGCCTTTTTAACATCGATATGGCTCCTAAGTAGTGACTCACCAAAAAGATCAAACTGCAAATTTTTAAATACACAAGTGAGTAGGAGAGCAAAGTGCTCCTACTCACCCATTAACTTCTCTAAAAACTAAGTAATTACAGACCAGTTAGCGTTACTTTTCCGCCAGCAGCTGCAACTTTCTTAGAGATCTCTTCAGCTTCAGCTTTCGCACAGCTCTCTTTGAGAACTTTTGGAGCGCCGTCGACGAGATCTTTCGCTTCTTTCAGTCCAAGACCTGTAGCTTCGCGAACGACTTTAATTACGCCGATCTTCTTGTCAGCTGGAGTCTCTTCGAGAGTCACTTTGAATTCAGTTGACTCAGAAGCAGCAGCGCCTGCAGCAGCTTGAGGTGCAGCAGCAACCATCATCGGTGCAGCAGCAGCAGCGGCTTTTACGCCCCACTTGTCTTCTAAAGCTGCTTTCAGTTTTGACATATCCAACACGCTGAGTTGGCTTAGAGCTTCTACCAGTTGTTCTACGTTTTGTGTACTCACGGAATTACCTCACTTGATTAAAAAAAATAAATTTATGAGCTGCTTTGACTCTTGTTTTCTACGCAATAAATAACACTTGTCAGAAGTGCCTGCATAACGGCAAGAGTCTGACCTAATGGAGCTTCCAGTGTAGCTAGGAATTGCGCGCGCATCTCGAGTTGAGATGGGAGCTTCGAAATCTGCTCTACATCTTTAGCAGAAACGATCTTCCCTTCAAATTGTCCACCGAGAACTTGAAATACCTCTGCATTCTCTTTCGAGAACTCGTAGAAAGCTTTTGTTGTTTGCACAACGTCAGCATCTGCAAAGACAACCCCGATATGACCTTTGAGAGTCTCACCATCCAAACTAATCCCAGCGGCCTGTGCAGCTTTTATTAGAATGCGTTTGCGTACGACTTCAAAGCTACCACCTGACTTACCAAGCGACTGCCTAAAATGAGCAGATACGTTTGGGCTCAAACGGCTATACTTTGTTAGAACGAAAGCTTTAGAGCTGTCGATCTTCTGTTTAATTTCATCTAGAAGCAGTTGTTTTTCTGGTCTCATATCGCCTTAGCCTTTCAAATCTCTGAAATTGAATTTAGATCGATCTTCAAACCAGGTCCCATCGTTGAGGCAAGCGACAGGGATTTGAGATAATGGCCCTTTGCTGTTGGCGGCTTCGCTCTCGAGATAGCCGTCAGCAGTGCGAGCGCGTTCTCTTTTAACTTATCAGTCGAGAATGAGAGTTTTCCCACGAGTGAGTTGACCACACCGTGTTTATCGCTCTTAAACTCGATCTTGCCGGCTTTAGCTTCAACCACAGCTTTAGCTACGTCGGCAGTAACAGTTCCGGCCTTAGGTGTTGGCATCAACCCACGCGGCCCAAGCACCTTACCCAGCTTTCCTACTTCGCGCATCATGTCTGGAGTAGAGATTAGTGCATCAAAATCGGTCCAACCGTTCTTGATCTTCTCTACGAGCTCATCATGCCCTGCAAAGTCAGCACCAGCATCTAGTGCTTCTTTAATTTTGTCTCCGCGCGCAATAACAACGAGAACTGTCTTTTTACCAGTGCCGTTAGGCAGTGAGACTGTTCCGCGTACTTGCTGATCAGACTTGCGGATATCGATTCCAGTTTTTAATGAAATTTCAACCGATTGGTCGAATTTCACTCCTGGACACTTCTTTAGTACTTCAATAGCCTCATCGAGGTTGTAGGTCTTTTCGACTTCTACGAGTTTAGCTATCTGTTTTAATCGCTTGCTTTTATGCGCCATGTTTAACCTTCTACTATGTCTACACCCATCGAACGAGCTGTTCCCATGACTAGCTGCATCGCTGCCTCTTCAGAAGTAACGCGCATGTCCTGGTATTTTTGTTTAGCGATCTGTCTAACTTGCGATTTAGTCAGCTTTCCAACTTTATCGCGGTTAGGCACCTTAGAACCCGACTCGAGTCCGCAGGCTTTTAAAATCATCCTGGAGACTGGAGGCTGTTTGGTGACAAAGGTAAAGGACTTGTCCGCATAAACGGAGATGATGACAGGGAGAATATCTCCTGCCTTGTCCTGTGTCTTAGCATTGAAATCTTTGCAGAAAGCCATAATGTTAATACCTGCGCCGCCCAATGCTGGACCGATTGGTGGGGCCGGGTTGGCTTTTCCTGCTGGAATCTGCAGTTTGATCGTTTTTACGAGTTTTTTTGCCATTTTACTCTTTCCTTATTAACTCACTTCTGTTTCTGCAGGAACCAGTTCTACCTGCCAAAATTCTAAATCATCAACTCGTGTCTCTCTTCCGAAAATTGAGACCATTACGCTGAGTCTTCCTTTGTCGAGGAAGATCTCGCTTACAACGCCGATGAAGTTGACGAATACGCCGTCTGTAATCTTAACTTTGTCGCCTGGGGCGATATTATGTTTAGAAACGACGCCCTTCTTCTTCTCTTCGAGCTCTTGCAGGATCTGATCGACCTCATGCTGAGCGAGAGGAGAGGGCTTCTCGCCTCCTAAAAACTCTAAAACACCATTTGTGTTCTTTACATACATCCAAGAGTCATCTGTCAAATTCAGCTTAACGAGGATGTAGCCGGGCCAGAGCTTCTTTTCGCTAACTTTCTGCTGGCCGCCCTTCACTTCAGAGACGTTTTCTGTAGGAACGAGAACCTCTTCTACTAGTTCCGCCATCCCCTTTGACTCACGGTTCTCCTCCAGCGCCTTTTTCACGCGCTTCTCTTGACCGGAGACGACCTGGACCACATACCATTTATGCATTTCTCTTCCTCTTTACCCGAAAATCAAGTGAGCTACTCGACTAACTAATTGCAGACTTCCCTTAATAACGAGATCCACTACGTAAATACCAAGTCCAAAAGAAAAGGTTGTAAGAAGAACAATCTTTGTAAAGAACTTGAGCTCTTCTCTTGTTGTCCAGCTTACTTTCTTGAGTTCTTCTTTGAACTCGCGAACTACCGATACAATTTTAGACCGGGTTGTCTCTGACTTCACTGTGGTCTCTTGAAATTCTGTATCAATCATCGTTCACTACTTAATTTTACCCTACTATCTTCACTCACCTAAAACGAGTGCGGAGGGACTCGAACCCCCGACCAGCGGCTTTGGAGACCGCTGCTCTACCAACTGAGCTACACACCCACAAGCGCACAGCTTGTTAAATCTCTTCGCGGCCTTTACGACCGCGAAGAAATATCTCAGCTGCTTACTGCAGAATCTTGGTAACTGTACCAGCACCAATTGTTCTGCCGCCTTCGCGAATCGCAAAACGCATTCCTTCTTCCATCGCGATCGGGTGAATCAGTTCACCGATCAGCTCAACGTTGTCACCTGGCATCACCATCTCTACGCCTTCTGGCAGAGTGACTGTTCCTGTAACGTCAGTTGTACGGAAGTAGAATTGCGGACGGTATCCGGTGAAGAATGGCTTGTGGCGACCGCCCTCTTCTTTATTCAGAACGTAGATCGTCCCTTTAAACTTAGTGTGCGGCTTGCATGTTCCTGGAGCTACGAGCACCATTCCGCGCTCGATGTCGTTCTTCTCAAGACCACGGAGAAGAATACCGACGTTCTCACCAGCACGAGCTTCGTCGAGAAGCTTGTTGAACATCTCAAGACCTGTAACAACAGTGTCTCGTGTTTCGCGAATTCCGACGAGTTGGAGCTTATCGTTAACTTTTACGATACCGCGCTCAACTCTACCTGTCGCTACTGTTCCACGACCAGAAATAGAGAAGACGTCCTCAACTGGCATCAGGAATGGCTTGTCTGTTTCACGAGTTGGAGTTGGGATCTTTTCATCCACAACTTTCATCAGTTCTTTAATAGACTCAACATACTTCGCATCACCTTCGAGAGCTTTTAAAGCAGAACCGCGGATGATAGGTACATCTTTGTAGCCGCGAGACTCGAGAAGCTCTGTGAGCTCCATTTCTACGAGCTCAACGAGCTCTTCGTCGCCCTTGCCGATCATGTCCATCTTGTTCAAGAAGACAACGATAGCAGGAACGCCTACTTGGCGAGCCAAGAGGATGTGCTCTTTCGTTTGAGGCATCGCGCCGTCTGTTGCAGCAACCACGAGAATAGCGCCGTCCATCTGAGCGGCACCTGTGATCATGTTTTTAACATAGTCGGCGTGGCCAGGGCAGTCTACGTGAGCGTAGTGACGCTTCTCTGTCTCGTATTCCACGTGGCTGGCGTTGATTGTAATACCACGCGCTTTTTCTTCAGGCGTGTTGTCGATCGATGCGTAGTCGCGGTATTTTGCTTTTCCGCCTTCCGCTAATACTTTTGTAATTGCCGCAGTAAGGGAGGTTTTACCATGGTCGACGTGACCGATGGTTCCGATATTGACGTGCGGTTTATTCCTTTGGAACGTTTCTTTTGCCATTATAGCATCCTCCGTTAGGGATCCTGTCTGTAGTTAAAAGAGTGAATAAAAACACTTAAGCGTTACGCCTTTGCCCAGAATAGGAATCGAACCTACGACCTTTTGCTTACCATGCAAGTGCTCTACCACTGAGCTATCTGGGCGTTTACGGCTTAACTCCATCTTCTGCTGTGCACCTAAATTTGCTATCCTTCGGGGCCTGTCCTAGAGTCTGTTTACCAACTTCGAAGCAATGCAAAACATTAAATTGTCATTGAAAGCTGCCAAGATTAGTCGCCAAAGAAAATAAAATCAAGGCGAATATTCCTAGGGCCTAAAAAATTTTCCAATCCAGCTACTTCTGGCGATAAATAATGCGCGCTTTTGTCAAATCGTAAGGAGACATTTCCACAGTAACGACGTCTCCAACAAGGACGCGAATATTTCGCATACGCATTTTTCCGCACAGATGCGCCAAGACCGTCATCCCGTTTTCCAGGACGACTCGGAAGGTCATATTAGGAAGAAGCTCTTCGATCTTCCCGTCAATTTTAATTGTGTCTTCTTTGGGCATACAAAAATAATTCTTAAAATACGCGTATTGCAAAGATGAAACTGGATTCCAGCTATTTAAGTCAAGCATCTTGAGAAGAAGCAAGCGCAAGAGAAGATCGGGCGCGGGCACGCACGCGGGCACGTTTACGATTAAAGAAAGATTTAATAGATCTCACTCTTCGCTCTCTTTCGTGAACGCGCCCGTGTGCGTGCCCGCGCCCGGTCTTCTTCCTTCCCCCATTGTTGATTATTGTTGACGCAAGGTATAATACTTGCATGAACGAGACCTTTCAATCCTGTTTAACAAAGCAGAGCGAGATTAAAAAACTTTTTTCAAGCTGCAAAACGGCTGAAGAGAAGTATCAAAAAATCATTGAGATGGGCCGCGCGCTCCCCTCCTTTCCAGAAGAGTGGAAGAGAGAGGAGAATCTCGTCGCTGGCTGTCAGAGCCAGGTCTTCCTCCACGTCGAGCTGAAAGAAAATAAACTATTTTTTTACGCCTCATCCGAAGCGCTGATCTCAGCAGGCCTCGTCGCCTTACTACTCGCCGCCTATCATATGGAACCGCCAGAGGCAGTAATCGGCTGCCCACCCACTTTTCTCGAAGAGCTCGGTATTCAGACTGCCCTCACCCCTGGTCGCTCGCACGGACTATCCAGCATCCTGCTCCGCATGAAGAGAGAGGCAGTAAAGTTTTTACTCACACACAAAAGTTAGACGTGTATTTTTAACCGATTTTTCATTATTATATAACGACTTTAATAGAGGTTAATCATGGCTACAGCGACTCCTGCATTGGACCCAACCGCTAGAAATCTAAATTTAGATTTTAAACGCGTAGAAGAAGACCACTCTGGCGATTCTAAAGGCGGTGGAGGTGCAGGCGTAATGGCTACACCCACATTTAACCGTTACGTTGAGCTTCTGCCCAATCTCGACCACCTCTGGTGGGAGTCGACCTACAACTGGGCTGGTCTCGCCGTTCAAGTTATTTATATTATTGCTGCTGTTGCAGCGACAATCCTCGCAGGGCTTTTGGAGCCCGTCTATATACCCCTCGTTGGCATGTTGGCACTGATCTATGCGGAAGATATCTACACTAAAGGAGCTGGCTTCTTCTATCAGCTCGCTGCAGCAGAAAAGAGAATGGCTGAGGTAGAGTGCGGAGTTCATGAGAAACTAAAAACAGATTGCTATGTCGCCATAGCCCAAATGAAAGTTTCTGCACCGCTAGAGTTTCGATCTGGCAAACTTGAAACGCTAGCTCCTGTTATCGCTAGGGCCCTCTACTGGACCGAGCGCCATGATAAGCTCTTCCAAGAGCAGCTCCAATTAACTCAAAAAGTTGAAAACGCTGCAGCTCAACCGATTGCGAATCACAATGAACTTGAGGCAGACTTAAAATTGCGCACTCAAGTTATTGCAACACGTGAGAACATGCTGATCGCAAAGGTTCATGCAGCCTACTTCCGTGCGATCGTAATCAACCCCTATCTGAAGGGTGATATCCATACAAACGTCTCTAGAGCGGCGAGAGACCCAAGCGCTCTCTGCACGATCGATCCAATTGCAGCTCCACTTCTGGTGCACGATCGCGGACTCTCTGCATCTTTACAGGTCCCGCTGCGTTTTCCCGTTTTTCTTGAGACTCGCGACAAGAAACAACTTCTAAGAGAACGCGTAGCAAACTTGGCGATCGACGAGATCACAAAAGAACTTTTAGATGTCAGTGATACAAGCACTGAATCAGAGCTGAGGCCGCTACAAGGCGCTGAACCTGGAACGGCTCCTTCAGAATCTCAAGAAGGAAAGGGATAGAGCTGCGGTCTCCGACGTGGCCTATCGCCTCTAATATATAGAGCTTCATCTCGCGGTTCATCCGCGGGTAGATCTCTTGCAGCACCTTGATGGCAGAGCTCTCTCCGCCCAGGATGGCCATGATGAAGGCCGCCTGCATACGGATCTTCGGATCGGAGTCTTCAAGCAGCGCTTCGACAAGGGTTAAACACTCATCACTCCCCTCTTCTATCAGAGTGGCAGCTGCCGCTCCACTCACTCCCCAAGTCTGATTTTTCAAAAATCCTTTTACCGCGTCGACAGCTTTGGGATAGCGCATGATGCTGAGCACCGAGAGAAGATCGAGCTTCACAAGCTGGTCGACAACCATCGGGTAGTGCGGGATGTGTTCGATGTGGCTAACTCTAGAAGGGCTGAGAGTGCGAAAGAGAGGATTGAGGTGGTTATCCCACATCCAGAGCTCCTTCTGCTCTTTTGCAAAAAGGGAGTAGAGCACGTCGCACGCCTGCTTCGTCTCCTGCCTAAGCCCGATAAGCCCCATAGCCAGATTGACCTGCACGTAGGGATCGCTGCTCTGTCTGATTAGATCTTTTGCAATCCCCAGTCCCTGCACACCAGAGAAGGCAACAGCAGCGGACGCGAGGCGCCGCATCTGCGGATCGCGCTCCTGAATCCACGCTCTGAGGCGCTCCTCTCCCACCTTCTCTCCATTTACGAGCGCCACCCATGCCGCTGTGATTGCAACCTGGGGTGTAGAGTCGTTGAGAGAGGGTGTAATGATCTCAAGGATCGGCTTTGGAGAGCCGCGCAGATCAAGGAGCCCTAAACAGTTGAGAGCGGCAAGCCTGACCTCAAATGAGGTGTCATTCAAAAGAGGAAAGAGATCCTCGATGCGCTCGTGAAGCTCTAGGTGGGCGATAATCTGACAGGCGAGCTCTCTAAGGCCAGCTCTTTTGCTCCGCAGTAGCTGATCGAGATCGGCCTTCTCCACCTTCTCATACATATTGACAAGAGCAAGCATCGCGTAGCCGCGCTCCTCGATTAACGTCCTCGGATTGGCGATAAGCTCTTTTAATAGCTCTTGCGCAGCGGCAATATTCAGCTGCCCCACCGCCTTAATCACCTCAAGTCGCACATACCAGACCTTCTCCTCTTTAAGCATACGAAGGAGCTCATCTCGAAGAGGCGCATCTCCAAAAGCCGCTGCAAGTCGCACGGTCATGGCACGTAGCCAGGAGTTTGTGCTGCGCAGCTCTTTTAATAGCAGAGGAACCGCTTTAGCATCGCGCGTCGCACAGGCTCCCAGAAGAGAGCTAAACTTCACCATCGGCTGAGACGAGGTGTCCCCCTTGTTGAGCACTCCCCAAGCGAGCATCTCCAGCATAAATCTCTCATCGGGCTTCATGCCAAACTGGGTCGTCGCTCTTTTCCACTCTTCGATCGCATCGATCTCATCCCCCTTTTCACAAAGTGCGCGAATCAGGGAAATCTGGAGCATCTTGGATTCAGGAAAGAGGAGCTTGCCGCGCTTTGCCTCTTCAACTGCCGAGTAGGGATCGCGCAAAAGAAGATGGGCAGAGACTCTCCGGCCCGCCTCTTCGGGCGTGCCTAGATCGGGATCGTATGCGATGAGCAAGCACGGAATGGCGAAACACACAACAGAGAGAAGTGCCCTCATTGCAATATCACCCCACTCCAAAATGGGACATGCGCTCTCCACCTAATAAGTGGAAGTGGAGATGAAAGACAGTCTGGCCGGCATCCGCTCCACTATTCGTAAGAAGCCTGTAGCCATCCTCGATTTTAAACTCTTTTGCAAGCTTCTGCGCCACTTGGACAATCTCAGCAATGAGAGGGAGGTCTTCTTCTTTCACCTCATGCAGACAGGTGATCTCCTTTTTTGGCATGATCAGAATGTGCACAGGAGCTGCAGGTGCGATATCTTCAATCGCGAGAATCCGCTCGTTTTCGAACACTTTTTTCGAGGGAATCTCACCTCGGATGATCTTAGAAAAGATACTGACCATTTTACCTCTCAAGTTTTCAAACTTTTTTCAAGAGCCTTGAAAACAGCCTCTTTCGTCTTCCAGATCGAGATGAATCTACCCTTGTGGCAGAAGACCGCTCCATCGATTCCAGAGACGCGCTCAAGCTCCTGATCGCGCAAGCCTCCCCAAGGCTCAGGAAGAGCTCTTCTCAGCTTCATCCTCTCTTCCGAATTGGGAGGAATGGCGCGCAGCTTCCACCCTTCGCTGCTGGGCATGATGACAAAGAGGGCTGGGTGGCGCTCACCGCCAAGCTCAAAAAAGCTCTCGAGCCAGGGAATCGGTTTTTCGAAGAAAAGGTAGGGCAGAGAGGCTGCCATGCTCTCTTCTACGAGCTTTCTGCAAGCGAGAATGTAGCGGTAGCGCTCGAGCAGACGCTTAAGATGTCCAAGTACAAACTCTAGCGCCTGGTTGAATGCCTCATTCTGAATGGCCTCCTCAGCTTCATAAGTTGGGGGGACGAAATTCGCAATCACAATCGAGAAGGTCGCAGTGCCGACAGGTGTTGAGCTTCTTCCCGTGTCGTGGGCATCCACACCTAAAATCAGAGAGCGGTTAAAAAAGTCGTAGGTCGCAGAGTCGATCTTTCCGCTATCTTTCAGGTAGAGAAGCACCATCCCAGCACTGCTCATATCCCCCTTGTAGGAGATCTGGTGGTGGTCGAAGCGCTTCTTTGCAGGATCGTAGATGCCGCCTACATCGCAGACATATTCACATTGTGCGAGCAGCTCTTCGCTGCGCGTGCGCACCACCTTATCTCTGTCTACGAGACCAAAAAGGATGAGCAGAGCGCATGCTGTTACCTCGTCAGCATGAAAAGAGCCATCATGAGTCCCCACACTGCGTAAAGCTGGCATAGAGTCGACCTTCCTTGCATCGATATGTAAAATTAAAATTTTAATTTACATTCTATTAAGAAAACTAGGGAAAAGAGCGGAAAATATAGAGATCACCCCCTTTTCTAGCAAATTTCCCATCAAAAATTAATTTTCAAAACATGAATTAAACAGATACTAAAAGTTGACCATTTCTCTACTTAATGTTAAAATCTATATTATTTTTTTAAATTTTTGGTTTAAAATGACAAGCACACGCCCACTTTCAAGCTCCTCCCCTGCTGCTGGCAGCAGCGCCGGCGCCGCAGGCCCTGATGAGACCACTGCCGCTCCTGCAGAAGGCAAAGCCGACAGCAAAGCCAGCCAAGTCGTAGCAGCTCTTGCGCAGAGAACTCTGGAAGGAAAGGGCGCCTCGTCGCGCGTTCTTGCAGAAGTTCAGAGCACCCTTGGTCTGGAAGATGTAGAGCGCCAGCTTCCCCACACACCCAAAGTCGATCTGAGATTTTTAGATAAGGGAGACCGCACACTACTCAGTAGGATCTTCGGATGGTCTTTAACAAACAGATTGTCTCTTGCCGACATCCTCCTTTTCGACCTCTTCTACCACCTGGAGGAGATCAGACCGCTTCTTTCCGCCTACCACACAAAGATGAAATTCGCCGCTGCTGGTGGAGTAGTCCACACTCTAGATGAGATATTTCAGCGCTGTTACGCAGAGATGGCAGTAGGTTATGTAACCCTCATGGTAGAAGATAATCGCGTTCAAGGACAAAGCGATTTTGCGCAACACGTGACGACAGATGCAAGCAGCAAGAGTAAGTGGGTTCTTGGATTAGATCGAATCAGCTGGACAGGTAAGCTGGATCTGATGAAAAAAATGGTGAAAGAGATCGCGGGTGTCTCACCTCAACTTAAAGGCAAAAAACAGTATCTCAATGCGGTGGTAGATAGGATCGATCTCCTGTGCAAAATCCTTAAAAGCAGCGAGGCTCTTCCTCTTCTTCTTAACCAAGACCTAAGAACGCTAAAAAAACACTTCCCCACTGCGGCCGATCTCCAAAAGGGCTCTCCAGAAGCCTGCTTACTAGCTCTAAGAAGTTTTATTAAATTCGTCTCTTCTATCTTCGTCTCTGCCAGGGAGTTAAGATATCTCGCTTGCAACCCCATCGCATTTGAAGGGCTGCAAAAATGCTTAGACGAGGCCCCTGACCAGTCAAAAGAGGAGGATATTCAGAAGTTCAAAAAGGAGTTAAGTTGGAGTATCGACGAGCTTTTTAAAATCCACGACCAAGCCTGCGTAAGTCTCATTCTTGCACACCAGGGAAGGTTAACCCATAAACAGTGGCTCGCAGGGTTTAATATCGAAACAATACGAGCGAAGAGCCAGGAAGAGTTCATTGGACAGCTCTTTATGACTGCTATGGAATGTGCCTTAACAACGGGCTTTATCCAAGATATTATGCACATCTATGACAGGCGCGTTCTTGTCGCTCGCTCTCCTGAGACCTACGCGACTATCGAAGCTGTCTACTTCAGACTCAACACAAACCTCGATTGGCTATTCCGCCAATGCGGACCTGAACAGATTGTAGAGCGTCCTCATCTGCAAAGCGCCCTCGCCTCCCTCTCTACTTCCATGCTGCCACAAGCAGACAAGGTGAAAGCTCACCTGCCTGGTTTTGATGAAAAGCTTGCAAGATTGTGGCTTCCCTTCCTGCCAAAAACTAGCGAGTTCATCCAGATATTTAAAGAGTTTCAAAGCATGCTGCAAGATGCAAAAGGAATGTATGGCGTCTGGAGAAATTTCATTCGCGACAACTTCATGCATGTTATAGAAAACTATGACGGTCTCCTGGAAAAGCTCGATGAGCTAAGAGAGCAGAATTTAAAAGGTATAGAAGAGTTCTTAATGGGCCTCTCTGCAGAGGAGTTTCTAAGCTGCGGCCCCGCCTGGTGCAAATTCTTCGAGGAGTACTGCTTCAGCGTCGGCCTAGATTTCTGCCGCGCATCCATGCTTGCGAAGGACATGGAGGGGCTGCTCAGCTTAAACCCCACCATCAATAGCGCCTCCGGAAGACATCTGGTTCCTGAAGAGCTCAGTAATTTCATGACTCTCGACGGAATCGAAGAGGTCATGGAGAGAGTAAGAGCTGCGAAGTTCAAGCCGATGCGCGAGGATACTACTGGCCGCCCACATCGGGAGCCTCGGGCAAGACAAGAGGTTGCAGAAGGCGCAGGAGCCGGCGCAGCCGCACCTCCTGAAGCGCGCACCGAATCGGCCGCAGAGAGAGCGCAGCTCATGTCGCTTACCGCAGCACCTGCTAAGGCCGCAGCAAAAGCCGCAAAAGCTTTGACACGTGAACAGACCATCAAGCTCCGCAGAGGCATGAAGAACCGCAAGATCCTTGCACTCGTAAAAGAGCTGTTTTTTGCAAAAAGGCAAGAAAGCTCTCACATGCAAATGCAGAACAAAGAGACCGGACGGATGGCCACATTCCTCGCCCCAGTCGGCAGCCACAAGCATCTCAAGCCAGGAATGCTCCATTCTTATGAAAAGAAACTCAACGAAGGCAAAGAAGGTAAACGATCATGACAAGCACACGCCCACTTTCAAGCTCCTCCCCTGCTGCTGGCAGCAGCGCTGGCGCCGCAGGCTCCGATAAAAACGACGTAAAAGGAGCAGGAGCTGCTCAGCAGCAAGCGACCTCTCTGCTGGTTCAAAGACTTTCTGAAACAGTATCGATCAGCCTAGACCCGGCACACGAGCCCTCTAAAGAGGAGAAAGCGCGCATATTTACTGCCGCGATGAATTTAACTTCTAGAGAGGACTACCGCCCAAAAAAAGTTACTCCCTTCAAACTAGATCTGAAACCGGCTGAACGGGCGCTGATAGAGGAGATGTTTAAAAGCTATGCACTTCACGATGCGATCTGTCTCTATGATCTCTGGGAGTTTGATCTCTTCAAGTCTTTAGAGACTCTACTAAAATATGTGCCAGAAAACGTAAGAGAGCTCCTTCTGAGGAACTTTTGCGCCCACTTTATGTACACCTACGTGAGCCTCTCGGTAGAGAGATGTCGAAGGGAGCTCCCGGAAACAACCCCTGACATGCCCTTCTTAGAAAAAGGGAAGGAGAAGGCGGGGGAGTTTTACATGGTGGCCTCACGTAAAGAGACTACCCGCATCTATGAGGATCTGCTTAAGGGAATCTCCCAAGCTACATTGCAAGTAAGAGGCAGATCGAAAACAGTACAGGGATACTTTAAAGCTGTAGAAAAGAGATTAGAGCTTGGAATCAAGTTTCTCTTCCATCCTCAGGCCACTCTCTTTCTTTGCGACAACACGCTTGTTGAATTGTGGGAGTATTTTCCTCAAGCCAAGGCTTTAAAAGAGGGGGGCCGCGAAAAAGCCTTCGCAGATCTTTTAGCCTACTCTAACTTTGTGGCTAAAGGATTTTCCGATGGGTGTAAAGAGAGAAGACTCTCTGTGGACTGCGTTCTCTTAAAGCCCTTCATTGACGAGCTCGCTTCTTTTGCAAAAAAGCAGAATAAAGTGGGTGCGGATTCAAAATTAAGAGGTGTGCTTGCCGAAATGCTGATGATGATGGGAGCAACGTCAGAAGATCTCTTCTCAAATCTTGTTTCAGCGATGGCAGGTAAGCTCACACATGAGCAGTTCGCAAAAAGAGCAGGCATGCAGATTGAACAAGCAAAACCTCAAAGGCTTTTTGTGCACTCTCTCTATTTTAAACATTCACAGCAGGGAATTCTCTGCTCTTTTGTTCAAGATTTTCTCCACATTCTAGATACTCAGATCTTCGTTGGTAGAGGCTCTGTCCTTACAAATACAGGCATGCATAGAGTTAATCTTAATATGGCTTATCTCTTCCGAAGAGCTGAAGAAGAGTTCTCTATTACTGATCCAGCTCTAACAGGCGTGCCCTCCTCTCTTTCGACCGCAAAAAAAGAGGAGCTTCGCACACTTCTTACGACGATGCGTCAAGAAGCGCACCATATGGTTTTCAATAGCACATTCACAATTAGGCCAGAAGTTCTGACCATGCTCTACCATCGCTGGTCAATGATCAACAAATGTGGTCAAGGCCACGCTTTTACAATCTGGTTCCCCTTTCTTGGGGAGATGCAGAAATATATCAAAGCACTCGATAATCAGATTCCTGTTCTGGAAAAACTGAGACCGTTCTGTCTTCAGCGCATTGAAGAGTTTTTAAAAACACTAGATGCCGCAGAGCTCGCTGCACACAAAGAGGAGTGGATCGCCTTCTTTGAAGAGGAGTTCTTCCATGCGAGCGTGGACTTCTGCTCTCTGGATATCCTTAGAGATGATGTGGACGCGGTGCTTACGCTGCAGATGAGCAGCCCCTCTTCTCAAGAGAGCGTCTTTCAACCCGAACTTTTAAGCTACATGTTGGGTGAAGGGGTTGCAGATCTTGTCGACCGCCTTACTGCCCCAGCAGCTGGCGCTACAGCCGATACAGCCGCGTCGCACGAAGATGGAAAAGAGGACGCAGAAGCAGCAGCATCTTCTGTAACAACAGCAACCGTTGAAGTAGCAGCATCTGCCGGTGCCGGTGCCGGTGCCGGTGCAGGCGCTGGGGCTAGCGCCGCTGGAGCAGTACAAGTCTCAGCAAAGCCAGGCCTTCCGATGCGCGAAGATTTAAAAGGAAGAGTAGTGAGAGTTCCAGTGCGCGTTAGAGTAGAGACGGCCGCAGCGCGAGCTGCTGTTCTCTCTCTTGACGCAGCCGGGGCAGCGCCAAAACGAGAAGCTCCTAAATTTGAAAAGAGAGTGCGCATCATCGACAGAAACATGAGACTGAGAGATCTTTTCAGCCGCCTGGAAAAAGAGTATGGCCTATGTGCTGTAAGGATAAGTGGTTCTCACTTTCAACTCGATAACAACGATGGACTCAAAGTGACAGTTCCTAGACACACGACCCTCAAGCCGGGAACGGCGCGTGCTATCGAAAGAACGATCACCGAGTATGTCGAGAGCAAGGCCGAGCACAAAGAAGAGTAGATCTTTTTAAGTAGAAAAGACTATTTTGAGAGCAAATAGGCTCTCATGGAAAGATACCTCTACTCAGCCCACTACGACCTGGCGTCGCCAGACGGCTTCATCAAAGAGCTCAAGCCTCTTGCGGATGGAAGTGTGGAGGCGCACGTCCGGATTGAGAACATCGCCCCGACGTTTGCGGGCTTCCGCATCGACCGCGAACACGTCATCTTCAATTTCAAGAGCACTCTCGCCCAGCTAGGTTTAAATGCCGTAGGCAAAGAGTGTCTGCTCGATTCTAAGAAGAATACTGCAGAGATCCGCGTGCAGCTCTTTGCGATTGGCGACATTGCCAAGAAGATGCTGCCTCTCATCACAGAGGGGGCCTACATCGGCAAGCTCTTTGCCGCAGACCCCAGAAGGCGCGTGCGCACACCAGAGTATCTTTTGCGCATGTTCGGACGGTCGGATAGATTGGGACGCCCTCTTTTATCTCTTGGAGGATTGCAGGGCAGCGATCAGCTCATTCTGGAAACGATCGAGGGTCGCGTTGTCGCCTTCTTAACCCTTCAAGAGGGCACGATCGAGTATGATGATAAAGTCTATGGTTTCCTCCCCGTAATCGCAAAAGCCCTTCACCGTCCGGAATTTAGCCTGCGCGCACTGCTGCAGATGATGCAGGTCTGGAATACTGAGTCCAACCGCGTTGTCGAAGAGGGCAAAATCCTTCTCGTCCATACACTCCCCCTACACGTTAGAACCGTATTTGGAAGGGTCGCAGAAGAGCTGCTTCCGCATGGGCTGCACCACACCTCAGCGTCGATTTTAGATCCGACAACACGCGCCTCCGGAGATGTCTATGAACTGTATGGATCATCCCCCAAAGAGCTCACAGACATTCCTCTTGAGTTTTACACACTGGAGCCACACCGAGAACACGTCTTTTTTGCCGACCGCGACCAGCTGCAGAGCTGTTTAGAAGACCCGACCTACATCTTCCGCGCTTTCGACACCGCGCCGCCAAAAAAGAACCTCCATGCTGCTGCCTTCATCGTCAAAGGCGAGCAGCTTCTCAACCTTAAATCCACCGACTGGGTCTCAAGAGAGCCTGTTAAAAGCGAATTTCCGGGCTTAATTCACCCTGGCAGGCAAGCACTGATGGTAGAGCGGTATATCCATCAGCAGCCCAGCTATCCCATTTTAAAGAGCATTGAAGATGGCATCATCTCGAGCGAAGGAATCCTCTTTGTCCGCTACTTCCCCTCCCCTCTGATGAAGAAGATGCTGATCGGCGATCTGGTGCAGCGCAACTTGAAGGGAATCTACTTTGAGAACCCCTCCTACTCTTCCGGAGACTTCTTCTCGCACGAAGACCGTTCGATGCTTCTCGACCTTGCAAAGTTTGCAATCCCGATCTTCTGGGCCGACCGCACAAGCGGCAAGGTGCTGCAATATGTGCCCAAGCCCGAGAAGGATTGCGGGATGTTCGTTCCTATTCCTCTTGTCGAGACCTTCTTGAAGGCTGTCTCCTTTGGCGTTTACGGATCGAATCTCATGCCAGGGGCTGATTTTGAACAGGAGCTCATCGCCCTCTTCAACGGCCTTAAAGAGCTGCGCAGAGAGAGCCACCACCCTTCGCTAAATCGAGAGACGCCGATTGCGATGATCACAGGCGGCGGCCCAGGCGTTATGGAGCTGGGCAATAGAGTTGCCAAGTCGCTTAACATTCTCTCCTGTGCAAACATCGTCGACTTCCGCCCCAAAAATGGAGGCGTCGTCAACGAGCAGAAGCAGAACCCCTACATCGACGCCAAGATGACCTACCGCATCGATCGCCTTGTTGAACGTCAAGCGGAGTTCCACCTCGACTTCCCCATCTTCTTAACGGGAGGCATGGGCACCGATTTTGAGTATACGCTTGAAGAGGTGAGAAGAAAGGTGGGCTCGACTGCAGCGACGCCCGTGCTTCTCTTTGGAGAGCCAGAGTACTGGCGTCAGAAGATCACTTCGCGCTTCCAGTGCAACCTAGCAAACGGCACCATCGCCGGCTCAGAGTGGGTTAGCAACTGCTTTATCTGCGTAAGAAACGCCCCAGCTGCCTTAAGGGTCTACAGAGACTTCCTGTCCGGCAAGCTCGCCATTGGCAAGCAGGGGCCCATCCACAAAGATGGCTTCGCCATCTACGAATAACCATACAAAATAATAACAGGATCTATTTTGGAGTGCGGCGACCTGGCGCCGCTTTTTTTAACATCGACTCGGCGATGTTTCTTCGAAGGGAGATATCGACAAGTCGATATCGAGAAAAGCGGCGCCAGGTCGCCGCACTCCAAAAAAGAGGGAAGCGATATTAGCCTACCAGCCCCAAGAGAGGCCGATCTCGTAGTACTTCACGCGCTTCTTAAAGAACTGTCCTTCATACGAGAAGCCCTGGTGGTAGTCCGCATAGATACGCATCTTTCGGCCTACACCCTGGAGCTTACTGAGTTCATAACCCGCTTTGATGGTCGTATCGAGGGACCAGTTACGCACCTGCCAGTTCTCTAAGTGGATCGCAAGAAACGGCGTTCCATACAGTCGATGGTAGTCGAGCTTCTTTCCAAAGAGGCGCAGCTCCATTCCATACTCTACGTAGAATGTCTTCATCGGGAATGAGTCGTCGCTATGCACAATCACGCCGGGACCAAAGTAGCCCCTGAAATCTTTTGAGAACTGATACGATGTAAAGAAGTCGATCGCTTCGAAGCTCGGGTTCTTTCTCTTGTGCAAGAATGAGGGATGGTTGACCAGAAACTCATCGCCCAGGTGACTTGAGATGTGGTAGATGCGCGCACGGAAGGCCCATCTGTCCGCAGCATAAGAGAGCGGGATTCCCACTAGATAGTCGGTGTTGATAAGCTCCGACGTCTCATGATTACTCTTGTGCGGGACGTCTTGATAGTTGAAGACAGCCCAAATGCCCGCTTGGATGCCAATCTGAAGATCGCCGTGCCAGCGGAAGACATCTCTCCAGCGAAACAGAGGGAAGTCATCCCCCATTGCAACAGCCGCAGCTACCTTCCCTACCACCTTATCCGCACCGCGGTAGGCAACATAGTACATCGGCTCGCGAGGATCTGCGATCATCGGAGGATAGAGTACGGTCGACTGCGGGAACCAGACACCGCCCACACGAGGCTCTGTGAGCTTCTTGCTCTGCTCAAGCTCCGCTTTTGACGGCTCCTTCACCTCAACCGACTTCACTCCCGGCACACCCGAGACAAATGCTAAAATACTATTTGATAAGAGGTCGTTGTGAGGCAGGTTTGACAAGTAGACATGGTGATCTTTCACGATCACACGCACGCGCTGCTCATAGTAGTGCATGTCGACAAGCGCCTGGATGTACCCCTCCAGATAGGTGTCGGTCATCTCCTCATACTCCCCTTCAGGAAGGCTATCCGCACGTGTCAGCGCATAGATATCCACTTTAGCTGCAGCCACTAGATCAGGCGCATCTTGCACCTCATCAACCGCCGCATCGGCATACAGGGAGAGACAGAGAGTAGAAGTCAGAAGGGTCAACAATCGTTTTTTCATTGCAGTCACTCACAAAATTTCTTTTGACGATTTGCAAGGTATAAACAAACACCACGTTTTGTCGCAAAGAGAAAAACAACTGTAGGGATTGATTCTTACACACACCTGAGTTAGGATTGGGAGCTCATCTTTGGGGCAATAGCTCAGTGGTTAGAGCAGCGGACTCATAATCCGTCGGTCCATGGTTCAAACCCATGTTGCCCCACTTTTCAACTCAATATTCTCTTGCCTATCGTCAGCTATTTCAAGCACAACAATTTTCATAGATTACTCATGGAGTATTAGTTTATAGAAGTTTTTTAAGAGAGCATTATGAAAATCTTACTTACTGGAGCTAACGGGTACATTGGAACGCGTCTTCTTCCTCGCTTGGCAGATGAGGGGCATGAGATATACGCGCTAGTAAGAAGCCGCTTTCGAATTGAGATTCCCGAGAAATTTCAATCTCAACTTCATATCATTGAAGCTGACCTCCTTAATCCCTCCTCCTTGTTGAAAATTCCTAACGAGATCGATGCAGCCTACTATCTAGTTCATTCAATGAGCTCTTCGCAAAAATTCTCCGAATTGGAGGCTGCTTCAGCAAAAAATTTTGTAAGTCGATTGGAAAACACACAGGCAAAACAGATCATCTACCTAAGCGGCCTTTCAAACGAAGTCCACCTCTCTCGTCATTTGGCCTCGAGAAAACAGGTAGGAGAAATCCTTAAAATGGGAAAGGTTCCTGTGACTATTCTGATGGCGGGAATCATCATCGGCTCGGGAAGTGCTTCATTTGAGATTATCCGAGATCTTGTTGAAAAGCTGCCCGTTATGGTTGCCCCAAAATGGCTTAAGCAGCTAACTCAACCGATCGCTGTACGCGATGTCCTAACTTATCTAACGCTTGTTTTGGGTAATCCTGCCTGCCTTGGCCACTCCTTTGAGATCGGAGGCCCAGATGTCATGAGTTATAAAGACCTTCTATTAAACTTTGCTAAAATGCGAGGGTTGAAGCGGAAAATTTTCACGGTTCCCGTACTTACACCGCGGCTTTCTTCCTACTGGTTATTTTTTGTGACTAGGACCAGCTTTCCACTTGCGCGCCTGCTTGTCGAAAGCCTGATTAATAATGCAGTTTGCAAAGAAAATCAAATTCACAAGCTCTTTCCCAGAAAGTTGCTCTCTTATGAAGAGTCTCTGCAACTGGCCTTCACTCGTATCGAGGAAGATTGGGTTCCTTCAAGCTGGAAAGATACTTTAAGCGGCTCTTCTTTAAATCCAGACCTTTCGATTTATGTCCACATTCCCAAATTCGGCATCTTGAGCGATAGACGCACCGCTCCTTTTTCTTGTCCTGTGCAGCAAGTGCAAAAACGGATCTGGTCTCTTGGCGGAGACCGAGGTTGGCTCACAATGAATTGGGCTTGGAAATTGAGGGGCTTTTTGGATAAATTAGCAGGAGGACCTGGACTGCGTCGAGGCAGGACTCATCCGACGCGGCTGAAAGCGGGAGATGCTCTTGATTTCTGGCGCGTTTTATTAGCGGATGAAAAGAATCGACGTTTACTTCTCTATGCTGAAATGAAATTGCCAGGTGAAGCGTGGCTTGAATTTGAGATCATCCCTCATGAAACAGGAGGAGTTCTGAAACAGACGGCATCCTTCCGCCCCAATGGGCTCTGGGGTAGATTTTACTGGTATAGTCTTTATCCGTTTCATGTTCTCATTTTCAGCCAAATGGCAAAGCAGATCGCAAAAGGATAGAAATGAAGATGAAGTTTCGAAGATCCCTCTTTTTATTCAGGCGCGATTTACGGCTTGAGGATAATACAGGTCTCATTTTTGCATTGAAGTCCTCTGAGGTTGTCATCCCCGCCTTTATTTTTACATCAGAGCAGATCGAGAGAAATCCATTTAGAAGCGATCACTGCCTGAAATTTATGATTGAATCTCTCGAAGATCTCGAAAGTCAGCTAAAGAAAAAAGGAGGTAGACTCTTCCTTTTTAAGGGAAAGTCAGAAGAAGTTGTAAGTAGATGTGCGCGCGAGCTCAACATCGAAGCTCTGATCGTAAATCGCGATTATACTCCCTATAGCCAGCAGAGAGACGAAAAGCTTGAAAAAGTCTGTAAAATGGGTCGAATTCCATTTTACTCTTTCGATGATGCTCTCCTTCATCCGCCCGAGGAGACTCTGAAAAAAGATGGGAAGCCCTACACGATTTTCACACCCTATTTTCGCAATGCTTCAAAACAGAAAGTTCTGCCTCCCGTGCAGAACCGAGGAACCAACTACTTCCATGGACAGATCCCCTTTGCAGAAGATAGGTCGATCTATCCCAAGCAAACTATAGAAAATGGGTTGATTGGAGGAAGATCGGAGGCTCTCAAAATTCTCAAAAAATTGGGCTCCTTTAATAAATATGGAAAACTTAGAGACTACCCATCAGAAGAGTACTCTACAAATCTCTCTCCCTATCTAAAATTCACCGTCTGCTCTCCTCGAGAAGTGTATGCGGCAATCTGCCACAATTTAAATCCACACCACGAGCTGATCCGCTCTCTCTACTGGAGAGATTTTTTTACATCGATTGCATTTTTCTTTCCTTACGTTTTCAAAAGTGCTTTCCGTCCCAAATTTGATAAGCTCAAGTGGTCCAATAACAAAAAGGCTTATCAAAGATGGTGCGAAGGCTCTACCGGCTTTCCGATTGTAGATGCTGGTATGAGAGAGATGAACGAAACAGGTTTTATGCATAACCGCGTGCGAATGATTGCAGCCTCTTTTCTTGTCAAAGACTTACACATCGATTGGAGATGGGGTGAAAGATACTTCGCTCAAACTCTAATCGATTACGACCCTGCTGTTAACAATGGGAATTGGCAATGGGTCGCTAGCACTGGAAGCGATGCTCAGCCCTATTTTCGCATTTTCAACCCTTGGAACCAGCAGAAAAAATTCGATCCTGAATGCACCTACATTAAGAAATGGATTCCTGAACTTCGAGATTTGCCACCTAAAGCTATCCATGCATGGCACGAGGAAAAATATCGCGCTGGCAGCAGAAGCTATCCAGCTCCAATGACCAATCACGAAAAGAGCGCAAAAGAGGCTCTTCACGCCTACAGATCACTCTAATTCAGCAGGCCTTTGATGAGCCACTTCAATAAGAAAGTGCGATAATTCGCAGTGGCTCAAAAGAATCAATTTCCGCTATAACTTCACGAAATTAGCTACTAAGAAGCGGCTTGTAATTTCGAATAGTGCGGTTATCTGGAACCGAAAGGAGCTCTGTCATTTGGAAGAATCAGACTACGTGACGATCGTCACCACTGTGCCAGAAACGCATGCTGGGGCGGTGAGAGAGGCGATGGGCCGAGCTGGAGCTGGCAAGGTGGGAAATTACTCCTTTTGCAGCTTCTCAGTGAAGGGCGTTGGACGCTTTATGCCTAGCAAGGGCTCGAATCCTTTTATCGGAAAAGAAGGAGTAATGGAAGAAGTTGCAGAAGAGCGCATTGAAGCGATCTGCAGCCGCTCAATTTTGGAGCATGTACTAGAAGAGATCAAAAAGGCTCATCCTTACGAAGAGACCGTAATAGACATCTATCCTGTCTATGAAATCGGAAGGAAAAAAGCAAAAGGTGGAAAGCAATGAACACTTCAATTTGTAAATGGTTAGTGGTGATTATGTCCTTTGGAATTGTACAGCAGCAGCTTTGTGGAGAAATTTTAAAAGAAGAGCTCTTCGCTAACCCCTCGCTGATTTCAGCAAAAATCAGTCCTGATGGAACCACTATCGCTTATGTAGGAGCCGATGAAAAGGGCATCTCCAATGTGTTCATTAGCGCAAAGGATGGCTCCACAGCCAGCCGTGAACAGATCAGCTTTTTTACTACTCCTGAAATCATTCAATTCTTCTGGTCTGGTGATAGCAAGAGAGTCCTGGTTTTGAAGGATGAGAATGGGACGGGAAGATTGAATTTACATGGCATTCACGTGTATTCGAAGAATGATCTCGTTTACACAGAGAAATTTCCCAAGGTTAATGCGAAAGTCATCCAGATCAGTTCTAAAAAGAACAGCGCTGTTATCGGATTAAACAACAGGAATCCCCACTTCCACGATCTCTATCTTCTCGACTTGGATTCTGGTGATTTTAAACTGCTATTTGAGAATGATTCCTACGCCAAATTTCTGGTTAGCGACAATTTAGATCTCATATTAAAAATGCGCATCAACGATGAAGATGGCTCTTGGACTGTTTTCGACTCCAATGATGCTGTTTTTATGGAGCTAACTTCTTCTGAGGCATTCCAGACCGAATTCCTCTCCTACAACGAAAAAACCCGATCTGTTTATCTATTGGATAATCGATTCTCAGATACAAATCAGCTAGTGGTTAAATCCCTGTCTACTTCAGGTGATGAAAAGGTATTGGGCGCTCAATCCAATAGCGACGTCGACGATGTTCTTTTCATCAGAGGAGAGCCCAGAGCATACGCCTCTTATTACGAGCAGAAAAAATGGCATGCGATCGATACTGCTATTGAGAAGGATCTTCTTTTTCTTGAGGATCACCTAGGCCCTGATTTTGATGTAACTAGCAGCAGCAGCGATGGGAACTTGTGGGTTGTTGCAAAAAGCTCCCCTCACGCAGGAGGAGGGCTCTGGATCTATGACATAAAGGCTCAAACTCTCTCTCCACTGCATGCTTCCAAGTCAGTAAGCAGCAGCTTCTCAAAAATGTACTCAATGGTTGTCACTGCTAGAGATGGGCAGAAACTCGTTTGCTACTACACCCTGCCCAAGGGAGTCGATAAAGGCGGATACGTCGACAAGGCCATTCCTCTTGTTGTAGTCCCCCATGGCGGACCTTTCAAAGTGAGAGATAAATTCCGATTCAATCCCTATCACCAGTGGCTGGCAAGCTGTGGTTATGCTGTACTCAGCGTCAATTTTCGCCTCTCATCCGGGTTTGGAAAAGCGTTCGTCAATGCGGGTAATGGTGAATGGGGAGGAAAAGCACATTTCGATGTCATTGATGCAGTTGAGGCTTGTATCTCCAAAGGAATTACAGAAAGGGGGAAATTAGCGGTTTTTGGTGGTAGCTATGGGGGATATGAATCACTCGCCTGCCTCACCCTCTCTCCTGATTATTTCACCTGTTGTGTGGCTATTTGCGGCCCTTCCAATCTCAAGACCGTTCTAGATAATGTGCCTAAGTTCTGGGAGTTTACCTCAGCTCCTCTTTCGGATAAGACCATGTTTTTTACTAAACAAGCTTTTATCACCAGCACAGGGGGCAATCCCGGCGATCCAAAAGGAGCCCAATATCTACAGAAGTGCTCTCCCTTAAATTACTTGGAAGCCATTAAAGCCCCTCTCCTTTTAGTACATGGTAAAAATGACCATATAGTCGCCGAAAAAGAGTCTGAGCAGATCTATAAAAGCATGAAATCCAACCACAAAAAAGTAACGTACATTTTATTCCCAGATGAGGGACATCGATTCGCTAAGTTTGCCAATAAGATGATGTATTTAGATCATGCCGAGCGTTTTCTGTCTCAATACCTAGGAGGAGACTACCGTCCGGTTAACTCAAGCGTATTAGCAGACTCAAGCGCTCAAGTTATGAATTAGCTAGATGCAAAAGTTGTTTGTTGCTCTTCTGCTTCTTTTGTCTCCGCTTGACTGCTTTGCGCAGTATCGATTGGCGATCGGGGCGATATTTAGGAATGAAGCTCCGTGGCTTAAGGAGTGGATAGAGTACCACCGCTTGATCGGAGTCGAACACTTCTATTTGTATAACAACGAGAGTTCGGACAACTATTTGCAGGTTCTAGATCCCTACATTGCAAGTGGAGTTGTAGAACTTACAGATTGGCCCTCTATCCCTGCAAATATCGATTATAGATTTAATCCCACAACTCCAGAAGGGACCATTGTAAAAGCTTACAATGATATGGTCAGAAGAGCGTTTAGGAAGGCAGATTGGCTTGCAATTGTAGACATCGATGAATTCATTATGCCCTTGCAAGGCATCTCACGCTTCTTTGCTTTTTTGGATAATCTGCCTCATAAAGTTGGCGCCCTCTCAGTCTATTGGCACATCTTTGGAACTTCAAACACCTGGAGTCTTAGTGAAGGAGATTTAATGGTGGAAAAACTGCACTTGTGCACTGAAAAATCCCATGAGTGGAACCGGATTCCGAAAACTTTTTATCGCCTTAAAGCACTCCCCTCGCTTCCAGACTGCTGGGTGCATAATCCCGTCTCACTTCCTAACAGATACATTCAAATAGAGATGCCGCGCGATCTCTGCAGAATTAACCACTACTGGACGCGTACAGAAGAGGCGTGTTTAAGAAAAAGGCTTGGAGCTTATTCCTACGAAGAGTTAAGCGACGCTTCTCGGAGAGAATTCGACAAGTACAACACCACCCTTAATGCTGTCAAAGACACATCCATGCAACCCTACATCCCCCTTCTCAAGGCTAGGCTGCAAGCTCAGACCAACCATGCTCAGGAAATGTAATGAGGATCTGGCTAGCTAATTTGATCGAGGAGGTGCTTCATATCGAGATATGCCCAGTATTCTACAATTTGGTTCTGGGATACGCGGTAGACGGTAGCTCCCGCGTAGGAGATGGATCTTCCTGTTGGCCTAATTCCTTTAAACTCTCCTTGATGTGACCCTTGAGCTTGCCATTGAATTGCAACAAGATCTTTGTCGCAAATGAGTGATCTGTTTTTCACAACCAGATCAGGAAATGCGTTGAGCCATGTTTGAACAACATTTTTCATAGACCCAGGTCCGTAAAAGTCTCCAAGCAGACTATGAATCACACAGTTTTGATGAATGAGTTCATCTATGGCTGTTAGATTTTTCTCATCCCATATTTGATGAGCATAAGTTTCTGCTACTAGTTTAGGAGCATCTTTTTCGTTTGAGGAGTGGGATTTCATGTGCTGTTTTTCTCTATTTTCCAATCTTTATAGCAGAACTTCATATTTACTATAAAAATCTATAATTCTTTTTATTTATTGATTTTTTAACTAAAAATATATAAAATACACGCTTTAAATACACGGGAAAATCACCCTCATGAGCGCTCTGAGCTACATAATTAGAAATACGGTAAGAATTGATTCCACTTCCTTTGCTAGAGCATTCTTCGACAAAAATTTTCTTGAGAATTGGATAGACTTGTCAGAGCTCATGGCAAAATATCCCACTCAAATTCAACTGCAAGGAGCTGTAGTCTCTTTTGATGGACCTGTTGATGGTACTGTTGTCATCCTCAAATCGATCTCAGCATTAAAAACAGCTATTATCGCAATCTATGCAATAGGACTTGCGATGTTGACCTACTTCGCAACTGAGCTCCTGCTTACAACACTTGCTGATAATAAGATCTCTATATTTGACGGCATGGATGCTGGCACCATTCAAACAATTAGCTTAGTGGCAGCAGCAGTTATAGGTGTTGGCACGGGCGGCCTTGTCTATGCATTTGATGCGCTTCCTTTCGATCTCAAGTTTGGAGCCTACGGCCTCGCTTAAAGAACTCCCCTCTCTTACCAGTCGGGTAGGGATTTTGACTTGGCGATAAGGGGCAAGATTCTTGGAGCATCTTTAGGGAAGAAGGCGATGTAGTCGTGTCCCCTCAGTCTCTCGACAGTGCATCCAAAAGACTTGAGCTTCCGGATTGTGGCTGTAATCATCTTTCTAATGTGTTTTGGAGCGGTGTCAAAGTTTGTACCGCCCATGATTTCGATGATGATCACGGGCTTGTTTCTTAAGATAGTGGCTCTTGCTCCATCCAATACTGCATTTTCTTGACCCTCAACATCCATCTTGATCAGAGAGACGTTGTTCAAATTCAGAGAGTCGATGGTTAAGAGATCGACAAACTTTCCGGACCCTCCATTTATCGCAGTTCCCGCTTCATTCACTTCAACAGCGCCTGTTAAGGGCAGCGGAGTAAGCTCAATCTTTCCAACACTCGCTCCTGCGGCAGCCCAGAAGAAGTGGACATTGGAAACCTGGTTGAGAGCCATGTTCATGAAAAGCTCTCTAAAGATCTTAGGCTGCGGCTCAAAGGCAATCACCCGGCCATTCGGGCCAACAGCCCTCGACATAACAATTGTATGCAGCCCAATATGTGCACCAAGATCTAAGGCCGTAGAGCCAGGAGCGGCTTCACTATCGATGATCACTCTGATGAAAGGCTCCCATGAACCGCCTCTTCGAAGATGGTTCTTAACGAAGTCGTTGATGGGATCGAGATAAAATTGTCCATGCTCTCTAACATCAAAAATAGAGTAGTTTCCATAAGGAAATTGATCGATAAGCTCGATCATCTCTAAACAGCCCGACCCGATAATTTTTGAGTCGTAATACCCGCAGACAGGCACATCTCCATATTCAGAGGATTTCGCCATATCTGCATGCATAGAAGTAACACTTAAAAAACTGAGCAGGCCAATTAGGACGTTTCTCATCGTTCTCTCCGGAAATTTTGATTTAGAGACTGGTATTGTACACGGGGTTGAAAAAAGCGACCAACTAAATTGGTGTCACAACCAGTAGTGGAACTTTCGGATGAACCAGACCTTGATGGCTTGGGTGAGGAAGCAGTAGGCCAAAATAATTGCAATGAGCCAGAAAAAATAGGTATCCGGAGGGGGGCTTAATCCAATGCTCTTTCCTATGTGGGAATAGGGAATAAAGATGCCGAGCCCCATAATGGAGGCGGTAGTTAAGAGAAGAGGAAGCGAGGCGCAGCTCTGAAAGAAGGGAATCTTCTGCGTTCTTATCATATGGACGATCAATGTTTGAGAAAGCAGCCCTTCAATAAACCAGCCCGCTTGAAAAAGGGACTGCTTTTCAGGAGTATTGGCTCCAAAAACGAACCACATCACTGCAAAGATCGCATAGTCAAAAATAGAGCTAATGGGCCCGATGAAAATCATGAACTGGGCAATCCCCTTTGTATTCCAGTTACTGGGTTTGAGCAAAAACTCGCGGTCGACGTTATCAAATGGAATTGCAACCTGGGAGATATCATAGAGGAGATTTTGCAGTAAAAGCTGCACGGGAAGCATCGGAAAAAATGGAAAAATAAGACTCGCCCCTACGATAGAAAATACATTTCCAAAATTAGAGCTGAAAGCCATTTTGATGTATTTGATGATGTTTCCGAAGGTCTTGCGCCCGAGCAGAATCCCCTCTTTCAAAAAAACCAAGTTTTTCTGAAGCATGATGATGTCGGAGGACTCTTTTGCGATGTCGACTGAAGTGTCCACAGAAATTCCCACATCCGCAGCTCGAAGAGCTGGGGCATCATTGATCCCATCGCCTAAGTATCCAACTGTATTTCCACACGATTTTAGTGCGAGGATAACGCGCGATTTTTGCAAGGGGGACATCTTCGCAAAAATGGTCATTCGAGGAGCCGCCTTTTTGAGCTCCTCGTCGCTCATGGCTTCTACCTCTGCGCCCAGAAGCATGCCTTCGATCTTCAAATTCACCCACTTGCAGATCTTTTGTGTGACGATCTCATTGTCTCCAGTGAGAATTTTGACCTCCACCCCTGCCGTCTTGAGACTTGCAATAGCCTCCGTTGCTGATGGTTTAGGAGGATCTAGAAATGCTAAAAAACCCACAAAAGTAAGATCCGTCTCATCCTTCACTTGGTACTCTTTTTCTTTCACAGGCGGCATCTCTTTGCAAGCTACTCCAAGTACGCGCAGCCCATCTTCCCCTAGGCTTTTTTCTATCGCCGCGATCTTCTCTCTGCTTTCAGAAGTGAGAGGACGAGCAGCGCCGTTTAATTTAACACTAGTGCAAAGAGCTAGGATCTCATCGATCGAGCCTTTGGTAATTAAAAGATGTTTTTCGGAGTCTTTTGAAAGAACAACAGACATGCGCCTGCGCGTAAAGTCAAAAGGAATCTCATCGACTTTATGATAGGTTTCTAAATGTTTCTTCATTTCAGCGTGCTGGAGAACTGCTATATCGAGCAGGTTCTTAAGGCCTGTCTGAAAACTACTATTCAGATATCCATAGAGAAGAACCTCCTCATTGTCTCTACCCTCTGGATCTAGATGCTTTTCTAAAATGATACGATCCTGAGTGAGCGTTCCTGTTTTGTCTGTGCAAAGGATGTTGATCGCTCCGAAGTTCTGAATGGCATTCAGCTGCTTAACGATCACCTTGCGCTCAGCCATCTTAATGGCTCCGCGAGCTAGGTTCGTTGTGACAATCATCGGGAGCATTTCTGGAGCAAGCCCAACTGCGACAGAAAGTGCAAAAAGAAGAGATTGCAGCCAGTCTCCTTTCGATAGCTCGTTAATCAGAAAAACAGAGGGAGCAACGACCAGAATAAAACGAATTAGTAGCCAGCTCACCTTGTTGACCCCGATGTCAAAATTTGTGAGTGGCCGGCGGCAGGCAATACTTCTGGCTAACTTACCAAAATAGGTGTGATTTCCCGTTTTAAGAATAACTGCCAAAGCGGTGCCGTTGAGAATGCTCGTTCCCAAAAAACAGAGGTTCGGTAGATCGAAGGGGCTTTTTGGAGGCTTCTCTAAAACTTTCACCTCTTTCTCTGTCGGCATCGCCTCTCCAGTGAGCGCCGACTGGCTGACAAATAGCCCCTTGGCGGAGATCAATCTTACATCGCCAGGCACCATGTCACCGGCCGAAAGGTGCACAATGTCTCCTGGCACGAGCTGCTTCATATCGATTTCGAAGCTCTTAGAGCCTCCGCCATTGTGTCGAATCACCGTCGCTTTGGTGCTGACAAGCGCTTTTAATTTTTCTGCAGCGTTATTAGAACGGTACTCTTGAATGAAGCGCATCAGCACGCTGATAACAACCATGAATGCGATAATAAAAGCTGCATCATACTGCCGGAACAACACAGAGATACATCCTAGAACCAGGACCAGGACAATAAAGGGATTGGTGAAATTTTTGAGCAGCAGAACATACCAAGATAGAGGCTTCTCATGAGAGATCTCATTTGGACCATGAAGCTTAAGTCGACGCCTCTCCTCTCTGTGCTCAAGCCCTTGTTCCGACGTGCCAAGGCTCTGATAGATCTCTTCGATGGGTTTTTCTGCGCACTTAAGATAATCCGACAGAATCTGCTTAACATCTTCAGACTCTTTAGGAAGTGCTTGAAAAAGATGGGACTTCACATGTCGCAAAACCATGCTTTATTGATAATGCAAACCCTGTTTAAATCCCAATTAGAAAACATCAAAACGAAGAAGCAAATCCGCTCGAATTTTGGAGATAGTACATGCATTCAGCGTTAGTTGCATATGAGGATGGCGGTGCGGCCCTAGAGGGCTTTGCTGCTTATTCGTCTGAGGAAAAGCGGCCCCTTGTGCTGCTTTGTCACGGATGGAGAGGAAGGGATGAGTTTATCTGCGAAAAGGCCCGAGCACTTGCCGAGGCAGGATATGCAAGCTTTGCGCTCGATATGTATGGAAAAGGCATTCTAGGAAGATCGAAAGAAGAGAACGCCTCATTAAAGAGGCCATTTCTTGAAGATAGGGCTCTCCTTCAAAGACGAGTACTGAAAGCGCTTGATGTGGCCTCCAGACTCCCCTACGTCGACAGCAAGAGGATTGCAGCAGTTGGGTTTGGCTTCGGCGGCCTGTGCGCGCTCGACCTTGCTCGAAGCGGAGCAGACATTAGAGGCGTGGTAAGCTTCTATGGGCATTTTGATCCCCCGCCCTCTCAACTGATCAGACCAATAAGGGCCAAAATTCTCATCCTTCACGGGTATAACGATCCACAAGTGCGTTTAAGCGAATTGCAGCTTTTTGAAAGAGAAATGGACGATTCTAAAATCGACTGGCAAGTACATCTCTATGGCAACACGTTGCACGCGTTCGCCTCGCCAAACGTAAATGTGCCTGAATCTGGCTTGCAATACAATCCAGAATCCGCTGCAAGAGCCTGGAGTGCCACCATAAACTTTCTAAGCGAGATCTTTTGAGATCTCACTTAGGGATTGCGAGGTAGTCCCAACCGAAGATGTGAGTGAGGTTGTAACCTAGATCGACTACTTTGCGTTTGGAGAATTCGATCTGGTCAGCGATTTCTGCTGGCGCTGTTTTGAGAGTGGAACCGCCCATAATCTCAAGAATTATCATAGGCCTGTTTCTTAAGATTGTTTCTCTTGCTCCATCGATGACAGCATTTTCCATCCCCTCAACATCGATCTTCATGAGCGAAACGTCATTGAGATGGAGAGAATCGATCGTGATTAAGTCCACAAACACTCCAGTTCCTCCAGCAGCTCTGTATGTCCAGTTGCCCCCGGTGAGGTTCGATGCAATTAACGAAGTGCCGCCCTCATTGCCTGGTGTAAAGGGATGGGTTTCGATAGTTCCAGTCGTATCCCCTACAGCAGCCCAGTGGCATGAGACATTTTCCATCTCATTCAACTTCATATTTAAAAAGAGCTCGCGAAAGATTTTGGGCTGCGGCTCGAATGCGTGAACACGACCTAGCTCTCCAACGCAGTGGGCCATTGTTAAAGCGTGGATTCCAATGTGAGCCCCTACATCCAGAACAACACTCCCTCTACGTGCACACTTAGAGATTAATTTGGAGATGTGAGTCTCCCAAGCGTATCCCTCCTCCAGCGAATTTTTAATGTGATCTTCTATCGCATCGATATAGAAGTATCCCTCATATCCAGAACAGGGAACTTTTTTTACATGATATTCTGAAAAAAGAGGAAATTCACTTATGTACGCCATCATTTCCGGGTGACGAGGGGAGATCATATCTATCTTTTCCTTCCTATTTACACCTTTAAAAAGTAGTCAACAAATTTAGGGTTCTTTGTTAGACAGAGAATATGAGAGTCATTTTCACTATCATCTCGGTTTTTCTATTTTTTGTTCAGCTCGAAGCTAAGTATACGCCTGTAACTATGCTCAACGGAGAGACTCTCCCCTATGTCATGGACAAGGATGTGAAGGTATTCCGCTTAGTTGCAGAACCTGTAAAGCAGGAGTTTGCCCCAGGTCTTGTTGTGAACTGCTGGGGATACAACAAACGAAGCCCAGGACCTATGATCGAGGCTGTAGAAGGCGACAAGGTGAGAATCCTCGTTACAAATAATCTCCCTGAACCAACCTCAATTCACTGGCATGGTATCCTTCTGCCGAGCGGAATGGATGGTGTTTGCGGCTTAAGCCAAGCCCCAATTATGCCTGGAGAGACCTTTCAATATGAGTTCACACTGAAACAGCATGGAACCTATATGTACCACCCCCATTGCGACGAGGTAAAGCAGTTAGGGTTAGGGCTCATGGGTTTCTTTATCATTCACCCCAAAAATAGCGGCGAGCAGTCTGTGGACAGAGACTTTGCACTCTTTTTGCACGAGTGGGCCATTCCGGAGGGCAGCAGCGAAATAAACCCCATGGAGATGCTGGATTTTAATTATTTTACGATCAATGGACGCGTCTATCCGGGAACAGACCCTCTTGTTGTTAAAAAGGGTGAAAAAGTGCGCATCCGTTTTGCGAACTTGAGCATGGATAATCATCCAATGCACCTTCATGGTTATGCTTTTAACATCACCGGATTTGGCGGCTGGGCTATTCCCAAAAGCGCCCAACATTTAGGAACCACTTTGGATGTTGTGGTTGGAAACACTCATGATATTGAATTCGTTGCAAACGCGCCGGGTGATTGGGCTCTGCACTGTCATAAAACTCACCACACAACAAGCGGTATGAGTCATAGTAAGAACGGAGGCTCTAGCATGGAGATGACGGGAATGAAAGGCCCCTCTTCTGAAAGTTCTCCGGGGCCATTTGGCGCAATCGACATGGGCGGAATGTTCACCATCTTAAAAGTCAGAGATGGAATTACAAATTACAATGATCCAGGCTGGTATAAAAACCCACCCGGTACAGTTGCTGCACCCATTCCCTCACCAAAATTACAATAGACCAGAAAAGGTAAGCTAATCTCCTTTTTCGACCCATACTACTTATCTAGTCCTCGGCATCAAGAAGGCGAGATCTTTTTTAAGAGGTCGAGCATCGGCTGCTGGCTCACTCTTACAAATCCGCCTTGAGAGTTATCGAGATCCGCGATAAGAAATACCACTCCGGAGAAGGTGAGGATCATCGCAAGGTTAATTATCACGCTCCTGGCCCCTGTAAGTCCCGAGTAGTAGCCCATTCCAACCATGGAGAGGACAACTACAAAACAGAGCATGGCCCAAATCAAATCGGGAATGCGTATTATTGCCCCGGTCATCACACGCTTTGCGTGCAGGTCAAACATCTCGTTTAGGGATTGGATAAATAGCCCTGCAACAACCGAGTTGGGACTACTTTTTGCAATGACTACGGCCTGAGCCCAGAGCTTATTTTGCAGCTGTTCAGACCTTTCTATTATCTGCTTTAATTGCGCAAGATCACCACTCGGATTCCGAATAGCGACATACTCTCTAAGAAGATCGCGGATTATCGTCTGATTGGGCTCTGGAAGATACTCTGCGCGTCTGTAAGTTGTTTCAATTGCATTCGCATCGGTTAAGACCAGGTCCCTTCTCTCAAGAAACCGCGAAGCAGCTAGGCTAAATGTAAATGCGAGTGTGAATGCGAGCAGCCCCAACGTCGCTCCCATGATTGAAGAGAGGGGGGCTTTGCTCTCTGCTTTGGAGCGCTTCCTTCGATAATTTCCTAACCGGAAACCTCCTTCAAACAGGCATACAGAAATCAAAATTGTGAGGATGAAAATCACCCACGAAGGCAAGTAGTCCATAAGCGTCCAGGTTAAAATAGAGACTCACCGCTATATAGCAGTGAGCCTATCTTTGAGCCACGACTTTTTGGTATCTAGCGGTTAAAGAACCAGATAGAGCCCTTTTTTGGAGGTGACGCCGCTCTCTTTTAAGAAGAGATAGGGAATGCATTCTATTCGGGGCACTCCAGGAAAATTCCGCCTTTCTTAGAAAGCAGCTGGATGATCTGCGCACGGCTGATTTCAAGAGGATTCCGCTGAATAAGAATCCCTTGGAGTTTCACGCATCCTCCGATTTCAGGTGGAAGCGTTCTGATTTTATTACCATTTAAATTGAGATGTCTCAGATGAACTAAACTGCCAATTGCAGGCGTGACTGTTTCAAGCTGATTGTCTTGAAACTCGAGCTCTTCTACTGCCTCACAGCCTGCAATCTCTTTTGGAATCGCAGTCAATTCATTAAGTCCTGCACAAAGTTCAAACAGTTGAGTGCATCTGCCAATATCTTTGGGGATCTCCTTCAATCTATTATTTGTCAGAAGAAGTATGCGTAAAAGTGGGAGGGCGATTCGAGGCGTTAGACTTGTTAAAAAATTGTCCGAGAGGTCGAGAATTTCCAGAGCTCTGCACTCTCCGATCTCATCAGGAACCAGACCGAGCTGATTTTCACTTAGATCTAGTTTTTTTAGCCCTGTGAATAGACCAATTTGTCTTGGCAGATGGCTGAGGTTTGAATTTTGTAGATCAAGCTCTTCGATTGCAGCAAGCTCGCCTTTATTTTTTTCCAGCCAGACTTCAATCACAGCCGCTCTTTCAAAGATATCGTTCATGGCATGTATCTGCTTTAGAAATTCCTTTCCTTCTTTCAAACTGGTTACAAATTTGAGCAGAAAGACGTGAAGATCTACTGCTTCAACATAACGTGGTAAATTGGAGAGATTAAGCACTCTTGTTTTTGCAGGTGAGAAGAGCGCAATCTTAGGAGAAAGGCCAAAAACTGGAGCCATTTCGGAAGAAAGCAATGTATAAAGAAATGGTACACGCTCATAAGATCTCTTTTCAGCGGGCAGCTCTTCTAGCATTGCTGTAATACGCCCTCTTAAAGCAGGAGCACGTTCATACGATCTCCACAACACGTAATAAGTCGAATTATCAACTTCTCCAAGAATGTAAGTGGCCTTTTTGCAAGCTTTTGATAGCGTGGCTGTGATTTCGGGCTGCCCAATACAAGCGAACACCTTCCCAAGTAAGGCAACTGGCAGACGATCAAATGCTGACACCTCAACTTTAGCTCTCTTTGCGGCTGGTGCAACTGACATAATTGTCCCTCAATGTTTGTTAAAGGACAAATAGGATAACCCGAAAACGGAATAGTTTTGAAAAGAAATCCTCTTAAGAGGATGTCGCAGACACCCTCTTAATTTAACTACAAGCTCCTACCGGTTAAAGAACCAGATAGAGCCCTTTCTTTGGATGGTGACGCCTGTGTCTTTGGAGAAGCGCTCCAGCACTTCGCTCACATACTCGTCGCCTGCCATATTTCCGCAGATCAGGCTTCCAGGATAGGATCTGACGTAGATGTCTTTTAGATCCTTTTGCAAGCTGTGGCGGAAGGTGGCAAAGTCGATGTAGACGCTGCTTCTAAAGTGGGTCAGATCGAGAAAAATGGGGTAGGGCTTTCCCATTGAAAAGATCTTGTTAAACTCATCTTCCTTAAAGATGGTCACCTTTCCTCTATTAATCCAGAGGTGCTTCTCGTTGAGATGGTTCCATAATGAGACAAACTGCTCCTGGTCCATCCACTGATCATAGACGTAGACCGTAGAGACAAATTCGAGGAAGTAGGCGAGCTGCAATGGACGCACACCCGTTAAACTCCCCTTGTAGATCAGGCTAAGTGGCTCTCCTTTTCCATACTCATTTAGAACCATTCTTAGATCGTATTGATCAAGAGGGCTGAACTGAGTTGCTTCCAACCTGGCGAAAGAGAGATCGCCATTTTTCACTCTCTTCTGAACGCCTTGAATGAGATCGCGCCAGTAGTCGAAGTGCGCCTTCTCAAGGCTCATTCCTTGAAGCTCTTCATATTTTTGCGCTAAGAACTGCTCATCGATCTCCTCCCAGTTGTGAACTTTAACAACGGGCAGACCCTCGTAAATAGGATCCAAGAAGGTGTGTTCGACAATAGGGATCGCATCTAAAACAAGAGCCTCCCAAGTTCTGATACTGTCCATTTCCAAGCCAATAGGAGAAAGAACGAATTTAGAAGCCGAGATATCTTCGTAAAATTGGGGTCTGCTTGTCCCTCCCCAACCGTTGTAATTGTCTGAACTTTCGCGGTCGGCTGTTTTTGTGTTTCTGCTGAAGCAGTAGGGTTTATCCTCAAAGAGCTTCACGATCTTATCTCGATCGCCATAGGGCCGAGGGAAGTGACTCATGTAGAGGAGATGGTCTTTTGAGAAGATAGCTTTTCTAGAAATGGCTCTGAGCAGCTCAACTCGTGCCTTTTCCCCAATAAAGAGATCGAGATCCTGTCCCGTGGGGAGTTGAAAGACCTTTGGATGGTTGCTAAAGATGATGTTCCGGCAAAACCAGGCTGCCAGCTTGGGATCAAAGAGGAGCTTCTTCACTGCAGGATCGGGCTGCCAAGCGCCGACATCTCCGCAGACGAGAATATAGGGAACCTTGATCTTGTCGTGCACCTCGTTTGCGAACCAGCCTAGATACCAGAGGTTGAGGTAGATCGTATCTCCCTGTCTCACCATCTCTGGATCGAACCACTCGGTATGCTGGTCGATGCGCAGATCGCACATCTTGCGAAATGTGAGGTGGCCAATCAGAGGGTACAATCCGGGGCTATCTTTATCGCTTTCGCCTTTATACAGCTCCGTAGGAACCTTGATAGGTTCCGCATGGATAAGATAAGTTGTGCACAGCGCAAAACAGAAAAAAAGAGATCTAATCATATATCCTCCAAACATCTGGAAACGCCAGAGTCTAAAGGATAAAATTTATTTTAACAAGATCTAGCTGGAAAGGCGCTCGGAAAAGGAGAAAGCCCGCAAAGAAAAATGGACGTCAATGGACACAAACGGACGAAGAACGGACAGGAAATGGACAGGCGGGCGAGAGTGGGGAAAAGAATTTCTTTCTTGGGCGCGTGTCCGTTCTTCGTCCGTTTGTGTCCATTTCTTTTTCCGAGCGCCTCTCCGAGGACCTCTCTTTGTTGAACGGCCCCTCGCCGCAATCTCGGCTCTTCAGGGCCGAGTCTAGGCGGGATTCATATTCTCTTTTATCCTTAAGCCGAAGAGAATCTCCTTTTTTTAGGAAGGAGTTCTTTAATCAAATGAGATCTACAGTGCAGCGAACATCTTTCGTCTTTCTGAAAACGAAGGGTGTGTGAAATTAAAACGGAGGTCGCCTTCTCGCGAGATCTGAATCTTACGAAATAGACGCATCAGAAGCGGAGCTGACGGATCATTTCGCACTTGAAGCAGCATTTTTTGGAGCTCTTTAATCGAGCTCTCTCCCTCTACACGTAGCTGAGCTCTCTCTTCTTGCGGAGTGGAGAGAAGAGCGAATCTATCTGCGCGCGCTTCAATTCTAGTTAGCGCTAAAGTTTGCGATCCTTGTGCAGCGAAACGGATCAGCATGCCCTGCTGTGCAGCCTCGAAGACTCCAGTTGGAGCGCAGCCGCAGGCGTCGAGAAGCGTATTTGCAGCAAGCGTGGTGACGAGATATGCCAGGTCGACCATCAGAGTGTCGCCATGCTTAATATGCGCAAGTTCATGTCGTAGAATAAACCTTTTATAAAAAGCAGGCATTGGGGTGGAAGAAGAGAAGACTAGCGCTCGCCCAGGACCCATAGAAGTTCCTCTGGCAGCATATGCACTCTCTGCCTCACAAGTCTGCTGTGAACCACAGCCACCTTGAGAGCGACTGCGCACTTGAATCTGTTTTTTGATGCCCATCTCTTTTGCAATTCTGCTGACATCGAGCTCTTCTCCCCAACTTCTGATAGAAGGAGAGAGATTAAGAGCGCGCTGTGCAGCTGGAGGAATGACCACGCTAGTCTCTTCTAAGAGTCCTGGATAGAGGTTTGTAAGGATCGTTGCCATAGAAGCGATAGCCACCGCTTTCAATCCAAAGTGGGATCTGACAAAGTAGCCGAGCAGAAGCGCTTTTAAGAGGCGCTTTGCTTCGCTGCGGCCGAGTTTTAATAGAAGGCTTCCATTCTGTTTAAGAGCTAGAGCAATAGCAAGCTCCTGATTGAGATCCTGCCTCATCGCAACGAGAACCTTCAGCTGCTCTTCATCGCTAATTGCGAGTTCTAATGATGCGAGGCTCGGGATCTCCCACTCGGAATACTCCCCTTGAGGATCTAGATTTTTGATGCGGCTCTCCATGGAAGGGAGAAGCATGAGTTTCTTGGAGTTACTGGTAAATAAAATTTCCAGAGGAAGAATAGCTCTTTCAGCCCAGTTTCTCTCTTGTGGAATCGCCTTTAAGATCTTGAGTGACTCGACAGCCGATCTCGGATCCCTCGTCACACCCACTGCCATGCGGTCGGCGCGGTAGCAGAGCGCACGTGTAAGAATCGCGCCTACTAGTTCTGAAACTCCTTTGGCACATAAGCCAGTGAGAATCGCGAAGGTCCAAGTTGCAGGATCGATCTCATAATTCTTGGCAGCGCTATCGCCTGCTGCTTTTGCCAAATAGAAGGTTGCGAGCTCTGCAATTTGAATGATGAGATTGCCATTCATCTTTATGAAGGCAAGTGCCTGTACACCGTGAAAGCGGCCATACTCGTGTCTGCTTACAAGTGCATGGATAGATCTTCTCTCGCGCGGGTCTTCTAAGCGGAGCGCCATTCTTTGCACGACTTCAGAATCGAAGAAGAGAGGCGCAGCACAAGAGATCTGTAGATCTTCAGAAAAAGAGAAGGATTTTGGAGAGGTAAGGACTCCGCTTACATCGGGCCCAAGCAGAACCACACCGCCTTTAAGTCCCATTCCATAACGAGCGTCGGATTGGAGAGTGCGGATGAGAGGGAAATTCACAAGCCCGCCACCTGAACTAATCGTAGTTCTTGATCCAGACCTCTGAATTCTACCAAAGTCATTATACCCATCTACTTGAATATCTCTTACAATAGCTGTTAGGGCGCTGCGAAAGGCCTTCCCGGCTGTTGCTCTGACTGGGGTTTCGCTGCCGATAATAACAACCTCCCCTAAGGAGGTGAGGATATTAAAGCAGCTTCTTAGCACGCCTTTTATCCGCATGTAACCGCGTTGAACTCGTCCAAGCTGATGAACCTCTGCTTTTAATGCTTCTTTTGCAACAACACGTAAACCGGAGGAAGTCATAATTACCTTCTTATTTAAAAAATTTATAACTATTATAACTAAAATATTAATTAATATCAATAAATGTTTTAAAAACGCATCTTATTGATATTAAATAACTTAAGATAAGTCTTTTTAAATTTATTTTTTACTGTTATGAGGATCTGTATGGCAGGTCGAATTCAAGGAAAAGTGGCTCTCATTACCGGAGCCGCCCAAGGGATCGGAAAAGCGTGCGCAGAGCTCTTTGCCCGCGAAGGAGCCTTCGTCTTTATCTCTGATATTCAAGATGCTCAGGGTGAAGCCTTAGCAAAAGAGATAGGCCCGGGAGCTTGCTACGTCCACCTCGATGTTCAGTCGGAAAAAGAGTGGAAACAGATCACCGGCCAGATCCTAAAGCAGAAGGGAAGGCTCGATATCCTGATCAACAACGCTGGTATCACCGGCTTTCAGGAGGGGTTCGGCCCACAAGACCCAGAAATGGCCTCTCTTGAGAGCTGGCGAAAGGTAGAGGCGATCAACTCCGAAGGAACCTTTCTCGGCTGCAAATACGCGATTCAGGCGATGAAAACCAAGGGAGGAGCAATTGTAAACCTCTCCTCGCGTTCAGGCGTGGTCGGCATACCTGGAGCCGCTGCCTATGCAGCCAGCAAGGCCAGTGTCAGAAATCACACCAAGAGCGTCGCGCTCTACTGCTGTCAGAAGCAGTATCCTATTCGCTGCAACTCTCTGCATCCAGCCGCTATTTTAACCCCGATGTGGGAAGAGATGCTGAACAAAGAAGAGGATCGCGAAAAACAGCTTGCGCGCATCGCACAGGATATCCCGATGAGAAGACTAGGAGCGCCCGAAGAGGTGGCCTACGCTGCCCTCTTTCTCGCATCAGACGAGTCTAGCTACATCACAGGCGCAGAGATAACCGTCGATGGCGGCATCCTCGCAGGAAGCAGCGCCTCTCCTAAAAAATAAAGAAAAAACTTTATGTCATCCACAGGTCTGAGCCAGACACCAGCACCAGGTCATTCTGGATTGCTCCCAGTACAGACCCCTTCTAAAGTAATAACTTAACCTTTTCACACTCAACTTCAACAAAAATTTTTAGTGGTGCATGCGCACGACTTTCTGTGGTATAATCGTTGGAAATTCTGGAGGAAAGATGTCTAAAGTTCTGAGCTGTTCTAATGACCACGCGATCATGGACCACCTGTTCGTCACCCCGTTTTGCGACGATCTAGATCTACTGGAAAAAATTGCCATTGTCGTCTTCCATATCTTGACTCTTGGGATCCCACTTGCCGTCTACCATATCACCGATTGCATCTGTCCGGCCGCTCCCGCACCTCAATTAGATGAGCAGGCCCAACTAGCTCTGAGATTAAAAGAAACTGTGCTGCTTTCTGTTGAGCAGAACCGTGAGAGAGAGCGTATCCGTCAGGAAGCGCTTACCTTCGCCAGAACAGAGCTCTCAAAATATCCGACGCTTAAACCAGTGGTATTTGCAAGCTTCTGGGGACATCTGCGGCAGCCAGTTAATGCTGAGATCTCTCAACTGTGGACCCTTTTCTATGAAGTACACCTACCAGCATTCAAGGCTGAACTTGCCAAACACTCTCCTGAAACCGCATGGAGCCAAGAGGGCGTTTTAAGAGCCGCGGATGCTTGTATCAAAACGACCTATGCAATTGGCCATCTTACGCTCCAAGATCTTCCCGCTTTTATTGAAAAGTTGTATGTGGATGAGACTGCGAAAAACGAGCGTCGTCCAGAAGATCAACGTTACACAGTTGAAAGAAGAAGTAGGGGGAATGCGCTATCAGAACAAGACTCGTACCAGTATCGCACTCTCTATCGACTACTTTTCGCCTACCGTTGGGCTCGTGGAGCAATCGGGCTCAATGAGAGAGGAGAGCTTGCCTATGGTCAGCTCCAGCAAATTCCGCAACAACATGTAGGGCTCTTCTTTCAACCGGGCACCACACAGCATGGTTGGAGACTACTTTACAACAGCTACTGCATGGAGATTGCTGAGGCGTTAAGAGTGGGTACAACCAATGAAGTTGAGAACTTATACGATAGGCGACACATAAACTGGTCTAGCCCCGATACAAACGTGAAATCGTTCTCTCTTCACCTGACACGACGCCAACCTAACTTGAAAATTCGGATAAGAGATGTCTAAAGTTCTGAGCTGTCCCGAGTGCATTAGCAACCATACGATCATGGAGCACCTCTTTGTCTCCCCTCTCTGCGAGGATCAAGAGTTGCTGGTGAAAATTGCGGTTGTTGTCTTCCACATCTTGACGTTTGGAGTGCCACTTGCAGTCTACCATGTGATCGATTGCATCTTTCCCGCCTCTCCTGCGCCGCGTTCAGATGAGAAGACCCGGCTAACCGAGAGATTGAAAGAGGCTGCTCTCTGTTCTATTCAAGAGGAGAGAGAGTGCGGAGAGATCTGCGAAAGCGCTATCGCTTTTGCAAGAGCAGAACTGGAAAGACTTCCCGACATAGCTCCCTTTCAATTTAATAAAACACACACGCCGGTCAATACAGAGATCTCTCGAATGTACGCCATGTGCAATGATGTACACAGCCTTGCATTTCATACCGCACTTATCAAATATACCCCCGAAACCGCTTGGAGCCAGCAAGAGGTTTTGGAAGCCGCTGACGCTTACATCAAAGTGGCATATGCGCTTGCCCATCTCACCATTCAGGATATTCCTGCATTCTTAGAAAAACTGGAAACACAGGGAATCTATTGGAGTAGCACAAGGACCTTGACAGAGAAGGACTCTTACCTAAACCTGACATCCCAACAGCTTCTATTCGCCTACCGTCACGCTCGAACCATCTGGGTGATCACGAAAGGGAGGTTAAAGCCTAGCGAAAACATCCCTTATGCCCATGCAAAACCTTTCTATCAGCCAGGCACAATGCAAAATCGATGGAGAATGCTCTACAACAGCTACAGCTTGGAAGTAGCCATAGCCTTGCGCACTTCAGATGGCCAGGGAGTAGAGTTCTTAAGTCATTATAGCCAAAACTGGTCGGAGCCTGACACGGGTGTAAACTCATTCGAGCTCGATCCAGATGCTTACAGTATAAAAAAACAGGAGAGAAGAGATGTCTAAAGTTCTAAGCTGTCCGGAGTGCATTAGCAACCATACGATCATGGAGCACCTCTTTGTCTCCCCGCTCTGCGAGGATCAGGAGCTGCTGGTAAAAATTGCGGTTGTTGTCTTCCACATCTTGACATTTGGAGTGCCCCTCGCGGTCTACCACGTTATCGATTGCATCTTCCCGCGCGCAGATCAACCTAGCATACGAGCGCAAGATCAGATGGCCCAGAGAATGCAAGAGCTGGTCTCAACTTCCATACCTCAGCGATCCAAGTTAGGGGATGTTACATATAATGCGGTCGTCTTTGCGAAGCAAGAGTTGGGAAAGCGTCCAGATATACGCCCTTATGACTTCGGCTCAAGCGTGCCTCATGGACCTACAAACCCAGAGATCTCACGAATGTTCCGCATGTATCAAGAGGTACAAAAACCCGCATTTTTTGCTGCGCTTAGCAAGTACACTCCAGAAGAGGCTTGGAACCAGGAGGAGGTTTTACAGGCGGCTGATGCGCTCATGAAAGTAGCGTATGCGATCAGCAACTCTACTGTTGAGGACCTTGCCGAATTCACAAAAAGGCTAAAGAACTCAGGAGATGAACGAACGAAAGCCTATGCTCTATCGCGACTAGACTCCTACTGTTACACAACATTCTACACGCTGCCGCTTGCCTACCACTTGGTTCGAGGAGCCTTCTGGACAGGAGGAGAGGGAAGTGCAAGGGCGGACTGCTGGAGCGCAGGGCGAGAACCTCGTGGCGGGCTGGGATATGAGATCCCCCATGCGCATGCAAAGCCCTTCTATGAAGAAGGGACCGGACAGCGCGACTGGAGGGTGCTTTACAACGCCTTCTCTATGTACTTTGCAAGAGCAGTACAAACAGCAGATGATAGTGAGCTAGAAAGGATACACGATGAAGTACAGGTTAAATGGACTCATCCCGATACTGGCAGAGGATCTTTCCTGACACTGCCCGCCTCCTATCCTTTCCGCTCATACTAATTATCGGCTTGCGCGTCTTGTGCGTCTTGCTGTTCTGCGTGCAGTTTTACGGGCGATTTTTCGAGCTGGTCTGCTCTCAATCGCCTTCTTGACAGCGCGCTTTAATTTACGAGCTGCGGGACTTTTCACAGCGCGCTCGAGGCTGCCTCGGTAGCGCTCTACTTTGTGTCCCAGTTTCTTATACTTCTGGACGAGCTCTTTCTGGAGCTTCTTTCCCTTTTCTGTGCCAAACATGAAGGTAGTGAATGCTGCGAGGGAGCCCCCGATGAGCATGCCTTCGATGAAATCGGCGTAAGAGTGCTGTCTTGATTTAAACATAAAAACCCTAGTTGAACCTTAGTTATTGAATTTTTTCCAGAGATGCAGGCCTGTAGCTACCCATTCCAGAACCTCTGAGACGCTGCTCTCGTGTCTGTGGATCTTCTTCTCAACAGACTTGAGCGAGTCGGGTTCATTGATGCCATGGCTATCCAGGATCTCCCCTACGCGGGCGATCGCCTCGCCTACTGTGTTTAGAGATGAGCCTCCGCTGCGTCTTGTTGCCAAGAAGATGGAGAGTGCGCCAATCCCAATCACTCCCCCAACCAGAAGGCCGACGAAGAGTTTCGAATCTTTATCTTGATTTGACATAGTCTTTTATCTCATCTTTGACCCTGCTAAACAGTCTGATGCCATCTGCAATGCATCCGACGATTTCAGAGATTTTTTCATAACTATTCTTGCCTTCTGCGGCCTCTTTCTTCATCGCATAGAGCGGGCGGAAAACGACATCTAGACCCTCCGACTTCTTCTTGATGTCGAGAGTGAGCTTGTTCACGTTGTGAATCAGCTCTGCTGAGGGTTCAGAGATCGCCTCTAGTGTCTTGTGTAGGTCGGTGAGAATTCGGTCGGTCTTTTTCAGCGTCTTGCGCGTGTCTTGCAAAGTAAGGATCAGAAAAACTACCAGGAGAGCAAAGGTAAGAGCGATCGCCCCCACTATTATTTCCATGATCATTTTTTCGCTCCTTAATAAGCGTTAGTATCTATATTTTCATTATTATAATTATAGTTTAATTTGTAAACTAAAAAATAATTATTGTAATTAATAACAAACTTAATTAATTATTATGTTTAGAGGGCATTTTATGGCAAAGAAAGAGACCTACGAGCTTCGCTTTAAAGAGTGCGCATCTACAGATGAGCAGAATGCCATCCTCGAAGGGATCAACCTAGAGTCGATGGAAGCAAAGGAGATGGCCAAGATCGTCCCCTTCGCTTTTCTGATTAAGGACTCTGAGGGCAAGGTCTTAGCTGGCGTTACTGGTCACACCCTCTACGGATGCCTCGAGATCGACTCCCTCTGGGTCTCCCCTGACCACAGAAAGAGAGAATGGGGCACGCAGCTTCTCCACGAGGCTGAAAAGCTCGGCAAGAAGAGAGGCTGCACCTTCGCCTCGGTTAGCACGATGGACTGGGAAGCGCACCCCTTCTATGAAAAGCTGGGGTATAAGGTCGAATTCGTCCGTGAAGGCTTTGATAAAGATTCAAAAATGTACATTTTGAGAAAACCACTCGCATGAAAGCCTATCTAAACTTAAAAAGCCTTCTGGGCGGCCTCCTCTTCGCCATAGGCATCGCCCTCATCGCCCTTGCTATACGCGGGATGCACAGATTCAATGCTGTCAAGGGAACTGGTGAGGAGATCACAAACTTCTTCACGAAGAACCCGATGTGGAACCCGCTCATCACCTTCTTCGGCGGCACCCCTCAGATGAAACCAGTAGCACACGACGCACCAGATACGGTCATGCTGATCATTGGCATTCTCGCAGTGATCGCTGGAGTCGCCTTCACCTACATCAATCGCCCTCGCCGCTTCTTCTTTTAGAAAGAAAAAGAGATTTTACACAGAGAAAGATGAGACACAGAGAAAGAAGAGAGGATCATCTTTTCTGCGATGCAGAAAAAAATGGATGCTCTGCCGCTTTGCGGCATTTTTTCTTCTCATCCCTCTCTGTGTCTCTGTGATCTCTGTGTAAATCTCCCTTTCTCCACAAAAAAAAATCTAGAGTCAATTATCCATGGGTTGGGCGAAGAGATTTAGGGCTTCGAAGAGCCTGCGGTAGTCACCATGCTTGTCGGACTTGCGTATTTTGCATTCGATAACTCTGTCTACTCCCGTAATATCGCGCGCATACTCCTCGGTATAATTTATGATCACGAGGGTAAAATCTAGAGAGGGAAAGTAGCGCTGTAGCGCCTCTTTGAGAGCCTCAGCCTCTTCTTTTGTAATGCGCGCATGCCTCTCTTGAGCCCAGTAGGAGTGAGGGTCATTCTCAAAATCAAAAGCGGTTCGGATGAAAAAGACCTTTCCCGGGTAGCTTGCAAGCTGCCTGAATCTATCAATTCGCCTCTCATACTTGTTCTGGATGTAGCTTAGCTGCTGGACAAATCTTAGAATGCTACTCTCGTGATCGAGAAATGGCCACTCGTGCCTGAACTCAACCTGATAGCAAGTGTTTTCTAAATAGTCGGGCCGATATGGATGTTGGATGATCTGCTCTTCAGATACGAAATGTTGAAAATCCTCATCGAGCAGCTGTATGAATCCCTTCGCATCAAAAGTTGTTATCCAATCAAACGGGTAGGCCTTCAATCTCAAACCGTTTTCTCTTAACTTCACAGCGACTTCGCAGTGAGATCCTAAGCTGACAAAAAGCGGCGGGCTCTCAGCATTAAGAGCGCCAATAAGAAGAGTGAACCCCAAGAGATAAAGTTTCATCAGAACGCCAGATCGGATCTGTGAGATTTACGCAGATTAAGAAGAATATTACATAGGCGCTTAAAATCCTCGCGCTTATGAAATCTGCGGATCTTGCACTCGATGATTCCATTTAATATTCTGATCTTAGGAGCGCTCTCTTCAGTAAAGTTGATCACAACGAGGGTAAATCTCAAATTGGGAAAGAAGCGGTCGAGGGCTTCTCTTAAAGACCAGGCCTGTTCATCGTTGATTCTTACATGACTTTCGCTTCCCCAGAGTGGCGCTACGCCACCGTCAGAATCAAAGGCAGCGCGGATGAAAAAGACTCTTCGAGAAGAGTGTGCGAGCTTTCTAAAGCGAGAGATTCTCTTCTTAAAATGGCAGTCGAGATGTTCTATCTGGTGCCTAAAGCTTCCGAAATCTTGCCACTCACTATCAAACGGTCTATCCATTTCGAATTCGATCTCAAAGCGAGAGTTGGCAAAGATCGAGTTGTGAAATGGGTGTTGAAAGCAGCACTCCTCATCGAGAAATTGAAAGAAATCCTCATCAAGCACTCGAATGAGACACTGGTTGTTTAACATGCGTATGCAGTCGAAGGGATAGCTCTTTGGATAGAGCTGATTCTCCCTCAGCAGATTGGCGACTTCGCAATCAGCTCCTAAACTTACAAAGATGGGGGCTTTCTTCGACTCTTTTGCCGACAAACTCCCTAACAAGAACAGAAAGAGAAGCATCCAACGCATGCGCTAACTCCGCACAAAGTAGACCTCTTATACACGGACCAGGGAAATTAATTAAGAAGAACAAAGCTCTTACTAAAAATTTTATTGCTTGATACTCTAACGAATGAATAAAATTCAGAATTGAAAAACTCGCCAGTGAGAGACATGTTTAAAAAGTTCTCAATCGCACTTTTCGGATCACTTCTCCTTTCTGTATCGATGTATGCCGAAGAGGCCGCTGATGAAGCAGCAGCCGATGCGAAAAAGTATAATCTCTCTGTCTGTGCGATTTTTAAGAATGAGGCGCGCTATCTAAAAGAGTGGCTTGAGTACCACCTCCTTGTCGGTGTAGACCACTTCTACCTATATAGCAACAACACAGTAGACCGCTCTCCTAACATCCTTAAATCCTATATCAAAAAAGGGATTGTAACTCTGGTATACTGGCCAGATTTTTTAGGAGAAGTCGATGAAGAAAACGCCTACAAGTGGGCGCTTTCAACACAGATTCCCGTCTACGAGAATGCGATCCATTGCACAGCGAAGAATGAGACCGAATGGCTTGCAATCTTAGATATCAGCGAGTTTCTCGTTCCCATCCAATCGATGAAGCTTACAGATCTTCTCGAGCAATACAGCGAATACCCAGGCGTAACTCTCCGAAGTGACTTCTTCGATGCATCGAGAATCGACATCGTTCCCAAGAGAAATCTGGTTATCGAAACAGTGGAGATGATCGGCAAGCCAGAGATGAATATTCAAAAGAGCGTTGAGAAGACGATCTTCAAGCCAGCGCTTGTTACTAGCTTTTCCTGGGCTCCTTACAAGTGCAACTTCATCGATGAGAAGGAAGCCATCGCGCTAAATGGAAGCGACGTACGCATCAACCACTATGCGAATCGCTACATGGGATACCTTCAATTTACGGCTGCAAGAAACAAGCTGTATATCGACAATCGCATGCTCTCTGATAGTAGAACGAGAGAGCTTCTTCAAGGGAACTATGAGATTGAAGATCAAGAGCGCGTGATCCATCGCTTCATTCCCGAAATGCTGAAACGCATGGGCTTCAACTCCACTTGGAAGTGGGAGTAAAACGAAGAGTTTTCACACAGAGATAACAGAGGTCTTTCGGCCTACTACTAAATTTTTTCTTTCAGTAATTTTCCATTTTAATCTAGCATGGCCACTCTGTTTTTTAAGGGGAGATAACATGAGAGCTCTGCTTCCTATTTTTGCGCTATGTTTCAGCAGCTTGCACGCCGATATCGAAGACCACTTCAAGCCAGCGCTCAATAAGTCCGATGTTCACAAGATGAAAAATATCGACTTCATCTACACGATCAATTTGGACCAGAGACCTGAAAAGTTCGCCTCCTGTGTCGAGCAGCTTGAGCCTTATGGCATCCTCCCCTATCGCTTCTCTGCTGTTAATGGTTGGGAGCTCACTTTAGAGCAGATCGATGAACTGGGCATTAAATATGAGCCGTGGATGACAAGCGGAAAGTGGGGCACCTGCTACCCCATTGGCGGCGACGGGACTCCACAGCACTTTATCGTTGAAGAGGTTGGAAAGACCTACTTTTCCCACTGCATGTCGAAAGGAGCCATCGGCATCGCACTCAGCCACCTTTCGATCCTGCAAGATGCTTACGACTCGGGATATGAGACGATCTGGGTGATGGAGGATGACATCGAGGTAATTCAGAATCCTCATGTGCTCTCTGATTTAATTGAAAAGCTCGATGCTCTCGTCGGCAAAGATGGGTGGGATATTCTCTTTACAGACCAAGACACTAAAAACAGCCAAGGAGCTTACGTCCCTTGCAGCTCATACGCCTGGAGGCCAAACTTTGCTCCTGTAAACCCCTATCGATTTGCAGATCGAAAAGATATGAGCCCAGACTTCAGGCGCATCGGCTCGCGCTATGGAGCCTACACGATGATCGTGCGCAGGTCAGGGATGAAGAAGATCCTGCGCTTCTTTAAAAACTACCACATCTTCCTACCCTTCGACATGGAGTATACCCAGCCGGAAGGAATCCGTCTGTTTACTGTGATCGATGATGTGATCTCTACACAACCTCGAGCTCTTTCTGACAATGGGGCCCCAAATTACAAAAAGCCATAAACAATGATTCGCGCTCTTCTACTGCTTACCGCATTGAATTGCAGCGCCTTCTGTGGCGAGATTGAAGACTATTTCAAACCGATTTCGGATAAGTCTGGCTCGCACCAGATAAGAAATATCGATTTTATCTACATGATTAATCTCGATGAGCGTCCGGAAAAGCTGGCGAGCTGTCTAAAGCAGCTCACTCCTTATGGAATCGACCCCTACCGCTTTTCTGCTGTTAACGGCTGGGAGCTTTCACTCGAAGCGATCAATGATGTGGGAGTCAAGTATGAGCCCTGGATGTCAAGTGGACAAATGGGAACTTGTTACCTTCTTGAGAACAATAGAGAGCCGCAATATGAAATGGTCAGTACTCCGGGCAGGACCTATTTTGGCCACTTCTTATCCCCAGGAGCAATTGGCATTGTGCTCAGCCATCTTTCCATTCTTCAAGATGCCTACGACTCAGACTATGAGACGATCTGGGTGATGGAAGATGATATCGAAGTGATCCAAAATCCCCACCTCATCTCTGATCTTATTGAAAAACTGGATAACGTTGTGGGCAAAGATGGATGGGATATTCTCTTTACCGACCGAGATACCAAGAACACTGAAGGCGAGTATGTGATCTGCACCTCATATGCTTGGAGACCAAACTGCGTTCCTCCTAACCCAAATAAATTTGGTCAGAGACAAACTGTTAGCGAAGATTTTACAAAAGTAGGGGCACGTTATGGAGCCTATTCGATGATCGTCCGAAGATCAGGAATGAGAAAGCTGCTGCGCTTTTTTAAAAACTACCACGTCTACCTTCCTTTCGATATGGACTATACTCTGCCACCAGGCATTCGATTGTATTGTGTGAATAGTGACCTCGTATCTACAGAACCGAGAGCGCTCTCAGACAATGGCGTTCCAAATTACAGAAACAGGAGATAAACATGGATCAGGCACTGCCAGAAAATGGACAGCCCGCTTCGCACTTCGAATATGTTGCCAAAGTCAACAACCGCGATTCTAATGCAGAGATCAAGCTGCATGCACTGAGTTTAATGAACCAGATGGCAGGCTGGTGCTCTCCTCAGAAGGGGACCATCCTTGTTGACATGGTTCTTAAGACAAAGCCAAAAGTGATCGTTGAGATTGGTGTCTATGGAGGAAAGTCGGTAATCCCAATGGCATACGCCTTGAAAGTTCTTCGCGAGGGCAAGATCTATGGAATCGATCCTTGGAGTAACTTCGAATCGACACAGTGGGTGCAAAATGAAGAGAACAAGCACTTCTGGGCCTCTGTCGACCATGAGGCGATCATGCAAGGTCTCATCCAAAAAGTTGAACAGTTTGGGCTGCAAGAGCAAGTTGTTTTAATCAGAAACTCTTCTATGGAAGCTCCACCTATCGAAAACATCGATATCTTGCATATCGATGGCAACCACTCCGATGAGACCTCCTATTTTGATGTGCTTAAGTGGGTGCCTTATGTCAACAGCGGAGGCTGGATTATCTTCGACGATATGACCTGGTACGAAAACAATAAATACACAACAGCACGCGCAGTTGAGTGGCTAGATGAGCACTGCATAAAATTTGCAGAATTTAGCGACTCGTGCGTATGGGGAATTTGGGTGAAACCATGAAAAGATCAAAACTCGCATCATTAGCATTAATTTTCTTCTGCGCATCTTCGGCTCTTCATGCAGAGCGAACAGAAGAAGAGGTTAAACAGCAGGTCTGCAGCACCCTCCCCTCTTTACACGGCTGGTGCACTGTAGAAAAGGCGATAAGCTTTATCGACCTCGTCCTTGAAGTTAAGCCTGAGATCTGTGTTGAAGTCGGAGTGTTTGGCGGCTCATCTATATTTCCTGTAGCCTCTGCGCTCCAGTTTTTAGGAAAAGGCGTCGTAGTAGCAATCGATCCCTGGGATAAAGGTGAGACGATCAAAAATATGGATCCCGAAGCGGCAGCAGCTCACGTAAACTGGTGGAGCAAGGTGAACTTCGATCGCATCTACGCCTCATATCTCGGAATGGTGAAGATGTTCGGACTGGAAGAGCAGTGCATCACTATCCGCTCTACCTCTGAAAGAGCTGCTCCCATTCTTAACAAGATCGACATTCTGTATCTAGATGGCAACCACAGCGAAGCTGGCTTTACAAGAGATGTTCAGCTCTACCTGCCTAAAGTGCGCTCTGGTGGGTATATCTGGATTAACGACACTCTCTGGACAGAGGTGCAGCCTGCGATTGATCTTCTGATGGAAGAGTGCGACGCAGTCAAGCTGATCGATAATGGCAACTGTATTCTATTTAGGAAAAGATAGGTCTACACATGAAAAAATTTCTCCTCTCTCTTCTGTTTGTTACCACTACTCTTTCAGCAAGCGCTGAAGAGATCGATCTCAGCCTCTATGAGAGATCCTTTTTTAGCCAAAATGGCGAAGATGGGGTTCTCGCTAAGCTATTTCAACTCATCAAGCCAAACTCGCGCTTCTGCGTAGAGCTCGGGGCCTATGATGGAATTACAGGGAGCAACACCTACCTTCTCAGAAGACAGGGCTGGGACTGTCTTTTAATAGATAGAACCTTTGAAATCCCCGAATATAAGCAGAGAAAGGAGTTCATCACTGCCGAGAACATCAATGATCTGATGCGAAAGTATGGGGTTCCCTTCGATCTAGATCTGATCTCCATCGATATCGACTATAACGACTTCTATATCTGGAACGCCTTAGATGAGCATTACAGACCTGCTGTTGTCGTAATCGAGTATAACGGCTACCACCTGCCAGATCAGGACAAGATCGTCAAATACCGCCCCTTTTTTACAGGAGGTGGGGACAACTACTTTGGCGCTAGTATTCTCGCTCTTTACAATTTGGGAAGATCTAAAGGCTACTCCCTGGTTTATGCAGAGAGCGCAGGGGTTAACCTATTCTTCGTCCGCGACGATATTTTAGAAGAGAAGAACCTCTTCTTCAAGAACGTCAACGACGTGGAGAAGCTCTACCGGAAGCCTACCTATGGAAATGGGCCGAATGGTGGACATAGACAAGATCAGAAAAATCGCGAGTATGTGCCTTCCACAAAATTTATTAAATAGAGCCGTATGAAAAGATCTCACTCCTCCTTCTTGGTCGCCTTGATGCTTACATCCTCACTTGTTTGTGCGGATCTACAGGAGCATCTGAAGAAACCTCTGGGCAAAGAGGAGGGAGTCCATGAGATGCGCAATATCGACTTCATCTACATGATCAACATGGATCAGAGGCCAGAAAAGTGGAGGATGTCGCTGAACCAGCTAGTTCCATTCGGAATTGTCCCCTACCGTTTTTCTGCTGTGAACGGGTGGGAGCTGAGCCTTGATACGATTAACGATGTGGGCCTTAAGTTCTCTCCAGAAATGGAGGGAAACTTCATGGCTACGAGCTACCTTCCGATTGGCGACTACATGCCCGTCCACGATAACCTTTGCAAATATGGCCAGACCTACTTTTGCCACTGCATGGCAAGGGGAACAATTGGAATCGCTTTAAGTCACATCTCGATTCTTCAGGACGCATACGATTCGGGATATGAGACGATCTGGGTGATGGAAGATGACATTGAAGTGAGACGCGACCCGCGGATTCTCTCCGATCTAATCGATAGGCTTGATGCGCAGGTGGGAAAAGAGAACTGGGATGTGCTCTTTACAGACCGAGATCTGCGCGACGCGAATGGGAACTATGCCACGACCTGGTGGGCCGCAAGACGCCCAGACTACGCCCTCTTCTCGCAGAGCAATAACTATGCGCTAAAAGCGAGCGTAAGCTCCGACTTCTACAAGATCGGCGCACGCTATGGGGCCCACTCGATGATCGTCCGCAGAAGCGGAATGAAAAAACTGCTTCAGTTCTTCCATGCCCATCAGATCTTTCTTCCCTACGACATGGACTACATCCTTCCACGTGGAATTAATCTCTATGCAGTTTGGGACGATGTCGTCTCCAACCTACCAAAAGCGCTTTCGGATAATGGTGGCCCCTTCTACTTAGATAAAAAATAGGTAAATATTGTGAGAAAACTAGTTTCTGTATTTTTGCTGGTTTGTGGAGGAGTTTTTGCAGCTCCAGCAGAGATTAAAACAGCAGACGAGATCACCTATGACCGTCTTGTGAAGATGGGTGATGATTCGGGATCTACAGATCACGTCCTTCATTTTAAAAAGCTCTTCAAAGAGCTAGATGTCCGCACCTTCTTGGAGTTTGGAGTAAGCTACGCTTCGAAGTACTTCCTCGACTCTTGCGACGACGTTATTACAGTGGAGTTTATCACCTACGGCTATGGTCCTGAGCGGATTAAAAACTTTCTTAAGCTCTATGAAAACTACGAGAACTGGATGCCGGTCATCTTCTTCACGGGCTACCAGGGAGACATGGGTTGGGCTCCCTACAAGCACAGAGGGACTGAGGGTGTTTATAAAGCGACCTCCTACCAGTCGGCCACACACCAGAGCTACGCGGTTTTTGATAGTTTTTACCAGACGGAGCTCAATCTTTTTATTCTAAAATTAACACAGACAAATCCGATAGATGTCGCCTTCATCAATGAAGGGATTATCATCCGTGGAGATCTCGTTCAACTTCTGTTTGGGAAAGTCCCCGTGATCTTCGCACACGACACCTCATGTCGCGCTGCAGGAAATACAGAAGATGTCTATGGATACTCGCGCATTAGAGTGCCTGAAGATTATGAAGAGATCTACTTCCCTCACGGCAGTGGAACTACCGCTTGGATCGTTAAGAAAGAGCCATTCAAAAACCTCATACTCTCTCTAAAAAAATATGCTAAAGGTCTTTAGAAAATTTTCTCTTTTCTCTCTTCTCATTGGAAGCAGCGCGCTATCTGCTGGAGAGCCAACTGAAATCGATCCCGCCTGGCTTGCTAAGATTGGGGATAGAGCAGAGTACATCGACTACACGCACCACTTTCAGAGGCTCTTTAAAAAATTGAAGGTGAGAACCTTCCTTGAATTCGGGGTCGGTTTTGCGACGAAGAGTTTTCTAGACTCTTGCAATAAGGTGATCTCAGTTGAATTCATCACTAACGGCTACGGCCCAGAAGGAATGAAAAACTTTCTGGAACACTACAAGGGCTACTCTAACTGGATTCCTCTCGCCTTTTTTACCGGTTATATCGGAGATACCAGCTGGGCGCCCTACAAGCATCAGGGCTCGGAGAGCGTCTACAAGGCGAACTCTTATCAAGCCGCTACTCATAAAAATTATGCGCCCATCGACGACTTCTATTTAGTCGAGCTGAATGCCTTTATTCTCAACCTGATGCGCTCTAATCATATCGATGCGGCTTTTGTAGATAGCGGCAGCTATATTAGAGGAGATCTTGTTCAGCTACTGCTTGGGAAAGTCCCCGTTGTCTTGGCGTGCAATACGCACTGCAGACTAACAGGCGAAAAGGATGACATCTACGGGTATGGCCGGATTCAGACCCCTGACAACTATGAAGAGATCTACATCCCAAAAGGAGCCGGCACAACCGCTTGGGTAAGCCGCAGTCCAGAGTATAAAGAGATCGCTCAAGACTTAAAAAAATATGCACTCGAATGTACCAGAAATCGAAAATGACCTATGTCTAAAAAAATTTCCTATCTGCTGCTTATCTTCTCTCTTGTTTTTCAACCTCACCTTAGATCCGACATCCCCTCTCAACCTGAAAAAAAGATCTGCCTGACGATGGTCGTAAAAGATGATGAGGCGGTGATTGAGCACTGTTTAAATAGCGTCAAAGATATCGTCGACTGCATTTCGATCTGCGATCTAGGATCCACCGATGAGACTCTTAGGATCGTCGAGGACTTTCTGCTTGAAACGGGTATTCCAGGCACGATTCACAAAGGAAAGCAGCGCAACATAGCACATGACAAGACTCTCTCGATAAAAGCTGCGCAGAAGGTGGTTAAGACTCTTGGTTTTCCGTTAGGGAGCACCTACCTTTTGGATCTCAATGCAGACATGAAGCTGAATCTAGGATCCGGCTTTAAAAAAGAGGCTCTAAAAGAAGACGCATATCTCCTACTTGAAAAGTCTTCTACTCTCTCGGTTTGCAGTTTTAATGCCCATCTCTTGCGCGCTTCGCTTGTTTGGGAGAGTATCGGCGCTGTGCACGGATATTGGGATCATAAGGGAAGCTATAAGAGTGAAAAATTACATACTCTATCGATAGAAGACCATGGCTCGCCTGCTTACAAAGCAGAAAGGCTCCAGCGTGAGCTGGCCCTCCTCGTTCGAGGCATACAGGATGAACCCGACAACCTCCACTACCAGTTCTATCTCGCACAAACACACAAAGCCTTGAAACATTACGAAGACGCAATAGGCTGGTATAAAATGCGCTTGAACGGGTCTGAAATGTTCGACGAGGCCTGGTGTTCAAGGTATATGATCGGCGAGTGCTATCAGGAGATGGGACAGTGGGAGCCCGCCCTCTTCTGGTACCTAGATGCATTTAGGTACAACCCCGGGCGTGCCGACTCTCTGCTTAAAGTAGCAAATTACTATCGCCATAAGGGTCAGAACGATCTGGCCTATCTCTTCGCAAAGCATGGAGCTCGCATTCCAAGACACGATTTCCAACTCTCTGGCTGGCCCCCCTTCTCAGACTACCAGCTAGCTGAGGAGATCTCGATCGCAGCCTACTATACGCGATTTAAAGAAGAGGGCGGCGATGCAGCAAACGATCTCATACTAAAGAAAAATGCACCATGGCAGAGCAAAGACCAGGCCTATAGGAACCTCCTCTTCTATATTCAGAACATTCCCCATGCGCGCTTCCAACCTATTGTTATCGAAAGACCTCTTATTCAGAAGGGATCTGATGAGCGCTACTATCCCATGAACCCCTCTATTCGAAAGACAGAAGCGGGATATGAGGTTATCTGCAGAACAGTGAACTACACTCAAGTGGGAGCAAAAGAGTTCAATACGATCGATGAGACCGGCATCTTTAAAACGAGAAACTTTCTTGCGCGCTACGATAGAGATCTAAAGCTCCTCTCGCAGGATGAGATTATCGAGAATCTACCTCGTGAACGCATACACAGTTTCAATATCGAAGGAATGGATGACTGCCGCATCTTTGGATATAACCAGGCCTCCTGGTTTACCTGCACAACTTCGGATACAAATCCTGCTGGAAACTTTCAAATCTCTCTCTGCAAGTTAGCTGATCGTGCTGAGAAAGGTGTCATTCAAGTCGAAAAGCTTCTTCCTCTAAAGGGACCCGACCCTTACAGATGTGAAAAGAACTGGCTCCCCTTCATCAAGAATGGCGAACTGCTGCTCATCTACTCCTATGACCCCTTCATCATCTACAAGCCCGATTTGGAGAGTGGAGAGTGCAAAACTGTTGTGAGTGAAGAGTACGCCAGTGATTTTGGCCGTTTCAGAGGATCTGCGGCACCGATAGAATTCGACGATGGATACCTAATGCTCACGCATGAAGTTATCCTGACGGCCGACTACCACCGCTGCTATCTGCACCGCTTCCTCTATCTCGACAAAAACTTGAAAGTTAAAAAGCTCTCGAAGCTCTTTACATTCTTGCATAATGGCGTCGAGTTCTGCTGCAGCATGTCGTTAAATCACACCGCAACAGAACTTCTCTTAGCCGTGGGAATCGAAGACCGCGAAGCCTATCTCTGCTCCCTTAATCTGGAAAGTATCAGATCGATGCTCTATCCGATAGCAGAGGGTGGCGGAGCCACTTTTTTTAAACACACTCAGAATTAATTAAATTTATGAATTTCACTCTTCTCTTAACAGTTTTCTCGCTCTTCTGCTCTGCCGCGCATGCACTCCTTCCTCTAGAGCACATCTCAGAAAAACAGAAGATCGTTGTAGCGACAAAAAAGATCGAACTAGAAAACTACCCAAATGCCTTTAACCCCTCAATTTTTGAAGTGGAAGATGGGTATCTGATGAGCTTCAGGCACTGCCCAGACCTCGAATCGAGGCCCTGGCTCGCCTATATTGGAGTCGTCCTTCTAGACCGCTCTTTTGAACCCATCTCCCGTCCTGAGATCCTCACTACACGCCCCTTGTACAGCAAGACCATCTCTCAGTCTGAAGATGCACGGATCTTCTCCTACAGAAACAGGATCTTTCTCGTATTCAACGACGGCACAGAAAAAGTAAATCCAACCTATGGCGACCGGCGCGACATGTATATCGCCGAGCTAAAGTATGAAAAAAGCAGACTCTCTCTCTCTTCCTCTCAAACTCATCCACACAGAAAAATACAATCAGCAATTTTGGCAAAAAAATTGGACCCCTTTTGAGTGGAATAAGACCCTGCTTTTCAGCTATATGATCAATCCCCATGAGATCATCTACCCAAATCTAAAAAGTGGAGAGTGCTACCGCATATACGAGACCGAAGCTCCAATCACTTGGGAGTTTGGGACCCTCCGAGGAAGCACCCCAGCCATGTTAGTGGATGGTGAGTATCTCGCCTTCTTCCACTCCGGCATCCTTGCCCACTCAGACGTCTCATGGGGCGAAGAGTGCTGGCACTACTTCATGGGGGCATACACCTTTTCAGCGTCTCCTCCCTTTGGACTCACCCAGATCACAACGCTTCCGATTGTCGGCAAGGATTTCTACACAAAATCCAACCATTTAAAAAGGGTGATCTTTCCAGGAGGATTTGTCACATCAGGCTCCCACATCCACGTGGCCTACGGCAAAGACGATTGCGAGATGTGGATCGCAACACTCGACAAAGAAGCCCTAAAAAAAGCTCTCGTACCTCTAAAGCTAGGGAAATAAGTTGGGAGAGAGAAGTTCGGTTAAAATTCGCTCGTAACTTTTTCGCTTATGATACGAAGAAATTCTGTACTCGATAACCCTGTCGATTCCTGATATTGGAGCAGCAAGCGATCTATCATAATTCACCACAACAAGAACAAAGTTGAGATTGGGAAAATATCGAGCTAATGCATCTCTTAAAGCCTCAGCCTCTTTCGCATCGATTTTACCCATTCTTTCATCTCCATAATCATGAAAAGGAAAGCGGTGGTAATCAAAGGCGGACCGCATAAAAATCACTTTTCCAGGATAATTTTTTAGTGCTCTGAACCTAGCAATTCTTCGCTGGTACTTGTCATAAATCTCATTCGAGATCTTCCCGCTTCCTGGATCGAAAAACTGGCCGTCATGTTTAAACTCGATCGTATAACGAGTATTGATAACTTCAGATTTTTTTAAACATAGATAGTTGGGAGATAAGTAGTGCTCAAAATCTTCATCGAGGAGCTCGACAACTCTGTCGATAATAAAGGAAAAGTTCCAGTCAAAGGGAAAAGCTGCGCTTCGCAAATTTGCGGCTCTAAGCTGCAGTGCAATCATGCAATCGCAACCTAATGTGACGACAATAGGATCTGCACTATGTAAAAGATCACCCTCCTCATTATAAATATCGGCGTATGAAGTTGCGCTCCCAAACACGAGCGTCATTACACCAACGATCCAGCAGATCAAAAATCGCATACTACCGACCAGTTGCTAGCGCAGCTTTTTTAATGGTTTCACTGAAGTGTTCAGAGGAGAAGAGATGCGCCTTCTCGCTCGCAAGGTACTTTCGAATGTTGCTCAGATAACGCTCATAGACCTCTTCTGGCATCGTTTTGATAAAGCTGTAGAGCTCCTCGTTGTCCCGGAAGTCGCGGTAGTCGATAAGGCACTCTTTAGGGATATATTTTTCTACGTTCGGTGCCCCTAAGTAGATCGGAATACATCCTGCTGCGAAGCAAGCAAAAATTTTCTCTGTGATGTAGCCGTTGATAAATGAGTTCTCAAAGCATACGCAGAAGCGAAACTGCTTCATTACTTCAAACTTCGTCTGGCTAAGAGGATGACCTGGAATGCCTCCACGATATCTATCGCTAAGAGTGATCGGATTTAGCCCATAAAATTCAAACTCATCTTCGGGTTTGGTCTCGAAAAATCTGACCATATCAACGCGCTCCTTCGTGCTGCTATGAGCGACCATCACACAGAGTCTCTTCTGATCGAAGGTTGGAAGATCGGAGCACATGGGAGTTAAGACAGGGTAGAAGAATTTGAAGTATTTCACTCCATCCACAAGATTATCATTGTAGGTATAAACCCGCGAAAAGAAGTTGCAATAGGTTGGAGAGACACCCCCGGGTTCCCAAATAAAAAGAACCAACTTCTTTTTTGGCAGACTTGCTACTTCGGAAACAGACCAGAAATTATTCATAAGAAAAATTTTCTTCACGTCTGGCGAGTAGGTCGAATAGATATATCTGCTAAACGGCATGTAGCAAGAGAGCGTATCAAACCCCGTCGTCTCAGCAATTTGAGACCCAGGACAGAGCTCATCTAGTGTAAAATTTGCAAGAATGTCTATTTTATCTGCATTAATCGTGGAAGAGAAGAGCAGAAAGCATAACAAAACCCTCATCGCGTCTTATCCCAGATGATAACGAGATTGTCGACATCGGTAAGCACAGGTTCGCTGTAGATTCTTGCCTGGACGCCATTCTTTCTTAACAGATTGATAAACTCTGCGGGAGAGAGGGAGTCGAGCCTATAGACTCTTTCTGCGATCTGGTTATAGATGAGATATCCACGATCTGCCTTTTTGATCACTCGTTCAAAATAGTCGAGCTGAGTTTGGCGATCGCACTCGGAAAAGGCGTAGTTGCTGATGAAAAGATCGATCTTCTCCTCATTGATATTGGCCTGGATTGGCATACAGATCACATGAGAAACTGAGAGGGAGCGCATCATCTTTTCAACGAGGGGTGTAACCTCGGGAAGGTCATAGATGTAATAGCTCGAGAACTTTTGGAGCTGAGAGAGGATGAAGCACTGCCCGCCGAAGCCTCCTCCAATCTCCACTGCTGTTGCATTCTCGGGCAGAGAGAAGAACTTTTGCATCTGGTCTGCAATCGCAATGTAGCGCAGAGTTGTCCCAGAAAAACTCCCAATTCCTGGATAGAAGTTAACTGCAGGATTTCCGAACTCTTCTAATCTTTGAAATGCCGGCATCTTTTCCAGAACTTCTTTCGAACCATTCTGAAGAAGATGTGTCGCAAAATCTCCTCCTGCACCTACTTCTAAAACGTGCGCATAATCTGAAAGAGAGCGAAAGTTTTGAAAGACGTAGCCATCTTGAACAGCTTTAAGACAGGTCTCCCGATAGATTCTATCTGCACCTGTGATGCTCTCTCCTGCTGAGAGAAGTGTAAAAAAAGAGCTGAGTACTAGCGCTGCGAGTGATCGATTGAACATGTTATTTTTACCTCTTGAACGGCCCCTCGCCGCAATCCCGGCTCCTTCAGGGCCGGGTCTAGGCGGGATTCATTTTCTCTTTTATCCTTAGCCGAAGAGAATCTCCTTTCTTTAGGAAGGAGTTCTTTAATACGGAACAAATTGACAAAAAAAAATTTCTTCGTCAATTTTTATCCATGAAATCACTATTTCTTTCTCTTCTTCTCTTCATTTTCGGAAATTCTACCTGTTTTTCCTCCACGTACGAACTCTCAATTGCTGCAATTTTTCGCGACGAGGGGCCCTATCTAAAAGAGTGGATCGAATACCACAAAATGGTCGGTGTTGAGCACTTCTGGATGTATAACGATTCGAGCAGAGACAACTGGGAAGAGGTACTCAAGCCCTACATTGAAGAGGGGCTTGTCGAAATCATCAACTGGCCGATTCCGACTCCCCTCGACTTTATCCACTATCAGCGCATGGCGTATCGCGATGCACTTGGAAGAAGTAGCGGCATTACAACGTGGCTTGCTCTTATCGATATCGATGAGTTTCTCCTGCCAAAAGAAGAGAAAACCGTAACGGAGTGTCTATCCAAACACTTCTCTCATGCTTCAGGCGTCTACATCAACTGGAACGTCTTCGGGACTGGCAAGGTCTATCTGGAAGAGGATGAGCCTATCCTCTTTAAACTCACTGCATGTGCAGAGAGGTGGCATCCGCGAAATGCTGTGGGAAAGAGCATCGTAAAACCAGACCGCGTCCAGTATTCGGATGTCAATGACATCTGGAATATCCACCACTACACTCTTCTAGGAGAGGATCAATATTTGAATGGAGACGGAGAGCCGATAAGGCATAAAGAGATCTACTTAGATAACGTTGATTATTATGTTCATGACTTAATTATCGATCGCTTTGTTTGTGACAGGTTCATACGCATCAACCACTATACCATGAGAGACGAGAACTTCTTCCACGAGATCCGCCTCCCGAGAAATAAGAGCTTTGGCATCGAAGAGCGCGATATCTGGCAGCATTATCACGAGTTCAATAAAGAGCATGATAACACTATCAAGCACTTTATCCGGACAAACTACCCTGAGATCTGCGAGACGTTCTGGAAACAAGCGCCTCTCTCTGGAGAACCATGAAGCTTAAGCTTATCGCAGCTGCCCTCCTATGCATTTCTAGCTTTTGCAGAGCGGAAGAAGAGAAGGGCTTCGTCATTGCCAATATCTATGGACAACTAGGAAATAACCTCTTCCAAGTGGCCGCTGCAAGCGCCCTCGCATGGGATAATGGAGTTGATCCCTACTTTCCTAGCTTCAGATCCTCCTCTCCTGTCTACCAGCGCGTCTTCTTCAGAGTGAATCGAAGGCCTCCACACCAGAATATCTCTTTTGAATGGAATGAGCCGAGTTATGCCTACACTCCTATCCCCTATCAGCCCAACATGCGGATGATCGGGTATTTTCAGTCGGAAAAGTACTTTGCTCACCACAGGGAGCGCCTCCTGGAGCTCTTTGCTCCTCATCCAGACGATCTTGCTTATATGAAGCAGAAGTACCAGTGGCTCTTTGAGCATCCAAACACTGTGGGCGTGCAGCTCCGCTATTACAAGTTTGAATTTCCTACAGAAGATCTCTATCCCCAGTATGGGAGAGACTACTTGGAAAAGGCGATGGCCGTATTTCCTAAATCCGCACTATTTGTGGTGAGCAGCAATAACTTGGATTTCGCAAAGAAGAGCATCCCTCACTGGGTGAAAAATGTGGTTTTTATTGAAAATGAGCCACACTACATCGACTTCTATCTCTTGAGCTTTTGTAAACATAATATCATCACCAACTCGAGCTTTGGCTGGTGGAGCGCCTGGCTAAATCAGAACCCGAACAAGATCGTCATATGCCCCAGCCTCTGGATTAAGGGTTTTCCAACACAAGATGCGTGTCCCAAAGAGTGGTTCGACATCGAAGCGAAATATGAGTAGTTGGATTCTCTTTTCTATTTTTCTTATCACAACTATCTCAGCTAACGCTCTGCAGCAGCCTCTATTTGTCAGTTTGGGTTCCCACTGCCGGCCCGTACTGATGTTGCAAGAATGCGGATTGAGAAAGGCAGCTTTCCCCTTCGACTGGATCTGCTCCGTCGATGGAGAGAGGCTCCTTGAAATCATAGAGGAGGATTTTCTCGTTTTTCTAAATGAGAAGTATCTTGTTGTTTACGAGATCGGTGGAGGCCCGCTCTTGCACAACTACTACCACCTCGAATTCTTGCATGAGGGAGACTGGAGAGAGGGGCGCTACGCTGCAAACCTAGAAAAGATGAGATCCAAATATCAGAGAAGGATCGAGAGATTTAGAAGCCTAAGTGATTATAAAGGAAAGGTCTTCTTCATCAGACAGGCATCTACCTATTCTCTCGAAGATCCCCACCGCTTTTTCAAGTTCACTCATACCCTTGAAATCGATGAGGACTTTTCTCTTAAACTCTATCAGACACTTAAGAAGCGTTTTCCAAAGCTAGATTTCGGCCTAATCATCATAAATCACCAGTATGAAAATGAAGAGGTCTTCTTAGAAAAGCAGCTGACTCAGGACATCTACATGATTAGAACAAATCCCACCCTGGAACTCAGCCAAATGGGCTCTGCCTTCTCCCGATTCTTCCAAAAACACTTTTTACTCTTTGATTGAGCGAAGCGAAATCCCTGGAGTGCGGTGCTCTGCACCGCCCTGGGTTTTTCTTAAGCAGAATCGCCAGTGAAACCTTAAAAAATTAAGGCGGTGCAGAGCACCGCACTCCAGGGACCTCTCTTCGTTCGGTCAAAGAAAGAAAATCTCTTACTCTGCTTTGGCTGTCTTCTTTTCGCGGAGCTTCTCAACGGGAAAGACGCGGTTTGCTTTAGCCTGCTTGCGCAGCTCGGCGGGCAGGTTTGATATCTTCAGAAGCTTGTCGCAGAGGTCTATCGACTCTTGATAGTTGCCAACATAATATGAGCAGATCGACTTCTGAAAGAGAAGGCCGTAATCCTCGATCCAATTCTCATTGAAGAGAGCGTCGCGCTGCTCTGGCCTTGGGATGAAATCACAGAGCCTGAGATACTCATATGCAGATTTATAGTCGCCCTGATCGCAATAGAGCTGAACGAGATAGTAGATCGGCTCCATCCGGTGCGGACGATAGGCGTGCGCCTGTTTATAAGCCTCAATGGCAAGGTGGGGTGAAAGGCCGATGTCTCTCATCAAGTGCGCGATCTGAAGCTTTGACCAGAAGATCTCCTCTTCCCAACCTCCCATGTTTACTCTCTTCTGGTAGCATTCAAGAGCCTTCCCCTTCTCTCCAGCGTCTCTATAGCTCTCTGCCAAATAGAAAGCATAGCGGCTATTCCATGGCTCCTTTTTCAGGCCATCTTCTAGGAGCTGCACGTTCTTGAGAAATTTCTTAGGATCACTGGAGCGTGCTCCTCCATCTCCCGAAACGTATCTGATATCTTTCAGAACGTCAGTTACGTGAGGAAAATCTCCGCCCAGATACTCGTGGGTAACTCCAACCCATTTCCAGGGCAGATCCCCCTTCACAAGTTGAGGCTTTAAATAGGAGAACTCTTTGGATCCCCTCCACATGTCATAGATTTCGTGCTTAAGTTCTGGAAACTTGAATCCTCTTTTATACTCCAGAGTGTCATCTGCATCCATGAACAGGATGTAGTCCCCCTTCCCTCTTGCCAGATCGTAGGCCTCGCTGCGACTCTCTCCAAAGTTCTTCCATGGCCTCTCGTGAAGCTCTCCAGGAATGCCCTTCATATGCTTTCGAATGATCTCTTGCGTCCCATCCGTCGACCCAGTGTCTACAATCACCCAGTAGTCGATCAGAGGCTTTACCGAGTCTAGGCAGCGGGTAATCACCTTGCTCTCATCTTTGACGATCATGTTTAGGCAGATCTTCTGCTTTGCATCCAACCCAGCGATGAGAAGCAATAAAACTACACATAGTCTTTTGAACATGAGAAAGCCTCCTGAAAAATAATAAATTTAAGCAGGAGGCCGAAATTGCGCAAGCCCTCTTCCACAAAGAGGGCTCATGATTAGAAGGCGTAGGAGAGCTGGGCGTTGACGTTCTGATCCCAGTAGTCTTCCTGGATTTCAGCGTCGTATCGCAGATTGGCGATAAGCCGCTTATCCAAGAAGAGCCCAGAGAGTCCAAGCGCTGGGCTAAAGAGAGAGCGGTTGGGCTTCATTCCCGACACGGTAAATGAGTCGCCTGCATCTTTGAACTTCACACTGTAGTGCTTGCCTTTGAAGCGAACTTCTCTTATCCAGCTAAGCTTAAGATCTGGAATCAGGCTCCACTTCTGATAGGCGAAGCATCTTGCAATACCAAGCCCCAGCTCGTTCCTCACCATATTCGAGGTTTTCGACTTAAGCTTGAGATTAAAGCCTGAAGCTCCGTTTTCCGAGAAGCCCCTCTCGTGTACATAGATGTAGTCTAGAGAGTCAAAGGGTCTGAATTCTATCCCTTTAAAGCCAAAGAGAAAGCCCCCCTCGATATGCGCATCATACTCGACGCCATTATGATTGTTCTTTGCTTTGCGATGAAAGTTTGAAAAGTCAATTTTTCTGAAAGCCTCATAGTGGCTAAAGCCGCCGAGAAGAGAAGCATTGGCATAGGCAAAACTATTAAACCAGGCTGTATAGAGATCGGCATAGTAGCTGCTGATGCTTCCGTTACCTCGCGACGCTTTCCAGTCGATATCCGTGTAGGTGTACGCTGCGCTTGCACCCACAAAGAAGTTATTCAAGCAGCCATAGTCGACTCCTGTGACTAGTCCAGCAGTGTTTGCGTTAAAGCCCACCTGTTTCTGAATCGCCTGCTGCTTGGCGAAATCGCCAAACAGATCGCCCCAGAAGCTAACTCGTTTTACTGGGTCGCATGTCCGTGTGCACTTGGTGAGATAGAGCTCTTGCATCCTGCTCGAAATGGCTTGCGTCACACGTGTGTTGTTATTCTCTTGAGAGAGCGCAAGCGCATTCAGAAGCGCGGGGCGCATCTGATCGAGAGCCTCTCTGAGATCTACACCATTTAAAACTTGAAGAGCGCCGATCACGCTGGAGAGATCGGAACCAAAAGGAAGATTTAACTCATCGAGAACAGCGGTAATCTCTGGAGCATCCCCCATAGGATCCATCTCCGCAAAATGAAAGCGAGCGAGTGCGAGCTGCACCTCGTTCGGCAGGTAGTTCACCTCGGTAATATAACCTGGAAGAAGTCCCGTTACTGTCGAAAAATGGGTTGCGTCGGTGAATCCATTTGTCGCGGTGATGATTGGGTAGACCGTATCTGGATGGTAGATCACTCCCTGTTCAAAAATAAGAGATAGTTCAGCTCCATTTTCAATCGTCACTATCCCTGTACCCAGTGCGTTTGTCGCTGCAACTTTAGAAGCAGTTGTCTCCCCAACCTCTATCATTGTTATGGATCCTGCTGCTGCGTCATAGGAGCCCACAGAGAGCGTTCCAATCGAATTCCCTGGTGAGACGACTCCTCGGTTTACAACCGGCCCATGAGCTGCGCCCGTGCCTGATAGAACGCCGCCACTCTTCACGGAAAAATTGCCGCCAAGCGCTCCATTCAGAGCAAGCTTTCCTCCATCGACTGTAACCTCTCCAGAAAATGTTGGATTATTTCCGGTGACATTCAATCGACCGCCGCCGACTACCGTTAGATTTCCGGGTCCAACAAAGGGCCCAGCAACCGTCGTGCTGCTTCCACTGCCTCCTACTTGGAGATTAAAATTCTGAAAGTCAACGCTGCCAGTGGCATCACTTGCAAGTGATCCGAGTGTACTATTCTGATCGATGCGGAGTCTTCCAGTGGAGTTCACAACAAAACTGCCGCCTGTTGCGCCTCCGAGATTTCCAGCAAGCGCAAGCGTTCCGTCGTTGATAGTAACGGTTCCTTCGAAAGAGGGGTTATTTCCTGTGATATTCAGGACTCCTGTCCCCACCTTTGTTAAATTCCCGCCATTGAGAACCCCCGCTAGCGTCGCATCGCTGTTATCGCTCCCTGTTTGGAGCGTGCGGTGCGCAAACTGAATGCTGCTCGTAGCATCTGAGTTAATCGAACCAAATCTATTGTTTTGCAGAATCTGCAAGCTAGCATTTGAATTGAGATTAATAGAGGAGCTGCCTCCAGATGCCGATTGAAGAAACTGGACCAGACAGTTATTCCCGCTTAGAGTCAGCGTCGCATCACCGGCAGTTGAATTTTCAAGAAATTGGATGAAGTTATTCTGAGAACCCGAACTTGTCGTGACATTGATCTCGGAGCTCCCCGCAGAGGAGCTATCTCCGAAGATGATCTGCCCGGCATTTACGCTGTTAAAACGCGCCTCTCCTGCAGACGCAGTTCCATGAAAGCTCACGACTCCCGAATTGCTCAAATCAAAAGTGGCTTTGCCAGCATGGCTCGCATCTGTGAATTGAATATCCCCGCTCTGAATCACGTAGTCTACAATCCCGGCTGCAGAAGAGTCTGCAGAGGCGCTATTGCTAAAAAAGATCTGCCCCCCACTAGGAACGGTAAATCTTTGAAGGACAGCTCCGGGATCTGAAGTCACCCCAGCTTGAGAAAAGCGTAGCGACGCGTGCGCTCCCACCAGAGAGAACTGGTAAGATGGCGCGCTGCTTGTAAAGTGAAACTCTCCAACGGGGAGATTGAGTGTTGTTGTCGGATTTGTAATCGATGAGGTTGAAAAGACAACCTGATCCGATGCTCCTGGAACAACTCCTGTAGCCCAGTTGCTGCTGCTATCTAATACTCCGTTTACAGGTAGCGATTTCCAGTTGATTTGGGCAGCTTCAGTGGGGAAATACACACCGAGCAGTGCAAGCGTCGCAATGCTAAGTGTCAGCGATCTTCTGTTCATTAATAGCTCTCCTAATTTTTCAATAAAAATAACCGTTGAAAAAGCAAATGCCTTCTCAATCCTTCAAAAAAACTAAAGTTTTTAAAACGCGAAAGAGACCTGCAGATTGATATTCTGGTCCCAATAGTGCTCTTGAAACTCACCGTTGTAACGAACGGTAGCTGCGAGTCTCTCTTGCAAAAACAGGCCTGTGAGACCTGCTCCTGTGCCCAGTAGGCTTCGAATGGGTTTCATCCCATTTACTCCGAATGAGACATCTGTATCATCGAATTCTGCTCTTGTGCGGCCACCACCAAAACGCACCTCGCGAATCCAGCTGAGCTTCACGTCAGGAGCTAGGCTCCATCTGTTAAAGGTAAAGCACGTTGCGGCTCCAAGACCTAATTCATTGCGCAGTAGTGTTGATGTCTTTGCCTTTACATCGAGATTTAAACTCCGAGCTCCTTTTTCGGAGAAGCTCCCCTCGTGGACGTAGATATATTCAAGTGTATCGAAGGGTCGGAGATCTAACCCCTTTAACGGAAAGAAGATTCCAGCCTCTATGCGAGCATCGAACTCTCCCCCATTGTGCTGGTTTTTTGCCCTTCGATCTACCCCTGTGAACTCAATTTTGCGCGAAGCTCTATAGTGGTTGTATGCCCCGATAAATGAGGCGTCAGCGTAGGCGAGCTCGTTAAACCAGGTTGAGTAGATACCACCGTAATAGCTACTGATGTGTCCGCTTCCTGCAGAGCTTCTGAAATCTACATCGCTACATGTGTAGGCCAGGTTTGCGCCTACAAAAAAATTGCTCAGGCAGCCGTAGTCCATCCCCACAAGGCCTCCGCCTGTGCTTGTATGGAATCCAGTCTGACTCTGAATGCTCTCTTGTTTAGCCAGATCTCCAAAGAGATCTCCCCAAAAAGCGATCCTTTTATTGGGACTGCAATCACGCGTGCAGTCTGTGAGGTAGAGCTTCTCCATCCGCTTGTCTACCGCTGAAGAGACGCGAATGCTGTTATTCTCTTGTGAAAGTGCCATCGCGTTGAAAAGAGAGGGCTGCATCTGATTTAGCGCAACTTTTAGCCCGGCATTGCTCAGCCCATTTAATATCCCCACGATATTTCCTAGATCGGTTCCGGCTGCGGGATTAATCTCATCTAAAGTTCTTGCCACCACTTCCGCGTTTCCGCCAGAGACGCGAGGAGCCAGCAGCGCCTCAACAGAGAGATTGGTTCCCAAGAAAATCAGTGTTCCAAGGCTTAACGTTGTCGATCTAAATATCCCATTTTTCATGCGCAACCTCTTTCAAAGCGTAAAAAAACTTTTTATTTCCTACAGCTTTTTACTGCAAGTCTATTTTTTACTGCATATTTATTAAATTTTTAAATTAAATCCATATTTTTTAATTTAGTTAATTTAATTTTCTATATTGTTTGTTTTTATCAACAAACATTAGTATTGGTTTTCAAAAACATTCTGGATAAAAAAAATGTCAACAACTCCAACTCGACCTCTTCAACTGCAATTCCTTACGCCTCTCAGCTCTCTACAGATCATCGATGATCAAAATTTTCCTCCCGACTCTTCAAAGCAGGATGCTCCTACCTTTTTTGTTGATCGTAGAACGCTCTTTAAAGCCAAAAAAGAGGAGACAAAGTCTCAGGAGGAACCAGATGCTGCGCCGAGGCAGCTCATGGCCAAAGCCCTCTTTCCGGATGAGAAGCCTCTGGTACAGAGAGCTTTTAGCCGTGTCATCTCACGCACCCCTGTGCAAAATGCCTCTTCTCCGACCTACTCCCCATTTTCCAGCAGGTCTACCTCCCCTCTCTTTTCCCCCCAAAGTTCCTCAGAAAGCACTCCCTCAAGAGGATCTTCCCCAGAAAGGGAGGGCGCTGCATCTCCATCTAGCTTTGCACTCTCTTTAGAGTCGAGCCCCATAGGTCGAGAGAAAACTTCGCTGACTGACGTAGAAAATAGAGGGATTGTCGATAGAGTCCTGGCTCAGAAATATGAAGCCGCTATCGATTACATAGAGAAATTGCCTCGCCTGGCTCAAAGAGTCTATGCTCACTCTGCAGCTCTGCTCCACATCCATAACGCATTAAAAACATCTTCCGCTGCTGTAATTGAGGTTGCAACAAAGTCTGTGAGCGCCGAAGACCTCTTAAACTGGCCTCTTCTTCTATCCGACCATTACGCAAAAAACATGAATTGGGATAAAGCATTTAAAGCTCTTAAAAGCGCCAGACTCCACGCACCTGCTAGCGCCCAATGGAAGGTCGATCTCCAGCACGCAGCTCTTCTCACTTTGAAAGGAGCCCCTTTTTCAGAGATCTCTCCGCTTCTCTCAAAAATCACACAAAGTAGAGATGTGCCTATCAACCAGCAAGCGGTGTGCATTGCAGGAACTTCTGCTCTTTACGAGCTACACGGGCGGACGGATCAAGCTAAGCAGCATCTTCGAGGGTTTGTTCCTCAAGTAAAAACCGCGCGGTCTATCCGACAGCAGCTCTGGGTTGTAAAAAAACAGCTCATCCTCTTTCTCGCATGCGAAGGCTTAAATGAAGAGGCGCTAAAGACCGTGGCTTTGTGTCAGAAAGATCACATGAATGAGGGAGCGTATTGGGCTCTTCTCTCCCAACTTCTACAAGGGGAGAGGCCCAATGAAAATCTGCAGCTCTGCCAGATTCTTAAACTCGTGGAGAGTCCAGAGAATTTTCTAAGTAAGTCTGGAGAGCTTCTCTGCGAATATGCACGTTATTTAATGAATCCAACAAAAACAAGGCCTGCTGCGGATAGCCCCTATTTTATTCCGTATGATTTAGCTCTCGCAGAGAAAGTTTTAAGAAGAGCGATTAGTTTGACACCACAATACGGAGATAGCTACATCGAGCTTCTCCGGCTATTGAAAATAAGAAGGAAGGAAGAGCTAGCTAAGTCGGCAGCCCAAGATACCACTCTCTTCTCAAACGATATCGCTGAAATTAGGTTTAACCTGCAAATTGAGGAGTTAAGGAAGCAGTTCATTAGGAAACAACCGCGTTATGGCCTACTCTACTCTCAGTGCATCGGATCAAGTTTCTGCTCGAAAGATGAGATCTGGAATGCTGCATCCGTAGCGATAGACGCTCATATGAAGTTCTTAAAAGCTGCGTCTACAGATGAGGCTTGCACTTTTGATGCTCAAAGCAGCGCGTTCGGAATCCGGCTAAACAATCTTGGCCAACAGATTAAAAACGGCAAATTTTCAATTGTGACGTTGAAGCAGATGACCTTCTTAAACTCTCAAGTCAGCCTTTATCCCGACCCCATCCTCTAACAGGATAGATACTTAGAGCCTTCGCGGATGCTGAGAGGACTGAGGAGCGTGCTAGATTCTTTGATAAATATTGAGACCTGTTTGGGCTCCGTCTTGGAATACTCGCGAAGAGCCCATCCGATCGCCTTTCTCATGAAGAACTCCTTCTCATGCATTGTCTTTTTGCAGTAGCCAAAGAGCCGCGTGGTGTCGGTCTCCTTCTTCCATCTTAACTGAAAAATTAGAGCTGTGCGTCGAATCCAGAGATAGGGATCTTCTATCCAAGCGTCCATCCGCAAAGCGAGCTCAAGATGCGCCTTTACAAGAGGCCCCACTAGATTCGCGGCGAGATCATCAACAGTGTCCCACCAGGACTTTTCTCGAATCATCTTTTCAACGAGATCAAGCGTCTTGAGGCTCCAGAATTTTTTATACCGCTTTCCAAGTGCTATCGCCGTATACTGAAACTCCCTCTCATCTCGTTGCCAGAGAAGCGCAAGAGTGCGCTCAAGCTCTTCCGAATCTCTCATTTTGATCTCTGCAAAAATCTTCTTCTCGATTAGCGCGCGCTGCGGTTTTGGAATTCCCCAAAAAGGGAATAAGTTGCGAAGATAGGCGGACTGTTTTTTAGCGCTCTGGGGATCTGCAGCTGCTGCAAAGGCTCTCTCTAGCTCAGAAATTAATTTAGACATAGGTTCACAATGATTAGTTTTTCTCACATGATATTCTACGTGAAAGAGGTGCAGAGCACCATCGATTTTTATGCGCGCGCATTTGGCATTAAAACGAGATTTCTTCATGAGAGCGGCGCCTATGCCGAGCTCGAGACGGGCGCGACATCAATCGCCTTTGCAGCGGAAGAGCTTGCAGAGAGCAACCTTCCAGAAGGGTGCCTTAAACACGACCCTAAAAAACGACCATTTGCATGCGAAATTACCTTCACTGCAGATAACGTTGAAAAAGCATATGAGAAGGCTGTGAAGGCAGGTGCTGCGCCGCTTGCCCCTCCAAAAGAGAAGCCCTGGGGACAGACAGTCGGCTACGTCCGCGATCCGAATGGGATTCTCATCGAGATCGCCAGTAAGCTACACTAGTAGGCAGGAACCATCTGCTCTACTACGCTCACGAGGGCGCCTTCAAGCCCGTTTCTGAGCCTTGAAAGGCCAGAACGGATAGAGGCGGAAGCCTTCTGCCTAAATGTGCGCGTTTCTGGATCGAAGAGCCTCTCTTTGATGAGCGGATAGCTAGCAAGAGATACTGGGTTGCGTTTCAGATCGCTCATGATCTTTGCCCATGCGGTCTTTACTAGGTAGGTGTCAACAGTGCTCTCTTCTGTATGAGCGGCAAGGTAGGCTTCGAGATAGTCTAATCTCTTCTTCAGCGTGATCTCATGCGTTGTCTTCATCACTGCAGCAAGAGTTTCGGGCTCAAGCGATTTGCGGTAGTTACCCACGGTTCCAAGAAGTGCGAGTGCAGCGGGAATCGTCCCTTCGGCTGAGGCCTGAGGACAGTTTCCCACCTCTTGTGAGGGCAGAGCCACCTCTTTACTGAGTTCAAGACAGAGCTTATCGCGCACAATCTCTCCGTCTGAAGATGGCGAGAGCGCTTTAGGCAGATCCTGGTAGTAGAGCTTTACTCCTTTTTTTACGGAGCCCGTCTCTTTCATTTTCACGATGTTTGCAAGAAGCTTCTGATTCATCAATCTATTATCAATCTTGTAAAACTCAGCCGTGCTATGATCCTCGCTTCCCTCACCTCGATTTATCACTGCAAGATACCCCTTGTAAAAAACCAGAGAGATGGCGTGACCGTGCCATCCTGCAGGAATGATCACAAGCTCTCCGCGCTGGATATGGGCTGTTGTTGTAACTGGATTTAAGGTGCGATGCGAAGCCCTTGAAAAAGCCCGCGAAACCTCTTTGAGCGAAATACGCGCATCGATCTCAGCTGTTCTTAATGTCTCTGCGAAATCGTGAAAGAAGATCTGAGAAAACCAGGCTTCATAGGCGATGCTTGCACCTGCGCGATTACCAATAGAATTGGATAGAGCAACTCTCTTTGCATAGAGAGCTTGAGCATCTTTTTCAGATTTCAAATACTTCTGGTATTGAGGATGCTTTGCAATCACCTTGTTTAACTCACCTGTAGCAGACCCAAGCTCAGGACGGGCGCCGCTTTTAATCAGGTACTGAATCACCTCATCGTTCTTTTCGACACCGCAGGCTGCAGAAAAGGCAGTGTGAGCCTCTTTTGCACGGGTGAACCCTTCATTGACGTCCGCACCCGCTTCCACAAGAAGCTTTACCATCTTTAAATTCCCGTTCATGCAGGCCAGGAGCAGAGGAGGAAAGGGCTGATGCTCCTTTTCAGAAATACCAAGACTCGGGTCCGCACCGCTTGCGAGCAGCACCCTGACTATCGACGTGTAGTTGCATTTGCAGGCTACGCTCAGCGCCGTCCGTCCTAGAATGGGATCTACTTCATTTACTTTAACACCATGCTTTATCAGAATTGGAATGATCTCATCCTCACCATTTTCTACGCATAATATGAGAGGGGTCTCTCCCGTTCCTGTACTCAAGTTTGTATCGGCGCCAAAAGAGGTAAAGAGTTCAACCGCTTCAACCCAGCCCATTTCACAGGCGTGCATCAGAGGTGTCTTTTTAAAACCGTCTCGCTGATCCACTAACGCTCCGCGTTGAAGAAGAAGACTCACAAGCTTTAAAGAGGCTCTTCGCTGATCACAAGTCGATTTTCTATTAATTCCATAGACCACGTAGTGAAGCGGAGAGAGGCCCTGGGCATCTAAGGCGTTTACCATCGATCTGCCGAAGTCTGTGCTGAGCAGCATTCTCACGCGCTCTATATCGCCTTTATCACAAGCCGTGTGGAGCTCAGTTACGCCCGCTATTGCTTCAGGAGGGTCGAAAGTAAAGACTGAACCCTGTGTATTTTTTGCTACGGGAGTTGCATCGAGCGCTCTCTGGGCAGCATCTGAAGCCTTGTCTGCCAGAAGCTCGGCCTCGGTCTTTGTTTTAATTGGCGTTAAAGAGAGACCTGGCTCAATTAGGGTCTCTTGCTTAATAAAACCTGTCATAATCACACATCCTTCGTTATTTAAAATTAATTATATCATATAAACTAATTATTTTAAACATTTTTTAAACAAATAATTTGACCATATCATTCTTATTATTAACAACTTATAACTCGACTTTACTTTTTAAGATCTTCTTATGAAAATACCCCTTCTTTCGGAGGACTCAAATGCGCTTTTTACTTCCCTATCTCCTTTTTGCACTCTCTTCGTGCGCTGCAAGCCAGCCAACTGCTTCAGAAAGCTATTTCCGGCTTCTAGACAAGTACCCCGCTGCACTTGGTCCGGATGGAGATGCTACGCAGGGAGAAATTGAGATCGTGCGCGATCCTGTTCGCATGCAAGAGATTGAAAAAAGCAGCGGCCGCAAGGTCGGGATTGTCGCTCAGGATAGGTACTGGATCTGGATTAATGATCCTGTGAAATTCCCCTCTGGTAAAGAGGGAGTATACGGGAGATTCCTCTGGGTGAAGTCTCTTTCGGGCCCCGCTGGCATCGCTGTCATGCCTCTTCTTGCAGATGGTAAGATCGCGCTAAATCGCAACTACAGGCACGCGACACGCTCTTGGGAGTATGAGCTGCCCCGCGGAGGGATTAATACTGGTGAGAGCAGCGAGGATGCCGCGAGAAGAGAGGTCAAAGAAGAGACCGGAATGCAGATATCAAAACTACACAATCTTGGGGAAATGGCAGTTGACACGGGATTTACAAATTCGATCGTGCCTATTTTTATGGCCCAAGTGGTAAAGCAAGATAAAGCGACACCTGAAGAGTCGGAAGCGATCGCGTCGATCGACGCCTTCTCTTTAGCAGAAATTAAAAAGGGCTTTAAACAGGGCTACCTTATCATCATTAATAAGCAAGATGAAGAGGAGAAGATCCCCCTGCGCGACCCCTTCCTCGCCTACGCAATTTTTCAAGCTGAAATCCGAGGGCTACTTCAATGAAAATGATTCGTTATTGGAAGGTTGCATCCATTCTTCTCTTTGTTGTGGGAGGAGCCGCCTCGCTCTACTTCATGCGCAACGTCGAGCACAACATTTTTCTAAAGCAGGAGCGCCTCATCCCTTTTGAAGCGAGCATGGCAAAACGCGACCCCTCCTTTGTCACTAAGATTATTTCTAAAAAACTCCGTAAAGATTCGCGTTGGAAGACGCTCAGAGAGCTCTACCAGAGAAATATTCTGGATGGTAAAGCGACTGGTGAGACGCGGATTCCCAAGATCATCCACCAGATCTGGTTAGGCGGCCCTCTCCCAGAAAAGTATAAAGAGATTCAAAAGAGCTGGCTGAAGCACCATCCCGACTGGGAGTACAGGCTCTGGACAGATGAGAGCGCTAAAGCGCTAAAGATGCAAAACCGCGATCTCTTTGAGAGTGCTGTCAACTGGGGAGAAAAGGCGGACATCCTTCGCTATGAGATTCTCTACCAGTTTGGAGGACTCTATGTCGATACCGATTTTGAATGCCTCCGGCCGATGGATCTCCTCCACCAGCTCTGCGACTTTTACATCGGACTTGAAAGCATCGAAAAAAAGTTTCAGTCTCCTCGCCTTTCAAATGCGCTTATCGCTGCTGCTCCAAGGCATCCTATTCTTAAAAAGTGCATAGAGTCGATTTCTGGAGAAGGTCCACGAGACAACTTCGATCTCATCCAGTCCCGCACGGGACCAGGTCTTGTAACGCGGATCTTTCTCGCTTCAATGAGCGATGATACGCACAAAAATGTCGCTCTTCCTTCAAGCTACTTCTATCCACTTCCCTCTGCGGAGCGCAACGGGACTTTCCAAGGATCAGTTAAAGAGACCTGGGCAGAGGATGAATCCTATGCGATTCACTACTGGGACGGAAGCTGGATAAAATAATAGAATTTAAATACAATCCGAAAAAAAAGAGGTTAATATGAAAAAAACGCGCCTTTTAACACTACTTACTCTGACACTGCTATTCTCTTCTCTCTCAGCTGGACACAGAAACTGCTGGACACCTGCAAGCGAACTCTACAAGAGACCGGAGCCGCAGATCGTTTCAGAAGAAGAGTTCGCTTCGAACCTCTCTGACTTTCACCGCAAGCGCTACATACGCTTCTCACCTGCACAAAAACAGGCTGCCTACACCTACTACAAAACCCAGTCCTACACACCGGATACTGCCGTAGAGCAGGTCTCTCTCTTTGAATACCTGCGTAATTAAAGTTTTTAATTTGAAGCAAATTAAAAATTTCAGGTTACAAAAGAAATCTTCGCATTTCTAAATAGTTTAGTTGACCATAATTGTTCGCAAATTTAAAATTTAGCGTTCTATCTACTAAAATTTGCACTACTCTTATGACCAGCACCACACTGAAACCTTCTCGAGCGACACCCGAACTACCTTTTGATACAATAGAAACAGTTTTTACCTATCTCGATCCTAGAACAACCTGCACGGCTCTAACCGTTTGCAGAGAGTGGAGCAGCAAGAGGCACTCCTACTCGACTGACGAACTCCTCATGAACCAGTCGAGAAAAGATCGCGTAGAAAATGAAGAGCCCTTTGCTAGGGAATACTTAGCAGCTCTTGGAGGCCGTCATCTAAATCTACGTATGTTTTCTTTTGGAAAAACTCTGCATCCAACTGAGGACATTGAGATTGCGCAAAATTTAATGAGAGCAGTCTCAGTATTGAATTTACAAACTCTTTCACTCTCTGAAAATGTTCCGTGCAGCGCGCTTAAAATCCTCGCTGCAGCCTTGAAAGGAGAGCAGGTTCGAGTGAGAACACTACTTCTCTGTTTCCCTCCAGTGCATAAATTTGTCTGCGGCAATTTCCGCATCCCGCGCCTCTCCTCGGCGCATGTCACCTCTCTGGAATTCAACCTGATGGCCACCTTGCGCAAAGAGCAGACAGCGGAGATTGGGCAGAACTTCCCCAATGTGCAGACGCTTATCATCAACCGCGATGAGGCTGGCAAGTATAAGATTGCGATGACGACTCTGGTTAAAACTCTTCCTGCTTTGAAGTCGATAGAAGTGAGACAACCGGGAGAGGCGCTCGCCTCCCCTCTTACGACAGAGAAGTGCACCGACTATCTAAGCGAGCTCTCCACACAGCCAAAGCTCAGCTTCCTAGACTATGTCACCTGCACCCTTTCACCCGTGAAAAGAAGCCTCACCCTAACCCGATAATAAGGGAATTTTGTGTCAGAGAGGTTCTTTTTTGGAGTGCGGCGACTCGGCGCCGCTTTTTCTTAAAATCGACTTGTCGATTTTCCCAAAAGAGAGATCGCCAGGTCGATCTCGAGAAAAGCGGCGCCGAGTCGCCGCACTCCAAAAAAGAACCTATTTCTCCTAGTGGGAGAAGATTAGGAAGAGCTCGAGGCAGATAACAAAAAGACTTACGAGCAGAAGAAGCCCAAGAGTCCATTTCCCTCCAGGAAGCGCATCATCGGATGGGAGCTTCATAGCATAACGACCCATCCAGACGAGCATCACAGGAAGAAGGCCGTTTAGAAAGGCCTCTCCAAATCCCCCAGCAACGCCGAGCGCTCGATCGAAGAGCGTGGGATCAAACACCACACAGAGAAATGGCGGGAAGAAGGTAAGAAACACCAGAAAATGACGAGAGGGTCCTTCACGCTTAACCTTGAGTCCATCCCCAATAAAATCTACGAGAGAGAAAGCGACGCCAAGCATCGATGTCACGATCGCGAAGAAGGCGAAGTATTGACCAACGAGAAAGATGGAAGAGCCACCAGAGATCGATTGAAGCGCTTGAGTAGCGGGCTGTCCCGCTTCGCGAGCAGCAAGTACTGCTGCTTGTGGAATTGCTCCAATCACAAGCCACTGCCATGCGACATAGATCAGAAAGGGAACGGAGGTTCCCAGAATAATGGAGAGCTTTAGCGTCTTCCGCTCGCGGCTCATGTGGTCGCATAGAGAAGGAATAATATTGTGGTAGCCAAACGCACTAAAAAGAACTGGAAGAGAGAAGGCGACAGCAGACCACTCGCTAATTTGAAAATTGCCCATATCGACGTCGGAACAGCCCATTCCCACCATGATGAAATAGTCGACAACCATTGCTATAGTTAAGAATACGCTGACGCGTTCAATCGCTTTGGCCCCGATCGCTACAATTCCTCCAAAAATCACTCCGAATAGAGCGTAGCTAAGAATGCCAGATAAATTTAGGCCAAAGGTAGCATTGATAAATCCAGATACAAGAGGGGCTCCAGCTGCAAAGTAAGCGACCATCAGGCTGTAGTAGAGAAAGATAAACATGAACCCAGCAATGACCTTGCCCTTCTTGCCAAGAAATCTCTGAGACATCGAGAGAATGTTCGATCCTCCCGGCATCCAGAGCGTCACCTCTAAAAAGAGGAGGCCTGTGCATAGCATGAAGAGCCAGACGATCCCGGTGATGACGAGAGAGGGCCAGAAGCCAGCCTCTGCTGTCAGCAGAGGAATTCCAAGCATTCCTGCGCCGATCGCAGATCCTGCGATCATTAGAGTTCCAGAAATAATTTTAGAAAGGCTCTGCCTTCCTACTGCTACTGTGCTTTGACTCATGAAGCTAGCCTAAAAAAATATTTTTTATTCTGGTTTTCTCTTCGAAAAGGATCCTTACAAAAAAGCAATGCGTATATTGAAGATAGATTCGAAAAAAAATGAAAGAATTAAAAGAGGCAGAGTGAAAAAAAATCAAAAGAGGGCTTTTGAAGTGACCAGATGAGCTCCTTTTTCGCTCATAGTCGCATAGGCGGCATCGACATCCCCGGGGGAGAGATCGATCCCAGAGCAGGCATCGGTTATGACAGTAACAGAAAGGCCGAGATCGAGGGCATCGATCACAGAATAGAGAACGCAGTAGTCAGTTGCAACTCCGCATACAAAGAGCTCGGTCACCCCCTTCAACTTCAGAAAGTCAAAGAGACCTGTGGACCTTTTGCGGGCATTATCGAAAAAAGCGCTATAACTATCGATCCACTTATCAGTGCCCTTATAAAAAATTGTTTCAATCCTACTCCTATCTAAATCTTTTGTGAGCTCAGCCCCAAGGGTCTTCTGAACGCAGTGGACAGGCCAGAGAATCTGTTCGATCCCTCTCACCTTGATCATCTCTCCAGGCTTCCTTCCTGGATGATTCTGCGCAAAGCTCACATGGTCGGCAGGGTGACAATCTTGCGTGGCGATGACCAGAGAGAATTTGGGCATTAGAGAGTTGATGAGAGAGACAGTGCGGTCGGCATTAGGCACTGCTAGAGGCCCTTTAGGCATGAAATCGTTCTGCATATCTACGATGAGTAGAGCCCTCATGAGAGCTTCTCTTTGATCTCTTCGATCATTTTTACTTTCAGCTCATACAGAGATTTTTCCATTCCCACAAAGTAGGGCTGCGGATTTAAAAACCTGCGAATAGCGGGATGGAAGCGGTCCAGCTCCTGCTGAGAGTAGCTCTGCACTTCTTTTAATGAGGGGTGGTTGTATACCTCTTTTCCTTTGCGCATGATCGGGACGAGAAGATCTTTATACTCCATCTCTGGACGCACCTTGCTCGAGTGCGTTGGGTCGGCTGGATCTAAAAAGACCTGCCCCTCTTTTGGTAACCTAGCTGGATCATAAACCATGTCGGCAAAGGCCCCGCTCTTATTGTAAAAGCGTCGCACCTGTAGAATGCCAGGATCCGTGACTTTGGCGATCTGCTCAGAAATTTTAAGCTTATACTGCCAGTCGCCCTTCTCATCTCTGATTGCAGAGAGCTTATAAACTCCATCCAGTGCAGATTGATCTTTTGCTGTAACGAGATTGGTTCCAACACCCCAGATGCTAATCTTAGCGCCCTGGTGCTTGAGATCGCTGATGATCTGCTCGTCGAGCTCATTGCTTGCCATGATCTTCGCATGAGGAAAGCCTGCATCGTCCAGCATCTTACGGATCTGAATGCTTAAGTGAGCGAGATCCCCTGAGTCGAGTCTCACTCCTAGCATCTCGACACCCTCTTTTCTCAGCTCTTTTGCAACCGTAAGCGCGTTTTTTACGCCCGTTACGCTATCATAAGTATCCACCAGGAACATGCAGCTATCGGGAAGAGCTTTTGCAAAGGCTCTGAAAGAGCTCTCCTCATCGTCGAATGCCATCACCCAGCTATGCGCCTGTGTTCCCCGAACGGGGATGTCGTAGAGCTTTCCAGCGAGAACACTCGAAGTGGATTCGCAGCCGCCAATAAATGCTGCACGGCTCGCAGAAAGAGCTCCATCGATACCTTGAGCTCTGCGGAGTCCAAACTCAACAACAGGATCGGGTTTTGCAGCCCAGCAGATCCTTGCAGCTTTTGTTGCAATCAGCGATTGAAAATTGATGATATTAAGAAGTGCGCTTTCCAGAAGCTGCGCTTGAATAATCGGCCCTTGAACGCGAAGAATTGGCTCATAGGGAAATACAGGGGTCCCTTCTGGCATCGCATCTAGATCGCAGGAGAAGGAGAAATTTTTTAAATAGTCGAGGAAGCCCTGCTCAAATAGTGGTTTTCCACTGCTGCCTCGGAGCCCCTCTAGATAAGATAGATCGCTCTCGTCAAACTGAAAATTCTGTATAAATTCGACAGCGGTTTTAAGCCCAGCTGCAACAGCGAAACTGCCTTTAAAAGGTTTTCTTCTAAAAGAGAGATGAAATACCGACTCGCGCTCTGCAATCCCCTCTTTCCAGTAGCCATAGGCCATCGTTAGCTCATATAGATCGGTTAGAAGCGCAAGCGAAAGACCGTAGATTGAATTCAATTGCATTGTGACGCCATGCCCTCTAGTTTTTCACACCAGTCTAACTAAATGGCCCACAACTGTCACTTTGTAAAAAATTAGTTTTGATTCCTTGGATTATTAGGTGATCTGCTATCCTGGTCTTCTATGAGACTCTTCATCCTGCTGCTTATCATATCCTGCGCGCAGCTGAGCGCCACTCCAACTTTAAAGGCAAAGTTGGAAAAGGGATCGCCTGGCGACTACATCGTCACAGTTCAGGACAAGAGCTTCTCTCTTCTTAGAATACGTGAAAAGAGCCAGACTCACCTTGTTCTCGAAGAGGTGACGGTGCCTGAGTCGACTCTCGAAACTTCAGACACCTCCTGGCCAGACTGGCTAAGAAAAGGAGCTCCTGGACATAGCGCCTGGCTGCTTTATGAGATCGACCTTGAAACTGGAGAGCTTCTAGAGTGTTTTTCCGTTTCACAAAAAGGGTGGATGAACGTCGAAGAACCAATTCTCCCCAAAATGCTCGCTCTTCCTCTCACAGCCACTCCCAAAGAGCAGCGCAAAAGAGTGGGTCCCTCTCCCCAGAAGGGCGAGGAGGATATGCGCGCGCTCTGGACTCCCCCAGTAGTATTTGAAGGAAGCAAGCTAAAAAAACCGACGCTGGAAGTTTTTAACGCGCGCTGGCCAGACGATCAGTCACAACTTGCTGCATGTCATCTCGAGCTCTACTTTCTTCCCGACTTCCCCTTCCCCTTTTGGATCGAAACGAGCAATGGACACTACACCCTTAAAATCCGTTCAGTTGCCTGTGGGCGGGGCTCTCTCTCTCCAGTTACAATGGCCGTCCCTCACAGACCTCCTACATTCATCGATACAGGAAAACGAACTGGAGATACTCTGCAACTCTCTCTGAAGTCCACATACCCCTTTTCTCAGCTCACGCTTTACGCTCTCGATCTAGACGATTATGTTGAGCCTCCAAAACAGATCCCTTTTTCTCTAACGCGAAATGAGAAAAAGGAGCTTCTCCTTACAACCCCTTTAAAAACACTCGAGCCTATTCTCAAAAAGGGGCACAAGTATCGCTGGATTCTCGCTTCCGAGCAGGATCCACACCTCTATGCTGAGAGCGACGACTCCCTTCTTTGGTAGATCTCCTTGCGAAATGGTGAAAAATCCTTTACAATGCGTGGCCTTATGTCAATCTTTAACAGAACTTCTTCTCTCAAAAAATCGCGAGCGGTGCTGCGTCACACCTATCACCAGTACATGCGCCGCCGAAAAAACTTGCCCACCTCTGTTTCTAGCCAACTTGAAAAGGCTCTGCTCGAACTACAAGAGAAGATTCTCCAAGAAGACCGCGTCGAAGCACACGCACTTGCTCTGCATGTGCAAATTCTCGCAAAGCAGCACTTAAAAAAGAGCTCAAGCGCACAGCTACGCGATCTCGTTTTCGCGCTCGGATTTGCACTTGTCGTTGCGATACTCGTGCGCCAGGTCTGGTTTGAGTTCTACGAGATTCCTTCCGGATCGATGCGCCCTACACTGAAAGAGCAGGACCGGCTCGTCGTTTCGAAAACAGATTTCGGCATCAACATTCCGCTCACCACAAAACAGCTCTACTTCGATCCTGAACTCGTGCAGCGAGGCAGCATCTTCATCTTTACTGGCGAAGATATGGACATTCGCGATGTAGACACTCTCTACTTCTACCTTTTTCCTGGAAAGAAGCAGTATATCAAACGCCTCATGGGAAGACCGGGAGATACTCTCTATTTTTATGGCGGCAAGATTTATGGCTTCGATAAAAATGGCAGCGACATCTCCTCTCAGCTTCAGAGCCCAGAACTCGCTAAGATCGAGCACATCCCCTTCCTCCACTTCGACGGTAAGGTTACAACGCCCCACTCCCCTGTTCAGGGAGTCTATACTCCGATTATTCTCCATCAGATGAATGAGCCCGTTGCACGGCTTTATGTTTCAGGCGCGAGCCAGCCGCGAGGCGAGATGCTGAACTCCGTTTCCTCGTATGGAGATCTCTGGGGTTTTAAAAACTATGGAATGACGCGCCTTCTCACAAAAGAGCAGCTCCTCCAGTGCACAGACCAGTCTCTGCAAAACCTTCCTGAAGCGCCACTCTATCTTGAAATCAAGCACCACCCCACGTTGAGCTCTCTTAGCATCGGACGAGATGAGTATGGTAGAATCCGTCCACTTCTGGGCTTAAGCTCCTCTATTATTCCTCTTTCCGAAGCCCAAGTGCGCGCAATTTTTGATAACATGTACACAGCTCGATTCCGTGTAAAAGATGGCGTTGCGATGCGCTACGGCTTCGACCAGAGAAAAATAGCCGGCAACCCCTTTTTGCCAAAGCTACCTGGCGTTCCCGACGGCTGCTATGAGTTCTACTTTGGAAAAGCATACGAGGTAAAGTGGCAGGGAATCACAGAAGAGCTACCACCATCTCACCCTATCTACTCCTTCTCGCCAGAGAGAGTTCAGCTCTTTTACAACGTGGGAATCGAGATGGATATGCACTTTGCTCCGCAGACGAGACAGCAGAGACTCCTTCCTTCGCGCTACGCCTACTTCCGAGGTGGAGACCTCTTCCTTCTCGGCGCTCCCATCTTTAGAAAAGAGGATTCAACTCTAATCGACTTCCTCGCAAGAGAGCATGAGAAGCAGGTTGTGAATCCCTCTTACGAGCCCTTCATAGATCTGGGAGCTCCTCTGAAAGAGGATGGATCGCTAAATCAAGAGCTGATCTCTAAGTATGGTTTAACAGTTCCTGCACAGATGTATCTTGCGCTTGGTGATAACCACGCGATGAGCGCTGACAGCCGCGACTTCGGCTTTGTTCCGCAGGGCAATCTTCGCGGTGGACCGAGCTTCATCTTCTGGCCACCTGGCGCCCGTTGGGGAGCTCCAAACCAGCCCCCCTACCCTTTCATGAATCTACCAAGAGCTGTCGTCTGGACAGTCGCAGGTATCCTCCTCGGCGCTTGGGGCATCGTCCACCACCGCCGCAACAAGCTCCCCCTCAAATTCTAATTCTTTTTTGGAGTGCGGCGACTCGGCGCCGCTTTTCTCGAGATCGACCTGGCGATCTCTCTTTGGGAAAATCGACAAGTCGATTTTAAGAAAAAGCGGCGCCACATCGTTTACGATGATCCCGCGGAACTGCTCAAAGCAGGCCTTCACTCGGTCTGTCGTCTGGATTGTGATGGAGATGCGATCTGTCACAGCAAAGCCTAGATCGCGGCGCATCGCGTTGATCTTGCTGATCAGCTCGCGCGCAAGCCCTTCCATCAGAAGCTCCGGAGAGAGCTCTAGATCGAGTGCAACAGTAATTCCTTCGCTTGTGAGAGCGACGATCCCCTCTCGCACCTTGCGCTCAACGCTAATATCTTCAGGCGTGAGTTCGATCTTCTCTCCTTCAATCTCAAGTGTTAACGTCTCGCCGCGGAAGAGAGTCTTCAGCGCCTTCTGATCGAACGCCTCGATCGCCTTCTGCACCTCGCGCATCAGCTTGCCAACTTTTTTGCCCAGAATGCGGAAGTTTGGCTTCGCAGCAAGGGCCACAAAGGAGGACTCATCAGGCAGAAAAGTTACCTTCTTTACATTGAGCTCATCTGCAATGAGTCCATCCTGCTTTTTCAAAGCAGAAAGAACAGCCTCATCCGAGCAGATCACATGCGCATTCGCAAGAGGCTGGCGCACCTTCATCTTCTGCTCTTTACGCAGAGCATGTCCTGAACTTACCACGGTCTGCACGGAGGCCATCTCTCTTTCAAGCGACTCATCTCGCAGTTTAGAGTCGTAAAGCGGGAAGTCGTTTAGATGCACAGAAGGCTGCGCCTTCTCATGCCTTAAACGCAGATAGATCGCCTCACTCAAGAAGGGAACAAAAGGAGCCGCAATCTGAGACACAGTTAGAAGCACATGGTAGAGCGTACCAAACGCCTCATCGCGATCCTGCGACGCCTCATCCGCCCAGAAGCGCGGGCGCGACCTACGGATATACCAGTTTGTGAGCTGCTCAATGAACTCGACAAACGGCAGCACCGCCTTTCCAAGCGTATACTCATTCATCGCGCTTGTAACCTGCTGCGTCAGCTTCTGCAGAAGAGAGAGAATCCAGCGATCGATATCCGCCTTCGGAGAGAGCGAGCTCTTCTCTTTCGGCTTCCATGCGTAGATCTCAGCGTAGGTCGCAAGGAAGTGGTAGGAGTTCCAGAGTGGAATTAGCACCTGGCGCATCACAAGCTCAACGCCGCGTTCTGTGAAACGCAGATCTTCCGCTTGAACTGCAGGGCTATTTAGAAGATAGAGCCTAAGCGCATCTGCTCCATACTGGTTGAAGACGATCTCTGGTTCCGGATAGTTCTTCAAACGCTTGGACATCTTATTGCCATCTTCGGCCAGGATGATTCCATTCACGATCACATTCTTAAACGCGGGCTTCTTAAATAGCGCAACAGAGAGAACGTTTAGTGTGTAGAACCAGCCGCGCGTCTGATCGAGCCCCTCGCCGATAAAGTCGGCGGGGAAGCCCTGCATCGTGCTCTCCTTCTGTTCGAAGGGGAAGTGGTTCTGCGCGTAGGGCATCGAGCCCGACTCGAACCAGCAGTCAAAAACTTCGGTAATTCTTCTAAAGGTCTTTCCATTCTCTTCGAAGGTCAAGTCGTCGATAAAGTGGCGATGGAGATCGTCGATCTTCTTTCCCGTGCGCTCTTCAAGCTCTTGAACGCTTGAAATAACGATGCAGTCGCCTCTATCGTTCCGCCAGATCGGAATAGGTGTGCCCCAGTAGCGATTGCGAGAGATCGCCCAGTCGCGCGCATTCTCGAGCCACTTTCCAAAGCGTCCCTCTTTGATATGCTCCGGCACCCAGTGGATCTCTCCATTGCATGCGATGAGCTCATGCTTTAGTTTCTCCACGCCGACAAACCAGGTCTTTACAGCTTTGTAGATCAGCGGAGTATCCGAGCGCCAGCAGAAGGGGTAGCGGTGGCGGATCTGTCCGTGATGAAAGACCTTATTCTCCTGCTTCAGCCTCTTGATGATCTCTTTATCTGCATCTTTGACGTAGATCCCCTCGTAGTCGGGCACTTCGTGTGTGTATCTTCCGTTGTGATCTACAGGGCAGACCACCTCGATCCCCTCGCGGGTGCAGACAAAGAAGTCCGCTTCGCCGAAGCCGGGCGCTGCATGCAGAACTCCCGTTCCATCTTCCGCTGTCACGCAATCGTCGACAAGAATGTGGAAAGCGCGTGGATCTCTCTTTGTGTCGAAGTAGGGAAAGAGCGGAATATAAGCTAGCTTTGCAAGAGACTCACCCTTGAAGGTCGCTAAAATCTCAATTGCTTCCGGATCTTTGAAGTACTCACCGAGACGCGACTTTGCGAGAATATAGTGGCTTCCACTTTTGAGCTCTTTCACTTTTACGTAGTCGAGATCCCCTCTCACAATCAGTGCCAGGTTCATCGGTAGAGTCCAGGGCGTCGTCGTCCAGACCAGCACTTTTGTATCTGGCTGATCCTTCAGGGTGAACATCAGCGTAAGCGAAGGATCATCCACATCGCGGTAGTTTAAATTCGCTTCGAAGTTAGACAGCGGCGTTCCCAGCTTTGCAGAAAAGGGCATCACCTTGAAACCTTCGTAGACCAGGTTGCGGCCGTAGAGCTGTCCGAAGACCCACCAGACCGACTCCATGAAATCCTTGTCCATCGTGCGGTAGGGATTGCGGAAGTCCACCCAGCGGCCCATGCGGTCTACAGTGCGCTCCCACTCCTGCGTGTAGCGCAGAACAATCTTGCGGCACTCCTCGTTAAAAGCAGCGAGTCCAAACTTCTCAATGGCGACAGCACCAGAGAGCTCCTTCGCCTTCTCAATCTCGTTCTCCACAGGCAGACCATGGCAGTCCCACCCAAAGCGGCGAGGCACATAGAACCCCTTCATCGTCCAGTAGCGAAGAACAGCATCTTTGATCGTGCCAGCCAGAATGTGGCCGTAATGAGGAAGCCCCGTTGCAAATGGAGGCCCATCGTAAAAAGAGAAGAGCGGAGCCCCCTCTCTCTGTGCAAGAGACTTTTCAAAAATCTTCTCCCGCTTCCAGAATTCTAAAACCTTCTCCTCTCTACCAGGAAAAGTCTCGTGAGTCTCCGTCTCAAACATATAACCATAAAATAAAAAAAAGATCGGCTAATCGTAGCCGATCTTTAGAGTTTTAAGCTAGCAAGTCAGTTTAAGGCTATCTGCCTCCGAGGACATATCCTCCCCTGGGTCCACCTGGCGCAGCGGGACGAGGAGCCCCTTCTGACCAGAGCAGAAAGTCTCTAAGAGGCGTGGCACCCTCGAAAATTGCATTGTATACCGCCTGAACAGTATTTTTTCCATATTCTGGACTAAACACCCCCACAACACCTGCTCCAATAAGCGCGCTTGATGCCCCAGCGATTACAAGAAATTTTCTGCACAAGAATCCCATTCTTTCGCTCTCTCCATTCGTAATACGAGTGAACAGATAAGCGATCGCAAAGATTCCGCTAAGAAAAAGGTTGTAGATTGTAGAAACAAAGGAGATAAATCCAACCTCTACATACTTGCCTCGAGGAGTCATAAAATCCCCTTCGCTCACCGGCCCACAGGCCGCAAAAAGCGCTGAAGTGAGGGCAGTGCTGCTCCCAATAACTTCTTTTGTAATGAAATGTATTGAACGCACCTCTTTTCCAGCCTGAATGAATAAATCCGCTAATCCTCCAATAAGTTGACCCACATCATCTCGGCTAGGAACTCTGTCAAAAAGCCCATGAATATTTGACGCCATTATTGTACCTTTGTTGTTTTCAATAAGTTAGACCATCTATTTTACCGTTTTAATAGAATTTGTTAGAAGCCTAAAATATCCCCATTACACTCTTCAAACCTCTAAAAACAAGCTGTTTGCATGTGTAAAAAATCGTTTTTAAACTCCCCCTCGCACTTTATTGGAGATTTTGATAAGATCTGTTGTGGGGGTGTAAAGGTTTCGACTTGGAAACAAAGTATTAGTGGCATGCGGAGGATGATCGGTTGGCCTCCTAAAAAATCCGGTTAAACAAGAACTGATAAAGAAGAAATTTCTTATCTAGAGGCTGCTTAAGGTCTAACCGCCTTTAGCGTCCGATAGTCTGATGCCTGACCAGGAGCGTTAGAACTGTCGTCATCAACCCTGGTGTGGATCTCCCGACTTCTTCCCTTCTTCGAGGGAGAGTCCGAGACAAGAAGAAGAGCGTTGGCTCGTAGTGTGGTGTCTTTCATCAGAGCCAATGTACAACTAAAGACGCTAAGCATGTAGGCGCTAATAGGGAGTTTGCTAAGGACGAGAGTTCGATTCTCTCCACCTCCAATCCAAAAGGCTAGGTTAATACCTAGCCTTTTTTATTGGAGGTGAGCAAGGCAACAGTTTGCCTTGCGTGAGAGAATCGAGTTGAGCGAAGTGAAACAGAGCGAGACTGCCGGCCCGGCAGACTTGGGGCACCGCCCCTAGCGCGAGGGCTTCTCTCCACCTCCAATACACAGGCCGGGCCAAAAGCCCGGCCTTTTTTATTGGAAAAGCGCCGCTAAGAAAAACGGACGGAAAATGGACTTCGCTTGCTGTCAACTTTTGTTTTAGAAATTGCTTGCACCTTTTATCATTTGAAAACACAATATTTTTTTAGAAAAAATGGAGAGAGAAGATGAAACGCTGCATTCCACTCATGGCGCTTTACGTTTCGAGTCTTGTGGGAAACGATCTTCACGCGCAGGACCCCGTCGCGTATATAACCGATTTTTCTTCGAGTAATAGCGTGTATGCTGTCGACACAGTAACAAATAGCGTGATCGCCACGATCAACGTCTCCTCAACCTCAGAATATCCAGGAATTGCCATCACTCCCGATGGGGCGAAGGTCTATGTCGCCTTAGATAGCGGTGTTGTGGATGTAATCGACACCAGAACAAACACTGTCACTGCTTCTGTCTCTCTTCCGGGAGCTGCATTTTTTTTTCCTGCCGTCACACCTGACGGATCTAAAGTGTTTGTCACAAACTACAGCACTACCAATAACAATATCGTCGTTATCGATACAATAACAGACACCTTGATCACAACTATCGATGTCGGATCGACATCTGAATTTATCACCTATGCGAAGGGAAAGGCCTTTATCAGCATAGACAACAACTCTGTTGCTATCGTCAATGCCGCAACGAATGCACTCATTACAACAACGCCAGTAGGGGCCTTTCCTTATGGAATAAAAACTACTCCTAACGGGGAGGAGGTCTATGTTGCCTGCCTTAATGCAGCCGCAGTAAACGTTCTCTCTGCAACGACTAATGCTGTAGTTGCAACAATTGATGTGGGAGGAGAACCGCTGTTTACAACCTTTTCGGCTTTAGAAAATAGAGCTTACATCGTCAACTTTAACTCTAATGACGTATCTGTGATCGACCTCACTTCACATGCAGTTGTGGCCACAGTTGGAGTGGGAGGACTTCCCCTTTTTGCTCTCTCATCTCCAGATGGGACAAAGGTCTATGTAGTTGCCGCAGATGGCTCGATGAGCGTCATTGATACTAGTTCAAATGCGGTTATTGCCACTATTCCTCTTGGAAATAGATGCGATAACATTGCTTTTGTTCCTGACAAAACCCAGCTGGTTGCACCTCTTCGAAATGGAGGTGGAGTTCTCATCATCGATACAACGACCAACACGGTAGAAGCGACGATTCCTGTTCCTGGTGCTGATCTTTTTGCACTCACCATCTTTGAAGGGCTCCAAGCTCCCTCAGCTCCCATGCACCTCTCTGCGAAAGCAAGAAAAGACATCTTCTTAACAGAATCTGATTACTTCATCGTTTTAAACTGGACTGCCAGCCCCTCTAGCAGCGTCACAAGCTACAAAATTTTAAGAAATGGCACCCAGATCGGCACAGTGGCGAGCACCTCTCCTTTGACCTTTCAAGATCACCATCGAAAAAAGGGCAAAACATATACCTACGAAGTGATCGCTGTGAACAGCTCAGGGGATAGCTCTCCCGCTACTGTAACCGTGAAAGCCGGTTAAAGAAAAACGGACGGAAAATGAACGGCCCCTCGCCGCAATCCCGGCTCTTTGGGGCCGGGTCCAGGCGGGATTCATATTCTCTTTTATCCTTAAACCGAAGAGGATCTCCTTTCTTTAGGAAGTAGTTCTTTAAAAGCTTCCGCTTTTTTAGTAGATATAGGGAATGAATTTATAGGGAACTGTCTCACAGTAACGCTCCCAGTCTTTCCCATACTTTTTTGCACAGCGGACCCGGTCTCTATGATAGCGATGAGCGATCATGCTGATAAAAAAGAGAGGATAGAGATAGGGCAGCGCACTTCCAAATCCACAGCTAAGGCCCCAGGTGATAGCCATCACCGTGTCTGCAGTGTAGTGGATCTTTCTTCCATATTTGTACCAGCCATCAACTAGGAGCAGATCTCCGGAAGCCGTCTCAAGGGCTTTAGGATTTTTGAGTGTTCCCCATGGCAGTTGAGGAAATGTCTTTCGTGAAAAAAAGGTTCCTCTTAACTGCATGCGAAAGCGATTTTTCTGACTGTTTGCGGTATCCCAAACATAATACGCTAAAAACAGAGTTGCGAATAGACTCCACATGAACAGAGAGGAGTGTTGAGGGTTGTTCTTTAAAATATAAAACGATTGAAAGCAGTAGACAAAAGGGACGCCGACATAATTCCAAAAGATCAACATCCACCCAAATTTTTCATAGAAGATATCCCATGTGGTCGGGATGCACTCTTCTCCTTTCATGCAAGCATTTGTGTAGAGTCCATGCGCCACAATCATGAAGGCCATAGGCCCAGAGATCATTCCGTAGAGCTCATACTGTTTTGCAGCAGCAGACAAGGTAAGCAAGAAGAGCAAAATCCAAGGGATACGGATTTCAGAGAAAAACTTGAGATCGACTTTCCCAATCCGTGGGTTGAGAATGACTCCCATAAAAAAATTGTAAATTGGATTACCAGAAGAGGAATTTCCACTACGAGAGAAGGTTCCAACGAGATACAACCAGACGGCCAAGAAATTGGCTGAAATCATTCCGATGGTAATCAAGGATCCCATCTCATCCCCTAATCTTGAAATAGGAAAGAGTCCTGTATATTGCAAAAGCACAACAAGCGCCAAGGTTACATACCAGCACCCGATTCCATTGCAGAGATAGGTTCGCTGTTGGTTGTTTTCAGAAGGAACAGGAAGGCCCTTGATCAGAATTCCCGGCACGATCCAAGCAAGCGCAAATTGAACTCCTATAAAACCGAGATATATCACTGCTGCAGAATAGGTGGGGGCAGCGCCCGTACTGATATGCTGACCCATTCTGCCGAGAAATGGAAGAAAATCCTGAAGAGAGGAGGGATAAGCAAGAGTGCCGTTATAGTAGGTTAGACAGATCCAAAGATAGTAGACTAGGCAGTGTGAAAACGCGATGATAATGCAATTGCCAATCGGTCCTCCAAATTCATAGTCGCGCCCTGATTTCTTCTGCTCCATTCCACTCCCTCCGTTTTATATCCGCCAGTTCGAAAAAAGCCGGATTTCTTAAAGAGAGGTAATAGTGAATTAATATAAATTTTTTTGCAATGAGTTGTGAGGGATGTTCCAAATGTCGAAGACCTTTTGGAGATCCAGATTCTCGGGCTTGCCTTCGATCTTATCTGCTAATGTGCAGAGGCCTGTGATAACCTGCTGCTGCGCTTGAGAAAGCGCATCGGGGCTGCCACCATGCGCACTGCTGACGATACCCTCAAACAGTCGGTAGTAATAGAGAAAGGCTCCGGGATCATCGACAAATTGGTACTCGCCGCACTCACCCATTTCGCAAACTTCCTTGGGAGATTTGAATAAACCTGCAAATTTTACCAGTCGATTAGAAGCGTGTATGTTCACACTCCCCTCTTCTGAGGCGATCTCACTAAGACAGATGACATTGGTTGCTGAAACTAGAATATTCGACCTGCTTTTCAGAGGAGCTAAAAGAACAAGGCTCCACTCTTCACAGCTCAAACGGATCGGCCCTTGCGACTCCAAAGGAGAGTAAACAATGGCAAAAATAGCGCCATTAATCCCTACCAATTGCAGCCTATGATCTTCATTACTTTTAGGAAAAGTAATTAGCAATTTAGAACCAAGCTGCGCATTTCCACTCGAGCTTTCCATGATATTATTCCTCCCCTTGGGCAAGGGACGATTCTACAATAAAAATCCTTTAAAAACAAGAACCCAAAATCAGCATTAAAATAACACTTTAAATGTTGGATATTTTGATAAAGTCCTTTTGTGCTATAACACAAAATAGCATGAACAACAAATTTGATAGCGAAGAAGCTAAGAACTTTCTTCTGGCCCGGGAAGAAAGAGAAAAACAGCAAAGAGAGGAAGAAAGAACTTCCGTGCTTCCGAAAGTGGTTGCGATCCTCGAAAAGGAGTTTAAGGGATCCTCTGTCGAAGTCTATTTAATTGGGTCTATCCTAAAACCTTTTGGGTTTTCGTCTAGGTCAGATGTCGATATTGTACTCAAAAACTACAAAGATGATCGTTTTGATTTCTGGGCTAAACTAGAGAGAAAACTAGGCAGAAAAGTGGAAATAATCCTCTTCGAGACGTGTTCATTTCAAGAGTTTGTTTTAAAGGGAGGTTTTAAGGTAGTCTAGCTAGCATGGAAAAGTATTCAATTTTGCTAGGATATTTCGATAAACAACTTGTTTTCGTCGATAGACTCCACAAGGAAATCGTGCGTGTCGATGTATCGATATACGAAAATCGCTTCTTATTCGCGATGAGAGTTCAGCAATTTTATACTGCCCTTGAAGATCTCATGAAACAGATTGTAAAGTCGTTTGAAAACCATATTGACACGATGAGCAACTTCCATAAAGAACTTCTATCCCGCATGAATACCGAAGTCCCCAAGATTCGTCCTGCAGTCGTATCACGCCAGAGCTTCCTTTTTCTAGATAAAATCAGAGCCTTCCGTCAATTCATCTGGCATGCATATGATTGCGAGCTTGATGAGAATGAACTCCTGCTCATTCAAAAGAAAATGGAACAGGAATTCCCTCATCTGAGGAACGATTTGCAAAGTTTTAGATCCTCTACTCAAAAACTCTCGAACGCTTTGTAAAATCAAGTTACAAAACCACTTCCCCTTCTCAAAATAATTGTTATTTCACAACTTCCAATAAATAATATAGTAACAATTATTTCAAACATTAAACATTCAAAACAATGTTTCATCATGTTAGAATCTCTCCAGCAAAACAAATACTACATTCTAATTGGAGAGTATCATGACTTCAATTGTAAGCGAAAGAAAGGCCTCTACCTCACAATCTCTCGAACAGCAAACGGTTGACCTACCTTCTACTTCCCGTGAAAAGATGGTCTCTCTGCTAGTTCAAGCACGGATTCTTCAAGCTCCTTCGGACAGCACTCAGCTTCTCCCCGCGTTAAAAAGTGACCAGAGTCAAGTCGCATCAATTACCCAGCTTCTTGCAAAGTTTTTTGGTAGCGCGAGCGCGCTTCCACGCCATCCTAGGTACCTTGTAGCAGACTACCTCTCCGATGAAGAGGTCGACCTTCTGGCTCTCTATCTAAACATGCCTCGGGCTATTAATTTTAAAGATAGGGTTGTTTTAAAGGAGTATTTTGCACCTCAGTTCAGGGCGCCAGATCACCTAACCAAGGCAGGAGCACTTGCAGCAGGGTTCTATCAGACTCCCAAGCGTTTAATCGCTCAGCCCAAATATGGCAGCGCATTTCCCATGCATCCCGAGATCCTCGCTTATGCAATGGAGCTTGCTAGAGGAGAGACTGTTCTCGAGATTGCAGGAGCAGCGGGGGAAAACAGCGCCATTTTGGCATTTTCGGAAGCAGTGCGCGTCTATTTAAATGATATCTGTCCTGAAGAGATTGCAGAGTTTGAAAAGATAAGAAAGTTTCTTCCTTTAAAAGCGGGTAAAAAATTGGAGTCGATCGGTGGAAGCTGCTTCGATCTATTGAAACTAAAACCTGCACTAGCAAACAAAGTGGGCCTTCTTCTCTGCAGAAACGTGATCCACTTTTTTAACGGCAAACTGAGAGAGGAGTTCTTTGCTCTGCTCAAAAAGGTTCTAAGGCCTGGTGCACGCGCCATATTTACTGCTAATGCGGTCTATCACGATGCGCAAATGAGAGAGCAATTAAAAAGAGCTCCAGATGTCACATCATTCTGCTTTGAGCAAGGCGTGATTACTGACAGGAATCATACCACCCTTGAGCTCTTCTATTATGGCATAGAGAGCTGTTCAGAGGATCTAGTTTCCCACAATTTTGAGGGTCAAGTGCTATACTCAAGAGAGTTGGGCTCGAAATGGCAAGTAGATAATGAGGCATTTAACAAGCTGGATAAAGCTCTTCGCCCCAAAATTATAAAAGCATTTGGAGAATACAGAAAGGCTCTTAATGAGGTTCCAGAAGGATACGTGAAAGCAGTAAGGAGTTGGCACGCTCTGTTCAGCACCAGAACTCTCCCTGAGCTTTTTAGACGTCACGGCTTTCATGTGGAGTTCACCTTTGTCACTTCACAGAAGGGGCATTTAATCCATGAAACTAGTGACGAAGAGCTCTTCGATCTAACAGAAAGGCTTACCAAGGAAGGGTCCTCAGACCATGCACCTCAGCTAGTTGGCGTCATCGTAAAATACCCCGACGGTACTTAAATCTAGTCAGAGAGAAGCTCGTCTGCTAGCTCTTTGGCTAGCTTTCCATCGACAGAGCTGTTCAGCTGCCTAACGGCTTTCATTACAAGGCCAAGGTCTTTTTTCGACTTGGCTCCAGATTCGGCAATGGCCTGCATGACAATTTTTCTAGTCTCTTCAGGAGAGGGAGCTTTTGGTAAGAACTCTTGAATGATTACGAGCTCGCTCTTTAGCTGATCTGCGATATCGGGGCGATTTGCTCCCTGAGCCTGCTCTAGAGCCTCTTGGAGGCTGCCGTAATACGTTTTGAATAGCTTTACCACCTCAGCATCAGAGAGGCCTGCGCGGGCGTCCACTGCGAGTATCTTTGATTTGAGCATACGCATCGTGTTAAGCCTTGTCTGATCTCGGCTTCTCATCGCCTCTTTGATGCCCTCGTTAATCTGATCGATAATCGCCATACCCTCTCCTTTTTTATTTGAGATTAAATAGATTTTTCTATTTTTCCCAATCAAAAAAAGAAGAGCTGCCTACAACCAGCTGCGACTAGTCCATGAATGCTGCCTATAGCAGCTCCGCCTATTACATCTGTTGGCCAGTGCTTCTTACTCAGACAACGACTTACTCCCACTAGGGATGCAAGTGCAATTGTTGTTACAGTAATAGGGCTTGTTAAACCATATAGACCGCACGCTAAGCCAGCCCCCAAAAACGCTCCACCTGTATGCGAAGAAGGAAAAGATTCAGTATCTTCTCGACTGACCTTGCCGAAAACATAAGGTTCAGGGCGGTTTCTAGGAAAATGGTGTTTTATTGAAAACACTTCCAACTTTTGAACGTAGCCTAGCACCCCCATTGCGATCGCTTCAGTCGCGCTACCTGTAAGCAGAGCATGCCCTGCTATCACTGCTGGAATAGCATACTGCCCTACATCCCCAAATTTTTCTAAAACCTTAACACAAATATTTTCTTTTAAAGAAAACCGACTTTCTAAAGATAATTCGACCATAAAATCACTATTAAATAACTAATTTGAAGGTAGCTTACTTTAAACCGAAAGTTTTTCCCAATTAAAATTTCTGCAAAAGCGCGCGCAAAAATCTGCAGATCTAAGAATGTTTTTAATAAATTATTAAGAACAAAAAACCATGCAAAATAATACTGAGTAATTGTAAAATCTCTCTATCAAAACAAACCCAATATTCTAATTGGAGGGTATCATGACTTCATTTGTAGGCGAAAGAAAGGCCTCTACCTCACAATCTCTCGAACAGCAAACGGTTGGCCTACCCTCTACTTCCCGTGAAAAGATGATCTCTCTGCTCGTTGAAGCCAGACTCCTCCAGGATCCCTCAAACGGTCCCCAGCTTCTCCCCGCGTTAAAAAGCGATCAGGAGCAGGTAGTATCCATCGTTGAGCTTCTAGTAGAAGTTTTTGGTAGGGAGAGTATGCTCACGCGCCACCACAGGCACCTTGTTGCGGACTACCTCTCCGATGAAGAGGTCGACCTTCTAGCTCTCTATCTAAACATGCCTCGGGCTATTAACTTCAAAGATAGGAATGTTTTGAAAGAGTATTTCGCACCCCAGTGCAGAGCGCCAGCTCACCTAACCTCGGCAGGAGCAATTGCAGCAGGGATCTATGAGGCTCCCATGCGCTTAATTGCTCAGGCAAAGTATGGCAGCGCATTTTCTATGCACCCAGAGATCCTCGCTTATGCAATGCAGCTCGCTAGAGGAGAAACTGTTCTCGAGATTGCAGGGGCAGCAGGAGAAAACAGCGCTATTTTAGCATTTTCGGAAGCAGTGCGCGTCTATTTAAATGATATCTGCCCTGAAGAGATTGTCGAGTTTGAAAAGACGAGAAAGTCGCTTCCTTCAAAAGTGGCTAAAAAATTGGAGTCGATCGGCGGAAGCTGCTTCGATCTATTGAAACTTAAGCCTGCACTAGCAAAAAAAGTGGGCCTTGTTCTCTGTAGAAACCTCATCCACTTTTTAAACGATGAAGAACAAAAGGAGTTCTTCGCACTGCTTAAAAAGGTGCTAAGGCCAGGTGCACGCGCTATATTTACTGTTAATGCGATCTATCACGATGCGCAAATGAGAAACCTATCAAAGAGCTCTCCTAACGCCACATCTTTTTGTTTGGAGCAAGGCGTTATCACTGACAGCAAACGAGGCCCTGTTGCGCGCTTCTATTATGATGTACAGAGCTGCTCAGATGATCTAGTGACGAAAAAATTAGAGACTCAATACCTATATCAAAAAGAGTTAGGCTCGAAATGGCAAGTAGATAATGAGGCATTTAACAAGCTAGATACGACTCTTCGGCCTAAAATTCTAAAAGCATTCGAAGCACACAAAGATCTTCTCAAACAGATTCCTGAAGGAAGTGTGAAAGTTTCAAAGAGCTGGGTCCGTATGTACAGCACCAGAACGCTTTCTGAACTTCTTACACGCAACGGCTTTCATGTGGAGTTTATTTTTGTCACCTCACCGAGTGGACATCTAGTCCGTGAAGCTAGTGACGACGACCTCTTCGATCTAACAGAAAGGCTAGAGAAGCAAAGGTTGCTCGTCCATGTACCCCAGCTGGTCGGCGTAATCGTAAGATATCCTGGCAGCGAATAGCTCTACTACTCTGCTTTAAAGAACTCCTTTCTAAAGAAAAGAGATTCTCTTCGGCTAAAGATAAAGGAGAATATGAATCCCGCCTAGACCCGGCCCTAAAGAAACGGGATTGCGGCGAAAGGCTGTTCATCGCTTTAAAACCAGAGGCTCGGATCGACGTAGTTGCTGAGGATGGCGGTTTTTGGAGAGTAGCGATCGTAAAAATGGATGTGCCGGTAGATGGTATGAATTAAACCCCAGCTTATCCCCTGCTCTTCGATGCGATTTGCATCGTGGAAGACTATCACCTTAGCTTTCTCACTCAATTTGAACAGCTGCGCAAATCTATCGATGACAAGCTCTTCGTTATCCACAAGAACCATGCCCCACTCCCCTTTGAATGAGAAGTCGGGCCACGTAGAAAATTCTATTAAGTGCAGTTCGTTAGCATCATTTTGAAATCGCCTAGCCCACTCAGGGTCCGAGGTGATTAGCTCAAAATTTCTTCCCTGCGCTTTAGCAATCGATGAAAGGAGCGGCGTCGAGTAGTGGCCGCATCCAAGTTCTAGAATCGAAGAGTTAGGCCAGAGCATCCCAGTATGGATAGCTGCAGCCACAGAGGGAACCAGGTGGGTAGAGTAGGGGTGCATAAGAGTAGTGTCCATGGCAATCCTCTTTGATTCTAAATCTCACTCTATACGCCTACTGTTTTAATAATGAAGTATTCTTGAACGGCCGGAAGGTCTCCCTCCCGGCTTGGTAGTAGAGCGGCTAGAAGTCGAAGCGTAGGGAGGTTGTGAGCCCCTGGATGTAGAGGTTACCGTTTGGCCAAGTGCCCTTACCAACTGCATCAGTGTTGCTGGTATTGCGGAACATATTCTGATCGAAGAAGACTTGAAAGCCATAGCCTGCTGAGAGATCGACGTGGTATCTATCGCTTGCAAAGTAGCTTCCCCATCCCAAACCGAGGTTAAGTTCGAGGTGTGTTCTTAAGTAGTTCGCATCATTTTTCTTCACAATATAGCGGTTTGCAACGGTTGGATCTCCCGTTTGAGAACTCTTTAGGTCATACTGCGTGAAGAGAATGTCTACCTCTCCGCTGCTGAACAGCCTAAAGTTTTTGCAGAACTTCCAATGAGAACTCAGACCCGCTCTTGGCCCAACTCCCCAAGAATCAGACGACTGGCGAATGGAAGTAGAGGGCGAAATCAGCAGAGCGGAAGAAGTGACGTTTACATAATCCACTTTTACTTTCTGATCGATGAGTGCTGCGCGCACGCCAAAGAAGGGGCGCAAACAGAGCTTTGTTCCAATTTTATAACTCTTGGCTAGATCCCAATCGATTAGATCCATCCTCAACTTCCACTTTTCAGATCCCGAACTGTATTTGGGATTGAGAAAGTCGGGGATCTGCCACGCAGGAAGAAGGGTGGTCTGAGTGTTATTTGGATTGAGTTTTTTGCGGACATGTTCGGTTGCTCGGAACCAGGTGTATTCGATAAAGGTATCCCAATTATCACGGCTGAAATTCATTCCCAAGCCCACCTTAAATCCGGGCTTATAGTCGAAGTCCAAATCGATCTCATGGCCGTTGACCAGGTCCTGAGAACTTGTCTTAGAGACAACTCCCAACTGCATATTCTCTTGGATTGGCTGCCAGTAGATAAAGCTGCCGGAAAGGAAAAAATCATAGGGTCTATCCACACTGATACGGCACGGAGAGTTGTACCCAGTCTGCATCTTCGTATCTTTTACTCCAGATCCAGACTGATCACCTAAGACAAGCGAAGTAGCAAGAAGAGAAGTTGAGAAAACAGATTGTGCAAGTGTTCTAAAACGCATTTTTATTTCCTTAATTTAAGAGGGTGTCTACGAAGGCAGACACATGCTTTTTTAGTCTTTTCGGCGGAATTCAAATTGTCTTTCTTGGCCTACTTTCTCAAGTATGTCCTGCGAAAGACAATTTAAATTCTGCCAAAAACTCTTAAAAAATCAAAGTCTCTGACTTTGCAGACGCCCTCTAAGTTGTAAAGAGGAAGATATTTTTCATGGGCTTGCGCCTAAGTTTACCGTTGTGTTTGTACCATTGGTTAGAACAACTCCCTGCCCTGGAAGTATCGGATGGTAAATTTGCGCCAGCGGTGCGATCTGAGTCACAAATGTCTGGCCGTTATAGACTCCAGAGTTATAGGTGACTTGCAGGAAAAATGCATTTCCATTGGCAGTTGGGGGAATCGCTCCAAATGGGCCTGATGCTGACGTCCCAAATAGCGCGGTCACTGTGCTCGGGATATTAACTGTGATGTTGTAGGAGGCTGTATCTGAGTAGGGATCTGGGAAGTTAACTCCCGTGGATAGATCGTTCAGATTAACAGTGATTGTAGCTGCAGAGTTGTTCGTGGCTAAATTGACGATGACAATTGTCCCATCGGTGCCCAAAAAATCGGAGTAGGCAGAGGTATAAAAAATATTGGGTGTGCCGATCGTCAGCAGAGTGCGAGAGTAGAAATCATACCAGGGAGTGTTGTCCACGCATGGGCAGCTAGTTAACAGGCCGTCCAATCTAGAATTGTTCTGAAAGTAGTTGGAGGAGTTGTTCTGCACATAGGTGTTAGTTATTGTAATCGGGGTTGGATACTGGCAATTAATGGGAAAAAATCCCGAAATAATGGACGTGGCAAAGACCTTGAACACCTGTGCCATCGTCGCAGCTGATGCGTTCCCGGTAATTGCTGGCTCATAATCGCTTACAGCACCTGTGAAAAACGCCTTTGAGCTTGTAGGAGAAGGAAAAATAATTACATTTCCTGCGTCAGGACCGCCCGATATCGAAAATCTAAAGCTCCCGTCACCGACCTCGCACCCTTTTGCAGTTGCAGCACCGGCAGCTGTCGTCGCATCGAGAACAAGATAAGGTGTTGGATTCTGCTGATAAAAGGCCTGTGCTCCCGACTGCGTTTTACCACTCCAGACCGCGTTAAACCAGGTACAGGCGGGGTTGGAAGAAGCTGTATTCAGAAAGTAGTTTGTAGGAAAGGTAACCATGCTTGGATTGGACTGAGTCTGAGTGCTTCCCATCGCAGTTGCCGGTGCATAGATTCGCAGATTGCAAACAGCTCCTCCAGACGAGGGAGGATTGGTGTAGGTCGCTATCAAGCTCTGCCAGTATCCATTAAAGGGAGAAGAGAGCGAGTTTAACGCCGTGTTATATTGCGTAAACACGTCTGCAAGACTCACAGCGGGTGGCATACCCGTTACAGCACAAGCGTTGGTAAATGAGCTGCCGAAGAAGAACATGTAGTTAGCTTGGACAGATAGAGGAAGGCCAAAAAAATCAACGCCTGTAAGATTTAGATTCAGACGATTGAGCGCATTACTCCCCAAATCAAACTCTATCTTATCATTCAGAATGTAGTAGTTATCATTCGTCGCATCAAATTCCGCAGGCAGCTCCAGAGCACCTACGTTGTTAATAAAATAGGTCAAGGGCTGCTGCAAAGAGAGCAGAATTCTAGAAGAGGTCATGACATTGCTGCCAGGCACGCCATTATTCCCATCATTCGGAATGTAGAAGGTGTAGGTATTTGGAGCAATAAGTTCAAAGAAGCTTAATGGATAAGAGTACTGCGGAGCTGAAAGATAGGTAACTGGAGTGAAGTTGGATATTGTTGCCAACTTGTGCGTTGGGCCGCTGAACGAAAGGTACTGCGTGCTTGAATTTACCAGTACGGAAATGTAGATATCCGAGGCGGCAAGCCCGCTATTATTCACAAAGGTAATCGGCATGTAGCCGGTTACAGTAACTGGCGTTGGAGTAGAGCAGGTTGCCACGGGAGGCGGAACAACAGCTGGCACTGGAAGCTGGGGCAGCGGCGCAAGTGGCGTTGGACAGACGGCTAGTAGAGAGGCAATTTGAAAGCAGAAGAAAATAGAGACCAATCTACGCATCATGTGCTCCACTTGAAAAAACGTGAATAATTTTTTTTTATTATGAGTGCACGCAAGAATTTACTTCAACTCGGATCAAGTTACGGAAACGTGGTGGGATCGCCGAAGAGAAGCTCTTGCAGAATTGGGTTTAGGACGACGGATGGAACCGGCGCTGGAAAGGTCATCACCCAGACGAGATCGAAGCGGTTGGGATAGTTGGGGAGAATGCCTGCGGGTGGAGTGTATCCGAAGGCCTCGATCAGTGCGGCGATGAAGGTGTGGTGCCAGCAGATCACGACATTTTTCCCGTTATAGCTGGGCTCATTGAAAATAGCCTGCACCAGCTGCTGCTCTTGCCCTGGCCCGTAGGGCGAATGAATCGGAAGATTAAGCTTTAACGCTGTTGGCACAAGAGTTTGAATACAGCGGACGGTGAAGTCATCGGAGTGGTGCACAGGCCTGGCTGCAAAGAGGCCAGCGGGAAGGCCGTAGTTGAAGAGGACCACATTACTAAGGCCCGCCAACCCGACAAAACCGGGCCCGTTATTTGGCTGCGTTAAGTAGGAAGAGAGCGCCTCTACGCGTTCTATGCCCGCACCAGTGAGCTCTCCAGTTACAGTGTTCTTCTCTCCATGCCGGACGATGATCACTTGCGCAGGAAGAGCATTAGCCGCTCCTATGTAAAGTGTAGAGAGCAGGAGGAGAAGTGTTCTCATGTGGATCCTTTAAGTTTAAAAATCGAAGCGCGTGGAAAAAGTGACGCCCTGCATAGAGAGATCTCGATTTTTGGGAATGAGGTCAAAATCGTCTTTTTTTAGTTCAAATTGACGAAAAAAAATGTGGTACTCCCAATCCGCTTTGAAGGTGAGAGCATAGCGCTCTTGGCAGAGAGGAGCCTTCCACTCTACCCCAGCAGCGAGATCTCCAATCCAGCGGAAACGATTCAGGTGCTCGTGATTGGAAAAACGGGTGGTGTCGAGATAGGTCTCTTTCTGTCTGATCTTAAAAAAGCCGTAAAGGCCAGATAGCGCCGCATCTGCGTTTAGGCTAAAGCCTCTACCTAGAATAACTCTCGGTGCAAGGCCCAAGCGAGGGCCCATGCCCCAGTAGTTGTTCTCCATCTTGATAAAATCGGTGCCATTGAGAGAGACGCCTGGCTGCAAGATGCCAATTAAAAACATTCCTCCAGCATAAGTGATATCGCCGTGCTGCTTAATCCACGCAGAGCGCACCCCAAATGTGGGCTTCACCTCAAGCCTCGGAAACACTTTCAGATATCTACCAAACTGCACATCGAGCAGATTTACAGTGATCTTCCACTTCAGATCGGACTCGAAGACATAGTCACCTGCCATCACATCATCAGCAAGAGACCAGATAGGGAACATGCCGATGAATGCACTTCCATGCGATGAACGATGCTGAGAAACGCGCGAGGCGAAGTGGGTCCAACTCCCCTCTACGTCCCAGACGTTGCAAGAGAAGAGATAGCCACTTCTTACGCGGTAGCCTAGGTCCCATTCGAAATGGGGATGAATCACAGGGGCTTTAGTGAAGTTATCTGTAGTAAAAACATCGGAGGCCTTGTTCGTTGCAACTAGTGCTCGCTCCCAAGGCTTCCAATAGAGAAGGTCCACCGCTATCCAGATGTTTGCGCCATCCTTAACAGCCGGATTATACGAGTTGATCAGCGAAGGAGCGTCTGTTGCAAAAAGAGATGCGCTCGTGAGCAGAGCGCATGCTAAAGATATTTTTTTCATGCGCAAAAATTACGAGAAAACGCGAATTTAAGACAAGCCTCGATACTCTCTGCATTTTTGCGCAGAGCCAGGATATCAGGCTTTTTTCAAGAAGCAGGTTTTGAGAACAATGGTGGATTTACCTTCGCGGCACTCCACCTCTTCTTCGTTGTCAGTCAGATGGATGTTCTTAAACTTGGTGCCCCTCTTCAGGGTCATCGAAGATCCCTTTACCTTTAGATCTTTGATAACCTGTACAGAGTCCCCTTCACTGAGAGGATTCCCAAAACTATCCTTTGTACTCATAACTCCCCTGCCTTTTTATTTTCCTATTCTCTTCTAACTTATTCTCTCTTAATATTCCTCGAATTTTTTTAAATTGGATGGCCCTATGAGATTTGTCGTTTTTCATGCCTGCTTGCTAGTTTCTGCTTCTCTTCAAGCTGGCGAAAAAAATCTATCCCTGCCGCAAGTTATCAATATCACACAAGTTGAGGAAGAGAATGTGAAAACAGTTAAAAGCGTAGGTCAGGAGTATATCGCACTCCTAAATCGCATTGGTGCAAGTCAGAATCTTTCGCACGAAAAGGATGTTCTATCCCTCTGCTCGCCTGATTGCAAAAAGATTGTCAATGGCGCCCTCTGGTTCGAAAGGCGGGAGAAGTTTCTCCCCCAGCTGCTGTCGACAGGAGAAAAGGTAGGGTTCTGGAGCATTGAATCGCTTGATGTTATCCCAGGAAAAGACGAGCGAACTGTTGTTGTGCGCTTTCTCGTCCATACCGAAAAGGCGGGCGTATGGAATACCCTCGTGATTCTGCGCTGCAACGACGAGCTTCTAGTCACAGAAATTAATGAAGTATTTAATAGCTATGAAGGGCCTTTAAAATAATAAATAAGAAGACAAGTGTTTTCTTTCTTTGAGCGAGCGAAGAGAGGCTCTTTTTTGTGCGTTTTTTATGCAAAAATTGGTTATAATATATCTTCTTTAAAACAGAAAAGCTCATTAAGAGGGAAACATGACTAACGCACTCACTTTGGGAATACCAATCCGTTTTCAAACCCTAGATGAAGATGAAGAGCTCGATTGGGGAATGACGATTTTGCAAGAAGCAGACGCCTTCTTCAGTATTTTCAGCGACAAAGTTGCAGTTGTAGATACCACCAAGATAACCGATGGATTTTGGCCTATAAAAATAGAAGATGCTGAACCCTTCGAGTGGTCTGTCTCTACCGTTTTGAAAGTAGCTTTCTGCTTTACCCTTGTGATCCCTCTTATCGTGTTTATCGTGAAACTTGCGATGCGCACTCACTATGAAGACTCTTTTATATTACTTTCTGGATCTGCTAAAGGAGAACAGAAGCACTCCCAGCCTAAAAAAGTCACTATTGATCGAGACTTTGACTGGAGAAGCCTCCCTTCAGTTGCAGCGCTTGATTTAAGAACGCCTGTAACAAGCACATACACCGGAAAAGTATTTGAGAATGGCAGAGCTGAGCTGAAGCAGTTCACCTCACGAGTAATATTAGAAGAGGTGTTCGATTATTCCATTCGTTACCTGAAATCTGAGTACAATAGGAACGATGACGATCAGGGTGGCACATTTACTTTCGATGATTTGCGTCTTGCAAACATGGGGTGCAACTTTCGATATGCAATTCATGCAAAAGGAAGCGATGGCAGAAATTTTGCTGAGATCGTTTTTGATACACTCATAAGCGAGGGCTGTATCGTTAAGTATGAGAAAGATAGCCAGTATGACCAGTATACTGTCTGGGACCACAAGTCACAAAACAACAACAATGAGAGCATAACATGACTGATGCACTAACTTTTGGAATGCCGATCCTCTTTCGCTGGCCGATGGAGCAGCTATCGTGGGGAGAGGCGATTCTGCAGGAAGCGGACGCCTTCTTCAGTATTTTCAGCGACAAAGTTGCAGTTGTTGATCCCAAATCAGGTCCTGCCTCTGCTGCTAATTACTACATAATAAACATTTACGATGCTGAGCCCTTCGAATGGTCATTATCCACCGTTTTAAAAGTAGCATTCTGTTTTACCCTTGTGATCCCGCTCATCGTGTTTATTGTGAAACTGATCATGCGCTCCACCTACAACGACTTTTTTAAAGTACCAACTACCCAGAACTTTGACTGGAGAAGCCTCCCTTCAGTTGCAGCGCTTGATTTAACAACTCCTGTACCAAGCACCTTCACTTCGGAAGTGATTGAAAACATGTTTCGTGTGCAAAAACGGTTCACGAGAGAGATAAGATTAGAAGAGGTCTTCGATTCTTTCATTCGCTACCTAAAGTGTGGACTCTACAGAAACGATGATGACCAAGGTGGCACATTTACCTTCGATCATCTCCATCTTGCAAGAGTTGGATTCGACTTTCGATTTACAGTGAACGCAACGGGAGGCGATGGCAGAAATTTTGCGGAGATCGTTTTTGAAGCGCTTCAACACGAAGGCATTATCGTTAGATATGAAAGAGATGAAGAGAGCTATAACCGATACTTTGTCTGGGACGATAAGTCGATCCTTCACGCAGAGCAAGAACCAGATGAGCAAGAAGTTGAGCCTGAGCAAGAGGTAAAAACTGAAGAGAAGGAGATCGAGCCAGAAGCTGCAAAGATAGTTGAGATCGATCCCTACTTTGAATGGAGAACTCTACCTTCAGCAGATAAGCTAGATCTAACGACTCCTGTGGAGGGCGTCTTTGAACATCCCGTATTAGAAAAGCCAGATGATGAAGAGATGGTAGTGAAGACATTCTCTAGAGCAATCAAGTTGGAAGATGTGCTCGACTGCATAGTTAATAAACTCAGAGACCCGTACGAGAGAAATTCAGAGGGATACTTTGAATTCCACTCCTTAACTTATATTGGGCCTCTTGAGTTTCCCTCTACATACAGCCCCAGTATGAGACACGCGATGAATGCTCGGGTTGCAGGTGGCAAGAGCCTCGTAGAGATAGCGCTAGATTTTCTTAAAGCTGAGGGCTGCATCTCTAAATATGAGATTAATAGCAAAAAAACCATCTGCTCTGTTTGGGATCATAAGCCACTTCCCTCCGACCAAAATGAGGCTGAATAAACTTGTAATTGACATCCACACCCTTACCTATTATCTCTAGAGAAAATGTAGAGGTAGTATGAAGATAGTGGATGGCATTGCAAAGGCTCTCTTAATTATTGCTGGGTTAAACTGGGGAACGGTGGGTGTCGCCGACTTCAATGGGCTCATGTGGGTGTTTATTACCATGCCCATGGTTCAGCACCTTCTCTATACTTCTTTCGGACTGGCGGCAATCTGGGTAGTCGCGCGCGCCTGCATGCGTAAATAGCTATTTTTCGATGGGGATCGCGACGAGGTAGGCGCCGATCACTCTTCCCTGTCTATCGCGGAAGACGTCGTAGTCGGCCATATACTCTTTACCAGCTAGGGTGACCTTATCGGTGTAGCGCAGCTCTCCGATCATCTTCTTGTAGGCGGGATGAGAGTGGGATAGAGCGGCGCCAGCCTTCTCGCCTGGCTCGGTAGTAGAAATTCTCACAAACTCATCCTGCACTTTCACAAAGAGCGTTGTGACCGCACCCGTCTGCTCTGAGAAACTATCTACAAGTGGTATCGGCTGCGCTCTGAGGACCCAGTTTCCATTTCGGAGAGCTGGCACCTCATAACTTCCCACCCTCTCTTTGTTATCTTGATCGAGAGAAAATATCCCAGGCAGGTTGCTCATCAGCTCTTTTCCAAGGGCCTTTGCATCAGAGGGCTTCGGTGGTGTAGCAGCAGCACAGAGTGAGGTGAAGCTAGCAGTTGTCAGCAGAAGCAGTAATAGACCTCTTTCGAAACTCCATTTGCTCGTTAAAATTGGTCTTTTTGGCATCTTTGCCACAAAATTTTTCGACCATGTGTTTACACATGCTCTCAAAATTTTGCGGCAAATCTGCACAAAAATCCTCAATTTTTCCGAACAAAGCGAATTTCGAAAGAGGTCTAATATCTTCATAATCTTCTCCTTCCAATTTTTTTTGGAAGGTATCCGTTTTTATTTTTTCGTGAAAGTAGAATTAAAATCGCCTCTCTCTTATTTCTAGGAGAGTATATGTCAAAGCCCAAGCCTCTCATTGCAATCTCTCTTTTTGTCCTCTGCTTTGGGGCCTTCCTCAACTGGATGAGCTACGGTCTTGTCTATCCCATTTTCGCCTCCTCTATTTTTCATCAAGATGCGATCTTTCTCGGTTCAGCTTCAAACGCGCTAAGAGGTCTTCTTTTAGGAATCCTTCTCGCCGCATGCCCTCTCGCCCAATTTTTTAGCTCTCCTTTTATTGGAGGACTTTCAGACCGCAAGGGGCGCAAGCCCGTCATGCAGATGACAACTCTGCTCATCGTTGTTGGCGCTCTTTTATCTGTACTGGGGGTTTGGCAGAGATCTTTTTCTCTTCTCATCCTCGGGCGCATTGCAACGGGAATCGGAGCGGGAAACATCGCAGTCATCAACTCTTCCATTGCCGATTTTAGCTCTAAAACTGTGAAAACAAAGAATTTTGCACTCGTCGCAATGGCAAATGGAATCGGGTTCGCTGTAGGGCCGTTTGTTGGAGGAAAGTTATCTAGCTCAGGCTTTGAGATCCCTTTTATTTTTGCGGGTTTTTTGACGGTGGCAAACTACATCTTAATCACCCTCTTCTTCTCTGAGACTCTGGTTGAGAAGAAGCGCAGCGCGGTCCGCTTTGCAGCTCAATTGCACCATCTCTGGAAGACCACGCTCTCTCCCAAATTTCGCATCATATTTTCTGTCTTTTTTATCTTCTGCTTTGGCTGGTCGTTTTATTGGGAGTTTATTCCAGTAACATGGATCAAGAACTACGGGTTGAACGTATCACAGATTGGCAACTTCTACGCCTTCGGCTCTCTCGTTTACGTCGTGAGCAGCGGTGTGCTTATTCGGCCAATTCTGAATAGATTTAAAGCCTCTACTATTCTCTTCGGCTCTCTAGGAGCTCTGGGGTTCTTCCTTCTCCTTTTAATCGGCGCAAAGATCGAATCTTACTGGGTCAACATCGGCATTCAGCAGTTTCTGATTGCACTGATTTTTCCAATCGGAACTGCAATCGTTTCAGATTTAACCTCGCCGGATCAGCAGGGTGAAACTTTGGGAGTTTTTCAATCCCTCCAAGCCTTCGCTTTTGCCATCACTCCATTTTTGGGAGGAGGGCTCCTAAATTTGAGCTATGGCATTCCTCTAATTCTTGGAGGCGTGTCAATGCTTCTCGCCTGCCTCATTCTTTTAGTGGGTCTCAGCAGGAAGTTCTTCTGAAGCCGCCTTATCTCTCTTTGAATGCAAAATCATGAGCGATTCTATCTCTTGCACATCGGGAAGGGTGTGTCCTAACTTGTGCAAGCGTTTGATCTCTGCTTTATCTACGACCTCTTCCACCTTGGTGGCGCTAAACATCTTTGCATCTTCTAGAGAGATCTTAATAGATAGCCTCGCGTAGCGCTGGACGCGGTAGTCGGCTATATAGAAAGTTTTTGCATCCTTCGGAAGCATAGGCAAGATCTCTGCACCGAGCGCCTTTCGCTGCCTCTCTAGTTCATTGATCTGCCTAGAGAGCTCTTTGTAAGCTACGACCTTATCTTCCAGCTCATCAGACATTTAATTTAGCACTTTAATGGTTGCCAGAGAGCTACACAGGCTCCTGTTGGATCTGCAATCACAGCAAAAAGGCCAAAATCCCCAGCTTTTGAGGCGGGCTTGACTATCGAGGCACCGTTTTTGCGCGCCTTCTCCAGCGACTCGTCTAGATTTTCAACCAGAATGTAGGACATCCAGTGGGGAGGAATCTCTTTCTCTTTCCCTTTTGGGATAGACCAGATCCCGCCAAACTCTTTGTTGCTTCGTTTGATCATCGTATAGGTTCCATCACCCATCTCTTTATCGATGAACTTCCATCCAAAAGTCTTGCCATAAAAGTCTTTTGCAGCTTGAAGATTTGATGTTGCAAGCTCTGTCCAGCAGAATTCACCTACTTTTGGCATACACTCCATAAAAAACTCCTTTTTGCTGTTGAGTTATATCAGCTATCAAAAATTTTGATCACCCAAATTGTTTATTGTACTCGTCTCTGGTGATGCGATAGAGAATGTGCTGGTGTAGAGGATGTCCTGCAGGAATTTTGGGGTGGAGAAAGTCCCCTTTCATATCGCGCTTCATTCCGATCTTTTCCATGACTGCAATCGATCTCAAATTTTTTGGAACAGTGAAGGAGACAACCTCCCGAAGTCCGTACTCCCCAAAAGCGGCCTTTAGCACCGCGCGCGCAGCCTCCGTTGCGTAGCCCTTTCCCCATGCTTTTGAAGAGAGACGCCAACCGATCTCTACACAAGGAGTAAAGTGAGCTTCAAAGTTTGGTACGTATAAACCTACAAACCCGATTAACTCATCTGTCTCTTTAACAACGCATGCAAAGGGTCCAAAACCGTGCTCTTTAAAATGATTTTGCATCCTCTCCATCATTGCAGCACTCTCTTCTAGAGTGAGAGGTTTTAGAAGACACTCCATGACTTTAGGATCTTGATTGATCTCAGCAAAAGGAATTAAATCTTCCGGTTTCCACTCCCGTAAAATCAGCCTCTGTGTTTCAATCGTCTTCATCTTTACTTACTCGTTTGGGAGAATTGTAATGAAACTATCTTACATATTGCTATCAGTAATCGCTTCTACTTTTTCTTTTCAGGGGAACGCTGCTGAACTACCCTTTTCAGAACACCCTTACGGAGTTTGTGCCACGGATATAAAACTCGATGCGTTGAGTAGAGATCTGGAGATACCTCCAGCTTCCCCTTCTGGTCTTGTGAAGACGTTGAATTTTGGCGGAGGGTTTATGTTAATTCACTTAGACCCGATCAGCAGCGCTTTTATCGAATTTGCTAAGACAAGCTCTTACCCTGTTTTAGATATTGGAGCCGCCTATGGCGTTGCGACACTCCCAGCGCTCGACCACTCTACTTGCGCAGTAATCGCTGATGATATCGGCTCAGAAAATCTTCTTATTCTCCAAAAGCAGGTCGATAAAAAAAATCGAGAGCGCCTCTATCTAAATCAGAAGCGCTTTCCACAAGAGCTTGATTTTAAGCCTAATAGCCTTGGAGGAGTTCTTATATGCAGGGTCTTCCACTTCCTTCGCGGAGAAGAGATCGAAGAGGGACTGAAGAAGATCTTCAGCTGGCTTGCTCCTGGAGGTAAACTCTTTATTGTTACTTCTACACCCTATCAAGGAAATATAACCGAGTTTGTCTCCGTCTACGAAGAGAGGTGGGCAGATGGCATCTCGTGGCCAGGGTATGTAGAAAACTACGGTTCTAATGCCCCAGGGCTTTCGAGCAATCTCAATCCCTTCTTACATGTGATGGATGAGAGACCACTTCGAAAGGCTCTAGAGTCGGCGGGGTTTCTTGTTGAAAAGGTCGAATACATCGATCGGCGCAAAACTATTCCAACCCTCTGTCTCGATGGGAGAGAAGGCATTGGCATCATCGCAAGTAAGCCAACCTTCTAAACATATAAAATATTTATTTTAATTATCTTATATTACTGAACTATAACGACTTATCTCCGATCAGAATACGATGTGTCGTAAAATAGTCGCGACCAAAATACGACATATCAATATGTATGGGAAATAAAATCCTATCACTGGAGGGAGAATTGGCAGGAAGGTTGGTGGGTAGGAAAGCGGTGATTACTGAGGGCAAAACAGTGGCAGATCTCGTCATCGATGGCGGCAGGAAGAACGTGTGAAAAACGTAGGCCTTGTCACAGATATCGCATTTTGGGAGGCGGGCACTGGCCAAAATGCAAGGATCTCTGCGCTTCACGACTTCTTACAAAACCACTGCAAGCTCACTCTCTACTATCTTGAAGAGGAGGGCAGCCTAGACGCTCTTAAACGTGTAGAGCACGACTTTATCATCGTCGAGAAGCTGCATCTCGACTGGATCGTCGATCTGGGGCTTAAGTCTCCCCTCTATCTTGATGTGCACGATCTGATCTCAGAAAGAGCTGCGAGCTTTCAGCAGTTTAATCGCGCCTGCAGCGCCATCACCTTTGAAGAGGAGATCGAGCGCATGCGCCGCTTCGACAAACTGATCTTTATGCAGAAAGAAGAGCTGGAAAAGATAGCGGTGCACATCGAAAGAGATAGGCTGCTCTACTGCCCTCACCCCGTAGTTCCAGAAGTGGAGCCTCTAATTCGCGAGGAGGTGGAATCGATCAGCTTCTTCGGTGGTCCCTCATGGCCAAATGTCGATAGCATCCAGTGGTTTCACGATGCTGTACTCCCTCTTCTAGGCCCTCTCTCTCAAAAGTGTCTGATTCAAGGAGCCTTTCTCTGCTCGCCCTTTTCCGCGTTTCTTCCTCATCTCTCTAAAGGGAGGCTCTTCCCCTCTCTTGCCAGCTACTATCCGACAATCGACATCGCAATTAATCCGATGCTCTACGGAGGTGGAGGGCTCAAGATCAAAACAGTGGAGGCGATTGCTCATGGTGTGCCGCTTGTAACGACGAGCGTAGGAGCCGATGGATTATTGCAGGAGGCGGGACGCTCATTTCTCGTTGCGAATACGGCAGTGGAGTTTGCAGAGGCGATCCAGAGGCTCGCCTCCTCACCTACACTGCGCAGAGAGCTCTCATCTCGAGCCCGAGCCTATGCAAGCGAGCACTTCACTCCCTTTGCCTGTTTTAATCGGCTCTTGTCACCTTTTTGACTTTTTGTGTCGCGATGCGGATGCCTCGCGTCTGAGCTCCTTTTACAAGAACATTCTTGAGTGCAAATACCTGCTTTTGCACCTTCTGGCGGGCTTGAGGAGCAAAGTGGAGTTCAACGGCTGCTTCTGGGCTATTTGAGATGTGCTGAAGCTCTGTTTTTTCGTCTAGGTAGCGATAGACCTTATCGAGAATGAACTTCTCGACGATGAAGCGTTTAGCCCACGCCTGATCGGTCTCTTTATTCTTGTAGATGACATTGATAACAGTCTTCTTGTCGGCGATCTCAACCCAAGCGATCTTCTCAAAGTACTGCTTTTCCGGAATATTGATCGCTTTATATGTGCCATCTTTAAAGAAGATGAGAACCTTGTCGTAATTGGTGCAAGAGAATTGGATGGGTCCAGAGACCTTCGTTCCCACAAAACCGGCCTGTGGATCGAAACCCACCTTGATCTCTTTTGTCGCAATGGCTCTGCGGTCGATCTCCTCGATTGCTTTGACGCGCGTCTTTCTGGGGTATTGGCTTCCAAACTTCTCAATAAGCGCCTTTAAGTGGTTAATCGCATACTTCTTCACGTTTCTTAGGCTCTTTTCAACCTCATGCTGAGTCTGCTGGAGTATGGAGATCTCCTCTTGATTCTTATCGATATCGAAACGAGAGATGCGACGGATGGGGATCTGAAGGAGCCTCTCGCGATCATCGTGAGTGGCTTCTCTTAAAAGCTTTCTTCGGTAGGGCTTTAACGACTCTTGGAGCGCTTCGTGGATTCCTTCGAGCGTCTTTACCGTCTCGATCTTCTTGTAGAGCCTGTTCTCAATGAAAACTCTCTCTAATGTCTTGTAGAAGATCTTCTCTTGTAATCTGTCGCGTTCTATTTCGAGCTCTCTCTTTAAAAACTCGACGAGTTTATTCGCATTGTAAGAGAGAATCTCATGGACGTCCGTCTCCCAAGGAAGATCATCTTTGATGACGATGATTTGGGAGTTTAAAGAGACCTCGCACTCGGTAAATCCATAGAGGGCATCGAGGATCTCCTCCGCATACTGTCCCCTTGGCAGCTTAATCTCGATCTCGACCTCTTGTGCTGTGTAGTCGTTGATCGCCTCAATTTTGATCTTGCCCTTCTTGGCCGCCTCATCGATAGAGCGGATGAGGCTCTCTGTTGTGGTTCCGTAACAGATCTCTCGAATCACGAGAGTCTTCGGATCTTTGATCTCGATTTTGGCGCGTAGCTTTACCTTTCCTTTTCCCTTATCATACTGGCTCTTATCCATGATTCCGCCAGTTGGAAAGTCGGGGAAGATCTTAAAATTTCTACCTTCGAGGCAGGCGATCTCAGCTTCGAGGAGCTCTGTGAAGTTGTGAGGCAGGATGTGCGTTGCCATTCCGACTGCAATTCCATCGGCGCCTTGGAGCAGCAGCAGAGGGATCTTTGCTGGGAGTGTGACCGGCTCAAAATTTCTGCCGTCATAGGAGGGGATCTTCTCTGTGATATCGGGATTGAAGAGCGTCTCTCTCGCAAGAGGTGAAAGCCGTGTTTCGATGTAGCGCGCAGCAGCGGAGGGGTCTCCAGTATAGATATTTCCGAAATTCCCCTGCCGATCTAGAACAAACCCCTTATTCGCTAAGCTGACAAGCGCTTCGTAGATTGGAGCGTCTCCGTGAGGATGCAGCTGCATCGTCTGACCGACGATGTTTGCGACCTTATGTAGCTTATCGTCGCTCTGTCTCCAAAGTATTTCGAGTATACGCCTCTGTACGGGCTTAAGCCCGTCAACGACGTTTGGGATTGCGCGGTCGAGGATCACATATGAAGCGTATTTGACGAAGTGATCCTTCATCTGGTGCTTTAGATCATCCATTCTCTTTCACCAGGTTTTGCATAATGAAGGCCTTTCTAGCCGGGGTATTCTTGCCCATGTAAAATTCGAGCGTCGGTTTTACGTCTGAGAGATTTTGGATGATGACGGGAAGTAGACGTATATCCTTTGCAATAAACTGTTTAAACTCATCTGGAGAGATCTCTCCCAGGCCTTTAAAGCGTGTGATCTCAACCCCTCTTTTCAACTCTTCGGCAGCCCTGTTTTTCTCCTCTTCCGAGTAGCAGTAGATCGTTCTCTCTTTATTTCTCACTTTGAAGAGAGGCGTTTCAAGAATATGAAGGTGTCCATTCAATACAAGGCTTTCAAAATAGGTTAAAAAGAAGGTGACAAGCAGATTGCGAATGTGCATCCCGTCGACATCCGCATCGGTGGCGAGGATCACCTTATTGTAACGCAGATTGGATAGGTCATCCTCGATATTGAGGGCTGACATGAGGTTGTACATCTCTTCATTCTTATAGAGCTGCTCCAGCTTCATTCCATGCACGTTGAGAGGCTTGCCCCGTAGAGAAAATACGGCTTGTGTAAGAGGATCGCGCGTCATGACAATCGAGGCAGAGGCGGACTCGCCCTCTGTGAGAAAGATCACCGACCTCTCTCCCTCTTTTGATCCATCGCCAAAATGAAATTTAGAATCGCGCAGTTTCGGAATTTTGAAAGAGATCTTCTTCTGCTTCTCTTTTGCCTCTTTCTTTACAGCTGCTAGCTCTTTTCTAAGCTTCTCATTAAATAAGATTCGCTCGACAATCTTCTTGCCAGTCTCTTCATGCTTATAAAGCAGATTTTGAACAGCATCCTTAACTTCCTGTACAATGGGAGCGCGGATCTCATTGTTAGATAACTTGTTCTTGGTCTGAGATTCGAAGACGGGATCTTTCACTTTAATCAGAATAGTCCCAACGATCCCCTCTCGTACATCCACCCCTTGAAAGTTCTTCTTCGCGTACTCATTAACCCCTTTCAGTATCCCCTCTCGGAAGGCTGAAAGGTGGGTACCACCATCTTGGGTGTACTGACCGTTTACGAATGAGAAGTAGGTCTCTCCGTAACTTGAAGAGTGGAGAAAGGCGAACTCGACATTTTTGCCACGGTAGTGCAGAGGTTCATAGAGGCGATCCTCTTTGACCTCTTCATTGAGAAGATCGAGAAGCCCGTTTTCAGAACGGATCTCCTCCCCATTGAAAATCAGAGTAAGGCCAGTATTGAGATAGGCGTAGTGCCAGAGTCTCTTGATGATCATCTCTTTCTGGAAGGCGAACTTCTTAAAGATCTCACTATCAGGAGTGAACTCTACCCAGGTGCCATTCTCTTCTTTCGTCTTTCCCTTCTTCTTATCTTGAAGAATCCCCTTTGAAAAGCGCGCCTCGACAAATTCGCCATCGCGCATACTTCTAACGACAAAATGAGAGGAGAGAGCATTGACAGCCTTTGTTCCAACGCCGTTTAATCCGACGGAGAACTGAAAGACATCATCGTTATACTTTGCACCAGTATTAATCTGGCTGACGCACTCGATCACCTTACCGAGCGGAATCCCCCGACCCCAGTCGCGGACTGAGACGGTCGATGTCTTCTCATTTAGCTCGATGACGATCTTTGTCCCATTCCTCATGATGAATTCATCGACAGCGTTGTCGATGACCTCTTTGAGCATGACATAGATCCCATCGTCAGGATGCGAACCGTCGCCGAGACGGCCGATATACATCCCTGAGCGCAGACGGATATGCGCCAGCGCGTCTAGGGATACAACGGTACTCTCATCGTATTTTTTAGCCATGCTCTCTTCGTATCATTTTAGCGTCTATTATTCAACCCACTAGCTCCAGGCTGCTCACCTTCGATGGCAGCGCGGAAGCCTTCGCGGTAGCCGATAGTATGACCTTCTGTATAGGCGGCGTTGCGGATCTCTCTAGCATTTTCTGTGCTCTTCATCCGGCCCTCATTAAAACCGACAGCATGGCCATCTTGATAAGCCTCTTTATGGAGCTGAATGATGCATACGGAGGGTTCTAATGCGATCGCAAACAGAACCTGCCCTGTCCTGCTGTTCACAAACATATGGGTGCACTGCTTAATTGCATCTTGGTTGGCTGCATCGGCCTCTTTGACCTGCATATTATCGCGTTTCGGATAGACCTCGATCTCAGTACCTAAATACCAGTCGTTGGGAACGCACTCATGGGTTTCAGGCGCCAGTTGGACATTGTTCCACCACTCGCTCAAGCTTCTCCATCTTCTGGAGAAACCGATCGCCTTCCAGCAGCTTTTATCGGAGAGAACAAAATATCCAGTTGAATCCTTCATAATTACTTTTGAAGAGAGAGACTCTACTCTTTCTGCTTCTTCGGCAGAAATGGTAGAACATGCAAAAAGTGTGACTGCAATCAGAATATAGTTTCTCATAAAAGACTCCTTGTTTTGAAAAAACGTAGAATTTAGCCTATCGGTCAATATTTATTGCTCAAAAAAAAGAAAGCGTATATCTCTCCCCCGAAAAACCCTCTAGAAAAAATGAAAAAACTGCTCACCTGCCTCCTCCTCCCCGTTTTTGCTTTTTCCGAAGAGACGATCGCAGAAGATCGCTTTGGGATGACTGGTCAGTGGGGCAATGGACGCGAGTATTTGAAGAAGTATGGAATCGATATCGTCTCTTATCTTAAACTAGACGATACATGGAACCTGCACGGCGGCAGAAAGCGCTCTGACGCACTGGGCAATCCTGAATACGTTTTTTCCGCTGGGGCAGTAGTAAAAAGCAAACCTCTCTTTCACTATTCAGGCGGCACTTTTGTCGCTCAGTTTCTCAGCCACCATGGGAAGCAGCCCTCGAAACAAGTTGGTTCATTCGTTCCTGTCGATGAGATGGAAGCGCCCGGTTTCGATACGATCTACGCCCTCTGGTATAGACAGGGCTTTTATGACGAGCGCTACTGGCTGCAACTAGGCAAGAGCGACGCCTATGACCACTTCACCGTGGTGGAGCACGCCCAGTTTTTTATCAATGGAGCCTTTACAGCGATCCCTACAATTGCCTTTTTTCCAGTCTATCCTCATCCAGCAATGTCAGCTCTGGCATCGTTCGGCTTTTTAAACAACCTCTCTCTCACCCTAGGTCTATTTGACGGCTCTTTAGCCGACGGCTACTCTACGGGGAAGCATGGCGTGATCGGACGTTTTTTTGACCATCTGGGCAGCCACGCATTTACAATTGGCGAGCTGGATGGATCTTGGGAGTTCAACTCCGTCTATAAGGGCACGTTAGGGATTGGCGGATGGAATAGCACAGCTAAGTTCGAGCGATTCAGCGGGGGCAAAAAAAGAGGGACAAGCGGCGGCTATGCGACTTTAGACCAGGTCGTCTATCACGATCCCGAACAAGAGGGGGCAATTTTTCTTCTTTATGGATGGGCAGACCCAAAAATCAGCCCTGCACATAACTACTACGCAGCAGGAGCGATCTGGCAAGGCCTTCCTCGTAAGCGTCCTAAAGACATGCTTGGAATTGGCATCAGCAGTGTAAATTTCACGCGGGCTAAAGAAGCGGAATACACTGAGCGATTCGAAACAGCAATCGAAGCATTCTATGTCTACGAATTCGCCTTCTGGGGTTTCCTACAGCCAGACTTTCAATACATTGTGCATCCCGGCGGTAAAGGCCTGCCCAACGCTACCGTCTTCACCCTCCGCCTCCAATTCACCCTCTAAAAAGAATTAAAATAAAAATTTGACAATTTAAGCAGGCTAATTTATGTGACTCTTAAGGCGGGGTTTGCATTTAAATTATGCTGCATAAAATCATTTACTCTTTTTTCCAGCTGTGGAACATGTTTCTACTGCTGTCTCCTTTCTTCCTCATGGGCCTCTTTTTTGCAGGGCTCCTCCACGTCCTCGTCTCAAAAAAACAGATCTCAGCGATGGTGGGCGATCCTGGAATGAAGGGGGTCTTTATCTCCTCAGCACTTGGGATCACCATCCCTGTCTGCACATGTGGAGTGGCGCCAGTAGGAGTCGAGTTAAAACGGAAGGGAGCCAGCCGCCCCGCGATCATCTCCTTTCTGATCACGACTCCCGAAACTGCGGTTGATGCGATCATGGTCACCTTCGGGTTGCTCGGCCCGGCAATGGCCATCGCGCGACCGATTTTTGCCTATTGCATGGGAATTATCGGAGGCTTTTTTGGCATCGGGCTTCTCACAGATGCGGACCAGCCACTCAAAAGCGATCAGCCAATTAAATGCTCCCACCCTCACGATCACGAGCATCACAGCTGCGAGCTTGCAGAGCACCTAGAAGAGAATGAGCCCGACTTTGTCGGCTTCCACTGCTTGAAAAACTCCCTAGTCCACGCCCCTAAGAGAGTGTGGCATAGAGTTTCTCATAGCTCATCCCTCTACTCTTGGTATAGACCCGAGGTTTCACTTCCCCCGCAAACTCAGGAGACTCTTACGCCCAAAGAAGGTCCTGTACTTCCTCTTAGAGAGATCTGGAGCCGGATCTTTAACTACTCATACAAGCAGCTCGCCGATGAGGTGCTGCCCGGCCTCATTATCGGTATGCTCTTCGCCTTCCTGATCTTCCTTCTTCTTCCAGAAAATCTGGCCAAATATGGCTTAGGACAGGGGTTCTTCTCTTATCTTCTTATGCTAGCAGCAGGAATGCCTCTTTATGTGTGTGCATCCGCGAGCACTCCCATCGCAGCTGCCCTTATCTATCAAGGAGTGAGTCCCGGCGCTGCAATGGTCTTTCTACTTGCAGGACCCGCAACCAACACGACGACGATCACGATCTTGGGACGCTATTTTGGCGCGAGATTTCTCAATGTCTACCTCTTTAGTGTGATGGTCGGAGGCGTGGTATCTGGTATGCTCTTCGATAGGATTCTACACGCATTCGACCTGCATGTCGTTGCCAACGTCTCGCCGACTCATGGAAGCATCACAGGTATCATCCAGTGGGCAAGCGCCTCTGCTTTAATTACACTGATCATCTGGAGAAGTTGGAAGGGCAACCTACGCGGAGAGTTTCAAGAGCTATTAGAAAACATGAGAGCTCTTCTTCCAGTAAGAGGGCGCTCTCTTCTCTATGCGCTGCCAATCGCCTTTCTCGTCTATCTAGCTTCTGGCCTGACAACTGTTCCACCTGGAGCGGTGGGGTATGTGAAGATCTTTGGCAAGGTAACTGATCGCAATCTCAAGCCCGGACTCCACTACATTCCTCCTGCGCCGTTTGCCAAGATGGACCTCTGGTACCACGCTCACCCCTATCAGGTTACGATAGGAGTGCCTCTTGCCGAAATGGCAACAGGAAAACACACTCAGCCGGAGCTCTCTTCAAAACTTGCACAGGTGGCAGAAGCTGAAGAAAAAGAGCACCAGATGCCCACTGCATTCGAAGCTAAGGCGGACCCGGTCTTCTCTTATTCAGAACCCATCAGCTCCGACTTTTTTACTGGCGATGAGAACCTCTTAAATATCTCAGCATCCGTTCAATATTCGATCAGCGACCCCTATAAGTACTTCTATCAAGTGAGCGATCAGCAGGTCGTGATTGCGGACCTACTGCGTAAGAGTATTTTTGATTCAACAGCTTCGGGCGCCATCATGAAGCTGCTGAGTGCAGATCGCGAAGAGTACAACCAGATGATCTCCAAGGATCTGACCTCAAAGCTTGAAGAGTTGGGCGCACACCTAATCTCTGTGAACGTGACCAACTTACATCCTCCTGTGGAGACCCTCTTCTCATTTAGAGATGTGGTTTCAGCGCGCGAAGATCGAGAAACTGCCGACTTAAAAGCGCTTAAATTTTTAACCGAAACTGTGCTGCGGACTCGCGGTGACGCCCAAGTAGAAGTCCAAAGAGCCACCGCCCTCGCCCTTTCAGAGAGACTTAAAGCAGAAGGGAAAACGATCAGCATCAAAGCCCGTGCAGAGATCGTCTCAGGATATCGAGAGCTCCTCGAAGAGCTCCTGTGGCTGGAGACAAGCGAACGGGCTCTCTCTAAACAGGAGCTCTACCTACTGCCACCTGGCTACCCTCCACAGAAGTTCTCGCTCTGGAAAAATGCGCTGGTAAATACGGAAGAAGAGACCTCGTACAAAGAAGAAAAAAGCAAAAAAGAAGAGAGTAATCATGGATCCAAAAAATCATCATGAATCTTTGCCCAGATCTAAAAAGCGGCTGGCGCTGAATATCGTTCTGATCATTTTGGTCATGTTTGCAATCTACTCAGCTATCTTTACCATCGACGAAACACAATGGGGGGTCGTCACCCGTTTCGGAAGGCCTCTAGAGAAGGTGCGTACGTCGGGGTTTCATCTGAAGTTCCCCTGGCCGATCGACGAGGTCGTCCGCGTCGATAAGCGCCTCCTCGTACTCGACCTCTCTCCTCAGTCGCTCCTCACCTACGACGAGAACAACGTGATGGTTAACCCCTTCATGATCTGGCAGGTCACTGATGCCGTTCAATTTGTCTCCTCTATGCAGAACCGCGCGACAGCAGAGAGTCGCCTAAGTGATATTGCGATCGCAGCCCTTGCAAACACCGTTGGCGGCTATCCGTTCAAAGCCTTTATCAATTTAGAATCGAGCGATATCGAAATTCACAAGATTCTAGCGAAAACAGAAGCCCAAGTTAGCCAGCTCGCTCGTTCATTTGGTATAGAAGTTAATGAAGTGGGAATAAAATCCTTCCTCCTTCCAATCCAGAACCGCATCAGTGTTATTCAGCGTATGAATGCTGAAAGAGCGCGGATCGCCGCAGTCTACCGCTCTCAGGGTATTGAAGAGGCTCTAACCATCGAAGCTCAGGCAGTTGCCGAACACGAGAGGATCTTGGGACAAGCTCATGCGAAGGCAACAGCTATCCGCGGGGAAGGTGAAGCAGAAGCCCTCAAAATTTTAGGTGACGCCTATGCGCAGGACCCTCAATTCTTCCGATTCATCCGCAGCTTAGAATCTTATGAGGCGATTATAGGTTCGCAGAGCACCGTCTTCCTGGAATCGAACTCCCCTCTGCTAAAATATTTCAATGGGACCGAAGCGCAACAACTACAAAAAAACTAGAAGCGGCTCATGAGTACTCAACTGCCCAAAAATGTCATCTTTATCCGCTCTCTCTTTGCTCGGATGCGCAATCATCCGGTTCGCTCCGCTCTCATCGGTTTAGGGATCTTTATTCTGCTTAGTCTCTGCGATGTCCCCTACCGCGTCAGCATCGGACAGATCGGTGTCGTGCGCCGCTTTGGAAGGTATGTCGGCGAGATGAGAGAGCCGGGGCTTAACTTCCGCTTTCCATGGGGAATCGACCGGGTGATCATTGTGGATGCGGAAAAGGTGCACACATTCGAACTAACCGGTAGTAAAGAGGATAAAGAGATCTCGGGAAAAGAGTACTTTACTGGAGATGAGAACCTGATCGACATCCGCTGCTCGATCCAGTACCAGATAAGCAGCTCTCCCCACTACCTCTTCCAGTCGGAGTTTCCAGAGCAGATCATCCTCGATCACCTCCAAGAGCTTCTGATCGGCTCCATCAGCAGCTACAATGTCGATAGTCTACTCGGGAGCGATAAGGAGATCGTACAAGAAAAACTGCTGAAAAACTTGAAGATCCTCATCGAACCTCTAGAGCTTGGTGTCGAACTCGTATCTCTTAACCTGGACTGGGTGATGCCCCCTCCCGCTGCAGTTCCCGCCTTCCAAGACGTCTTCATGGCAAAGGAGGAGCGCTACCTCTCGATTAACCAGGCAGAAAAGTATAAGACCGAGACGATTAACGAAGCCCAGGGACTTGCTGAGCGCGTCATGTTAGATGCCGAAGCCTACGCCTACACCCGCGTTAAACTGGCTCATGGAGCAGAGGAGCGCTTCCGTTTCCTCCTCACCGAGAATAAACGAGATCCCGAAGAGACGATGCTCTCGGAGTATTTTAAAACAATGAGCAAGGTTGTCTCTCAAGCCGATGTTTACGTGATTAGACCTGGCCAGGGCGCTCAGCTGGAAATGAACCTAATGGATCAGGTCTCTCCGCCGAAGGGAGTAGCAAAAAAAGCGAAGGGTAAAAAGGAGAAAAAAGCAGAAGTTCCAGCTCTCCTCCTTCCTCCAACTATTTATGAGACATCTACCGACCGCGCACCAGGAGCCGGTGGCCACGAAGAGCTATACCACAGGCCCATGCACCAGGAGCTACCTACTACAACCGCCCCTATTACACCGTCTGAAATACAGGTGAATAAAAATGAGTGATCAAAACTCACTGACCGTTCAGGACGCCACCTTTTGGAAGCTCAAGCTTCAGGAGAATCTTTCGAATAGACGCGGGACCATGTACCGCTTCCTCGCCTCCTCGCTGCAGCTCCTACTCTTTGGCAATGCCGGCGGCATCGGATTTATCCTGGGCATCTTCCGTACAGGAAATGAACCCCCTGTTGTGCACTGGCTGTGCGTTTCGGCAATCATCGTATTTATGCTCGGCTGCCTCACTTCTGCTGTTACCCTGATTTTTACCAATGCCCTTTCGATGAAAGAGGCGCATGCCGCAGAGACAGCTCTAAATAAGTTGATCAACAATAAGATGAGCGGCGATGAGGCTGCTATGTACATGGACAATACGACCTTCCCTTTAGCAGCGAGGGCCATGGTTTCGGGAATCTGCAGCTTGATTTTCCTTGCAATAGGAGCTGCCCTTGGAGTCGTTCTTCTACTCTTATACTACTAGGCTCACATGATAAAAAAAGTAATACCATTTATCAAAAATAACTGCATTTTTGACAAAGCCGGCGCCCAGAGTTTAAACCAGACGCAGTCGGCGCTGAAGCAGCTCAACTTGAACAAGTTGAGCGATGCAAGCGGGTTTAAAATATGGGATTGCCGGGGAAGTCATAAAATGAAGTTATTTTTGATAAATAGTATTATCCAGATCGCCCTGCTGACTCTCCTCTCTGCTTCTGCTGCGCACGCAGATCAGAAAACCGTTGCAGTCTGTACCCATAGCAGCGGAACCTCTTCTTTCTGGAGCCTTGTTTATGAAGGGATGAACGCTGCTGGAAGCGACATGGGAATTAAGCCGGTCTATTACGGACTCTTCGATCCTCAAGTTAAAAATATGCCTGGTTATATCTCTAAAGCACTAAAAGCTAGTCCAAGTGCACTAATCATTTCGATACCGGATTCAGAACTTCTGAGGCCAAGTATTGAAGAGGCTCAGGGAAAAGGAGTTCCAGTCATCGCAATTGGCTCAGGCTTTGATGAGTATGCGAGTCTCGGCATCAATACCTTTATTGGAGAGGACTCTTTTGAAGCAGGAGTTATCGCAGGCGAGCGGATGTTAAAGGCTGGAGTAAGCCGCTTGCTCTGCGTACATGACATTGAAACCGACATCTCAGATAAACGAGAGATTGAAGGAGTTAAAAGCGCATTTAAGAAGGCCGGTAAAACCGCCTTAACAGTTGCGATCCGCGACAACTCTCCCTCCACTGCTGCTGCCCTTATTGCCACAACACTCTCTATCGACCTCGATATCGATGGCATCATTGCGATGAGCGCCACTGCTGCCCTTCCGTCTATCTATGCGATAAAAGAGCATGGCAAGTATGGAGAGCTTCCTTTTGCAACCTTCGATCTATCGGATCATGTCCGCGATGGAATCCAAGCTGGAAAGATTCTGTTCGCTGTCGCTCAGCAGCCCTATCTGGAAGGCTACTTAGCTGTTGCTATAGCCTCTTATAAATCTGGCGTAATCGATGTCGATCAAGTGATCAAAAAACTCCAAGAAAAGACCGGCTTTAAGTTCACCCCACCCGAATCATTCTCTTTTGAAAAGGCGCAGAAGGGAGCTATCTTCACCGGCCCCCTCTTCATCACCAAAGAGAACCTCTCCGAACAGGTCAAGTACCAGTAGAAGAAGCTAGAAACTTACACAGAGATCACAGAGACAGAGAGAAAGAGGAGAAGATCGTCTTTTCTGCTCTCCGCAGAAAAGATGGATGCTCTGCCGCTTCGCGGCAATTTTTTTCTCTTCTTTCTCTGTGATCTCTGTGTAAAATTCTCCTCCCTTTCCTCTCTTCCCTTCTCTCCTCTTTTAAAGGGAGAGCTGGCGGAGGCCAATGTAGGTGCCAAAGCTGAGAGCGCTGATCCAGAACGAGACCGGCAGGTTTGTAAAGTATGCAAGAATAATACCCGCCCAGACCACAGCGATGCCGATTCCAATTGAGAGCCAGATCCCGCTCCAGAACCTACGCGTGCAGCAGAGCGCTGCGGCCGCAGGGCCGATCAGAAGGGTGAATACCAGTAGGATCCCCACCACCTGACTCGCCTCTGTTACAGCAACTGCCACTAGCATAAGAAATAGAATAGAGACCAGGCGAAGAGAGAGACCTTTTGCTTCGGCAAGTTCAGGTTCAAGGCTCACGAAAAGAATGCGTTTTGCAAGTAGAGCAATCCCCACAATGCTGACAACCGAATAGATCAGCATCATGTTGATTAGATGGTTAGATACACCGAATAGATCGCCAAACAGGATCGCCATCGCCTGTCCAGCATAGTTTGTATAAAAGTGGAGAAAGAGAACCCCAAGTCCCAAAGAAAAAGCGAGCGTCACTCCAATGGCCACATCGCTTTTTGACGCCCTTTCGCCAATGCTCCCCATTCCAATCGCGGCAAGCAGAGTTAAAATAAGCTGACCCGTGCTCGGAGAGAGGCCGACAAGTCCCGCGCCTGCTGCGCCGGCAAAGGCGATATGACTTAGTGCATGGCCTGCAAAATTCTGGCTGCGTAGCACGATAAAATAGCCGACAATTGCCGAGACGATAGCAGCAAGCGTACCCGCAATGAACGCATTGCGCATGAACTCGTAGGCAAATAGACTACTTGTTGTGAGTGTGGTATCCATCATTGAAGTGGGGGTGGTGTACGTTAAAACAGCCTGTATTTTTGTGCATGACCCAAATATTATCGCCTGAGTGAACCACTTCTATGTGGGTATTGTATAGTTCACTCAGTATCTCGCTTGTTACAACTTCCTCTACCGCGCCTATTACCATCTTGCCATTTCCGAGATAGAGGATTCGGTCCATGATATGAAGCAGTGGATTGATATCGTGTGCGGTAAATAGAACAGTGATCTTGAGCTGCCTCTGGATCGATTGAACCAGGTTGATAATATTCTCCTGCTGGTGAGGATCGAGGTTGCTCAGCGGCTCATCCAGAAGAAGAATATTGGGCTTTCCCAGAAGGGCCTGAGCAAGAGCCAGCCTCTGCCTCTCCCCTCCAGAACACTCAAAGAAGGGCCTATCTACGTAATCCCTCATGCCGACGAGCTCGATCACCCGCTCGATCTGTTCAGCATCCTCTTTTGATACGCGAGGCACTCCCCATCCCGTTCCATGCAGGGTGGCAGCGAGGTATGATCTTCCCGATAGGGGCAGCATCTGCGCCTCTCTTCTTACCTGCGGCATATACCCGATATCGCAATTGCCAGTCTCTGGCGGTCTACTGTTTACGAGTAGAGTTCCGCTCTCAGGCTTGATGAGCCCTAAAATCAGACGCAAAAGAGTGCTTTTGCCAGCGCCATTTGGACCAAAAATCCCAATAAATTCGCCTGGACGAATCTCGCCAGAGACCTCTTTTAAGATCGCTTTATGATGAAATGAAAAGGTCACCTTCTCAAATGAAATTGAACCCAATCAGCGCTCCTCTCTCAAGGCGGTTTCTAGTTGATCCAATTCACCCGTTATCCACTGGATATAATCTTTTCCCACCGGCTGCGTCTCGCTTATGCCAACAACTGCAACCTTCGACTGCCTTGCCAGATTCTGCATCCGTTCCGTGATCGGATTAGAGACCTGGTTGTTGTAGATAAGCACCTTCACTGCGCGCGTCTTAAGCCTGTTTTCAAAATCTGCGATATTCTTAGCACTTGGCTCGGTGTCATTCATTACACTCAGCTGAAACCCCTCTCCAAACATCTTCAGACCAAGGGCGTCTGCCATGTAATTAAACACGGGCTCTGTTGCGCAGATCGGACTCCCTGCGTAACTCTTTTTCATCCGCTCGATCTGATCTGTTATTTCAGTGTAGCTGGTATTAAATTCGCCGAGCCTCTGATTAAAGTACTCCTTATGCTCGGGGTCCAACTCCCCCAGCTTTACCGCAAGCTCCTTCGCATAGGCTGGCATCGTAGCAGGGTCGTACCAGATGTGGGGATTGTCTCCCATCTTCTTTCCGACAAGATCAGCTACGCAGATGGTCACTCTCTTCCTCTTTGAATTCGCCGAAATTAAATTATTCATCCAGGCGTCGTAGCCGATGCCGTTGTAGACCAGCATCTGGGCATCTGCAACCCCTTTGGCTACATCTGCATTGCTGCTAAAAAGGTGAGGATCTTGATTTGGATTGCTCATGATGCTGAGCACTTTGACGTAAGGCCCACCGATCTGGGTTGCGAGCTCTCCGTAAAAATTCTCCGTCGCTACAATGCGAACCTCTGCAATCAGGCAGATCTGCATAGAACATAGAAGTGCGCAGAGAAGTCTTGTTATAGGCATTGTCTCGATGTACCCAAGCGAGAATATATAGTCAAGGAGGAGTCAGCAGGTGATCAAACTGTCGGATCAGAGGATGAGTCTTTCGAGCATTTCTCACCCATTCAATATGCCCCGGATAGTGCTTGCTATAGTAGATCCAGGAGTCTGTCCAGAGGGTTACTGGATCGTTTTTTATCTTTTGGAATACGGGATAGAGATCCTCTCTTACCAGAAAAGTATTTATCGTGAAGCAGACGGGCCTATACCCTAACCTTTTCGCCTCTTCAAAAACAACTGGCAGAGGCTGATTTAGATCTTGAGCTGCAACCTCATCGGGAATTCGAGTCGTCAAATGGGGCGACCAGTAGACGCCCCCTTCGACAATGATGATCTTCGGTTTGCATCTCAGCGTTTCAAGAATCAGATAGTCTGAGCCATCGATATCGATCGAGAGAACATCGATCTCCTCTTTTGGAAAGTACTGAGCAGCTATCAGATCGAACATCTTTCCTCTGCAATCCAAGGGATCACAGCTTACAAACTCGTTGATCAGCATAACCTGCGGAATATCCCTGCAATTCTCCTTTGCTTTCTCAAAAAGACTCGGCGACGCTTCGATGAATGCACCTCTCCATCCCCTCTCGGCAAGAAATCTCGTATTTGAAAGGTAGCGTCCATCGGCAGCTCCAAACTCCACAAAAAAGCCGCTCTTGATATCCAGACGTTTTAAGATCTCCTCTAGGATTCCCTCCTCTCCAAACTGGGAGTAGATGCTCTTTGCTTTATGCAACAGACTCTGCTTCTGAATTTTTTTCGGAAAAATTTCTTGTTCTGCTTGAACTTGGGAAAAATAGAAAAACGCGAGAATCGTTAACGAGAGCAGCTTCTTCATATGGACACCTCAACCAGAGAATTAATTTGTCCTAATGTGCTATTATTCTGAAAACTTTGACAAGTTTTTTCTTAATGGGGTTCTCTTATGACACAGGAATTTTCAGAAGCGGTTGTAAACTCGATCCAAGAAGCTCTCTCCTATGCAAAGACGCAGGGGCATACTGAAATTACTGAAAACCATCTTCTCAGAGCTCTTCTCCTCGATTCTGAAGGATATTTTGTCTCCATTTGCAAAGTCGTTGGATCGGATCCATCACTGCTACTCAGGCAGGTTGAAGAAGCGATGAAGACGCTACCAACCTACACAGGCTCTCCGAGCGAGCCGAGAGCCTCAATGGGCCTGCAGCAGAGAATTCAAGAAGCAGAAAAAATAGCCAAAGCCTGGAAAGACACCTACATCAGCAGCGACCACCTCTTTTTAAGTTTTTGGGAGAAGCCCATCGAGCCCTTCGCTTCCTGGAAAAAGCTCTCGAAAAAAACCCTCAAAGATGTAGAAGCTGAAATTAAAAATCTAAGAGGTTCAAGACATATGGACTCCCCCAACTCCGAAGGCAATCTGAAAGCTCTAGAAAAATTTTGCAAAAATCTAACCAACCTCGCAAGAGAAGGAAAGCTGGATCCCGTCATCGGCCGCGATGAAGAGATCAGAAGAACCATGCAGGTCCTCTCGCGCCGCACAAAGAACAACCCGATGCTCATCGGCGAGCCTGGCGTTGGAAAAACAGCCATAGCAGAAGGCCTTGCCCATAAGATTATCCAAGATGACGTCCCCGACTCGCTTAAGAACAAAGAGCTCATGGCCCTCGACATGGGCAGCCTCATTGCCGGAACCAAGTACCGCGGTGAGTTCGAAGAGAGGCTCAAAGGAATCCTCACTGAAATCGAGAAGAGCGAGGGCAATATCATCCTCTTCATCGACGAGGTTCATACTCTAATCGGAGCGGGAGCAACAGAAGGATCGATGGATGCAGCCAACCTCTTGAAGCCCGCGCTCGCACGAGGCCTGCTCCATTGCATTGGAGCCACAACCCTCGGAGAGTATCAGAAATACATTGAAAAAGACCCCGCACTTGAGCGCAGATTCCAGCCCGTTTTCGTCTCTGAGCCCTCCGTTGAAGATGCGATTGCCATTCTACGCGGACTCAAAGAGAGGTATGAGATCTTCCATGGCGTGCGGATTACTGAAGCTGCTCTCCATGCCGCAGTCACCCTATCCGCTAGATACATCACAGACCGCCGCCTTCCTGATAAAGCGATCGACCTCATCGATGAAGCAGCAAGCCTCATCCGCATGCAGATCGGAAGCCTCCCTCTACCCATCGAGAGAAAAGAGCGCGAGCTCGCCTCTTTAATCGTCAAGCAAGAGGCGCTCAAACGTGAAGGCATGGATGCCGAAGCAAAAGAGGCAGAAAAGGAGATCGCTCAGCGCAAAGAGGAGCTCTCGATACTCCGCGGAAAGTGGAACGAGGAGAAAAAACTCATACAGATCCTCAAAGAGAAGAAAGACGAGCTTGAAAAGCTCCGCTTCCAAGAAGAGGAAGCCGAACGCAAACCCGATTACAATAAAGTCGCCGAGATCCGTTATAGCCAGATCCCCGCTACGCAAAAGCAGATCGAAGAGGCGCAGAATAAACTGAATAAACTTCCCGAGCGCTTACTGCAAGAGGAGGTCGACGAGAACCTCATCGCTCAGATCGTCGCAAAATGGACCGGCGTCCCCGTTGAAAAAATGCTCGAGAAAGAGGCAGAGAAGATCCTCCATCTCGAAAAATTTCTAGAAGAGCGCGTCATCGGACAGCCCATTGCGATCAGAGCAGTCTCTGAAGCGATCCGCAGGTCGCGCGCAGGACTCAATGACCCAAATAGACCCATCGGAGCCTTCCTCTTTGTCGGCCCCACAGGAGTCGGTAAAACAGAACTTGTAAAAGCCCTTGCCGAGCAGCTCTTTAATAACGAAGAGGCGATCGTCAGGCTCGATATGTCCGAATACATGGAGAAGCATAGCATCTCTCGCCTTGTAGGCTCTCCTCCGGGATATGTTGGCTATGAAGAGGGAGGACAGCTCACAGAAGCCCTTAGACGCAGACCCTACTCCGTTGTGCTACTCGATGAGATCGAAAAGGCCCACCGCGACGTCTACAATATTCTTCTGCAAATTTTTGATGAGGGACACATCACAGATAGCAAAGGCCGCAGGGTCAACTGCAAAAACGCCCTCTTTATCATGACCTCCAACCTCGGCTCAGATCTTCTTCTGAAGAAGCATGCTGACACGAAAGAAGAGCTCTTGGAGATCCTAGACCCCGTCATCAAAGCCCACTTCAACCCCGAGTTCATCAACCGCTTAGACGACATCCTCCCCTTCCTGCCCCTCAAGCTCGAAGACATGGAAAAGATCGTCGTCCTGCAGCTCGAGCACGTTGCAGACAGACTTGCCGAACGACACATCACCCTCAAGTGGGAGCCCAAAGTCGTCGAATACCTCGCGGAGAAGGGCTACGACCCAGACTTTGGCGCACGCCCTCTCAAGCGGCTCATCCAATCCCAGGTCGTCAACCTCTTTGCCAACGCCCTCCTCGCAGGAAAGATCCCGCCCCACAGTCACCTCCTGCTCATTGGGCGCAAAGAGAAAGACCGCCTCATCCTCGACTACAAAGTAGAACCCGCGGAGTAACACAATGAAGAGTCGATTGCTACTCTCACTTTCTCTGCTTGGATCGATAACGCTTGCCCAGTGCACATCTAATCAGCCAACGATTTGGGAGATAGATCCGCACGATGTGCGCAAGCAGATCAATGAGAAGATCATGTCGATCCCGGCAGAACAGCCTGAGGTCTACTCTTCGAAGGATCTAACGATAGAGCGAGAAGGAGTCTCCGTCCCCTTGCGCATCTATACGCCAGATAGCTCCTCCAAAGAGCTTCCGATAATCCTCTTTATCCATGGAGGCGCCTGGGTTGCAGGAAGTCTAGACACGCACGACAACCTAGCTCGCTATCTCTGCCGAGGAGCACAGGCAGTAGTAGTCTCTGTCGGCTACCTCAACTCGCCTGAAGGCAAATTTCCCCTCCCCCTTGAGCAGTGCTATCAGGCGCTTTTATGGACGGTAGAACACGCAAGTGAGCTCCGGGGAAGAAAAGAGGCACTCGCCGTCGTTGGCGATAGCGCCGGCGGCAACTTCACTGCAGCCCTCTGCCTCCTGGCTAGAGACCGAAGCGGCCCTCCCATCAATCTACAAGTGTTGATTAATCCCTCCCCCGACCTTACCGGCGGCGGCACCCTAGAGAGAAAGAATGACAAGGTGGATATCATCCGCTGGTATGCTACTCAATACCTCGCAAATCCTGCCGATGCAAACAACCCCTACGTCTCGCCCATCCTTGCGAAAGATCTTAGCAGACTTCCCGAAGCTCTCGTGCTCTTAGCTGAAAAGGATGACCTGCGTGCAGATGGCCAGAAGTACGCAGACCGCCTGCGCGCCGCAGGAGTAAGAACCAATATCTACACTCAGTGGGATATCGGCCACCTCGCAGGTAGCGGCGCACGCGCCTCTTCCCAAGCCCAAGAGTCGCTCGATGTCGCCGTCGCCGCACTCCGCGGCGCCTTCCGCCGCAGTACTCTGCCCCCAAAATCCTCGTAACAAGGAGAGATATGACAAGTAGAAAAGCATTCTCAGTAATTTTTCTCTCGATTTTTAGCCTGCTGCCTATGACCTTTTTACAAGCATCGGCCGCATCCAAACACATGGTCGGTGTCTTTTGCGGCTCAGACGAAGCAATTCCAGATCTCTACAAAGAGCAGGCCCTTGAACTTGGCTCAGCGCTTGCTAAGTCGGGACACGGCCTCATCACAGGCGGCGCCAACACTGGACTCATGAGTGCTGTTGTAAATGGATTTACGAAAAAAGCAGATCCGCTTCACTCGAAGGGAGTTATCCCAGCAATATTTAAAAACTATAACGTTCGCCATCCCAAGATTCCAGAATGCAATTTAGTGTGGACAGATACCATTCATGAGAGACTTCAAGTATTCCAAGAAAAGTGCGATGCAATGGTGATTTTACCTGGCGGCTTCGGAACTCTACATGAACTTATGGACTTCATGGTTCCTAAGCAGTGGGGTCTCATGGAAAAGAAGATCATTTTATTGAACACAGACCACTACTGGGACCACCTACTTGAACAATTTAAGGTCATGGTAGAGAAGAAGGCTCTCAAGCAGAAACACCTCGATCTTCTTGTAGTCGTTACAAGCATTGAGGAGTGCATAAAGGCCATTCAAAATAAGGGAGTATCAGACCACCAAGGCCTAAACGATCGTTATTGGGAAAAATCAACAAAGTAGCCACCCGCTCTCTTTTCTGAAGCGCGCAGGCGAGATCCCACTCCTAGCCACGGAAGTGGCGTAAGGCGCTAGCCCCGCGTGTAGCGCAAGCGGAACGTGGGGAAAACGCGCCCCCAAACACAAAAGAGCCGCGGCAGCGGCGAAAGAGGTCCCTTTCACCGCTTCCGCGGTTCTGGTAATAAGCATAAAAAAAGCGGCGCTCTGAGGAGCGCCGGTTTTTGGAATTTTGGGTTAAAGAGAGAGTTTGGCTTTTCGAGCCAGCGCCAGCACCGGCACCAGCTGTTTTGGCTCCTGCTCCAGCCGGAATAACACACGCAGCCTTATGTGCGGGCCAGTGCGCTTTTTGGCACGCTTTTGAACAATACGCCACATTGAAGCATCTTGTGCATTTTGGGAATATTTTGGCCCAAGTATCACATCCATTAGAGCATTCTATCACGCCTTCTTTAGAAAGTTCTTTGACTCTTTTTTGAAGGCTCTTATCGGCCATCTTTTGAAATTTTTCGCTGCTCACTCCATCAGGATATTTTCTCTGCATCTTGTCTTCTTCATGCTCTTTTCTTGAACGGTAGGACCTTTTCAAGAGATCAATATCAGCTTGCGTAGGCTCCCTGCCAAAGGCTTTTTTAAAAAAGTCTATAAGAAAAGAAGAATCATCTAGTAATTTTTCATCAACGACTTTGCGTAACATTGGAGAATGAGAGGAAATAGAAGTTCCCTCAGTCGAAGTTAGCAGTTGCTCTGAAATAACAGTCCGCATAAATGCATCTCCTACATGCTCAGCGACTGCTGCAGCAACTCCTTGTGTTTGAGCACGTTGAGGAAACGCTGCCGTTAATAAGCGACTAGCATCCTCAGTTCGTTTCGCGTTTAATCCACTTTCTGTTGTCATATTTAATCCTATTGTTTAAAAAACTAAATTATATAAAAAAAATTCAATAAAAACAAGAGATTAAAAACACTTAAATATAATTTTAATTTGATAAACAATTCCGAGCCACGGAAGTGGCATAAGGCGCTAGCCCCGCGTGTAGCGCCAGCGGAACGTGGGGAAAACACGCCCTCCAAACACAAAAGAGCCGCGGTAGCGAGTCCACAACTCCCCGCCCCTGATCGAGCAAAGCGAGATCCCTGGAGTGCGGCGCTCTGCGCCGCCTTGATTTGGTAAGATTTGGAAGAGAAGCAGAACAGGATCCGCTTCGCTTGCAGGATCGCCCCCCTTGCTAAGCGCCGGGGGCGGCAGGATAGGGAAATTCCGGAAATCCTGCCGTCGCGGTCAGCGACGATCCTGCTAGCGAAGCGGATCTTGTTTTTTTAATCCTGAAAACCAGGGCGGCGCAGAGCGCCGCACTCCAGGGATCTCGCTTATCCGCTCGATCAAAACTGAGCTCTACTCAATGCCTCTTCGTAGGTCTCGGTGGCAATCGTCCTCAAGCGATCAGTCTCAGGATCTCTAATATCGTATCTAATAGCACCCTCTAGAGCAGACGCAGCGCAGATCTTTCCTCTGTCAATATCTGAATGATCTGGCTTTCGAACAAAAATTCTAATTTCAACATTATTAGCTGTGAATGGACGGTTGTAAAGGTAGGGTTGTATCTGCTCATTTTTATTTATAACAGCAAGATACTCATGAATTGCAGAAAGGAGTAGCTCTCTCGCTTTTTTTTGATCCACATCATGGTAGTATGAAAAACTCAATGCCAGCATCTTAATATCTGTCATCATCTGGGCCCCATCACCTACGAGATGGAGTTTTTTTTCACTTTTGAGTTTTTTCGCAGTTTCAAGATTCATTTGGTCCACAATTTTAGAATCTTTTCTCTGTTTATGAAAGAAAGAGCAGCTAAAAAATGTTGTAAGCAGAAGAATAACTATCCAAGAGCAGATCTTTTTCATTCCCTTCGATTCCCCATCTGATAGTCCTTAATATGGCCTTCAATCACACTCCTGAACGTAGGACTCAAAATTGAGTGATCGTGAAAAGGCGCATCCTCATGTGGATCAAGCACAATCAACTGATCCGCATATTCAGAACGGATAGTGGCGTCTATTCTTGAGACGAAATCGCGCTTGCTCATGTAGTTGTATGATCTATGGCACAACCCTCGAGGAATAATTTTCCCTCCTCCAACCGATATCGAAGTAATTCTATCTCTAATTTCAGGAGAAGAGCGTTGCAAAGCACCATGCACAATGATACTTCCTCCGCTCGAACTAACCACTAGCATTTCTGCGCCAGGAGGATTGTTTTCGACAAACCCTTCCCATTCTTTTTTCAAGAGGATCTGCTCTCTCGTTATCTTTCCCATGTATTCTTCTATGCAGTTTTCAATATCAAAAAAAGGCCCATTAGATGCGTTATGCATAAGAGTGACTTGAATTCCATTTCCGAGCTCGCTAAATGTTTTTGCCGCAGTGAATGCTTGTTCTTGTGTAGTTAAGATCCCATTTACATACATAGCACCAGAAGGTTTAGAAGAAGGATCTGTGCTATAGGTGCCGGAGGTTTCGGTGGCAAAAGCATAGAGATTTCTAGCAAAGGAAGCAAGGGAGGAGAGGAAAGAGCGGGTGCGGGATTCGCTTTTTTGGGGGAGATCCTTTTCGAGGAGGTCCTCGAGACCATAGAGGTCGAAGCGGGTTAGGGGGTTGTTGCTGCAGAAGGCGTAGAGGCTGCTGAGGGCGGTGTATCCCTTGGGGTCGGTTGTGAGCCAACGGCCTAGGGAGGGCATGTAGTATCTGCGGCCAAAGTAGACGAGGTGTGTCTCCTCATCTGTCCGTTTGGACTGGTAGCGCCAGGGGGATCTTGGGGCCTCTGTGTTTGCGATCTCCTCCCCAAAGGCGGTGTAGTCATACTTCTCGACGAGGGTGCGGGTCTGGGGAGAGATGAGGCCTACAACATTCCCCAGCAGGTCGTGCTGGGGAATGAAGAGGAGGCCGTCGAGCTCGAGAGCGACTGCCGCGCCGGCCTCTGCTCTGGGGACGGATCCTAAAATGCGCAGCTGGCAGAGCGTGTGCGCATCATCCATCGCTCCAATCTCATTCTGATCATCGTAGAGGAAGTAGAGCTTCTGGCTCTCTTTCCACGTGCCAGCCTCTTTGAGGTAGCTGACCTTAGAGGTGCGTCTATGAAGTCCATCATATGTAAAAATCACCCAGTAGCGTTCGGGAGAGATCACCTGGATGAGGCGGTCGAGCGCATCGTAGTAATAGCGAACCTGCTCCTCTTTCATCTGCTGCAAGATGGGATTACCATTCGCATCGTAGGAGAAGTGCTCCTCTTCGGTTTTCAGAAGTTCATTTAATGCGTTGTGAGTGTGGGCCACTCCATCCTGCACGCGCCTATTCTGGTGCGAGTCGCTGACGTAGGTGTGATCCTTTTCGCGTGTAAGCTGCGAGAGTCCGTCGTAGGCAAATGAACGCCTCTCTTCTGCCCGCTTGATTTGCAGAATGTTTCCCGAGGGGTCGAACTCGCTAATCGCGTAGGTAAAATAGGGCGAGGAGAGCGAGACTGCTCTTCCTAACATGTCAACTGTGCGGGTTTGCGCTCCCACTCCAGCTGCGAGTTCTTCGCTCAGAAGATTGCCCGCCTGATCATACTCGGTGTACTTATGCGTGTAGAGGAGATCGCCATCTGCGCTCAAACGCTCTACCCCTCTGAGGTAGAGAGCGTCATAGTGGTAGCTAACCGAAGATCTATCTGCCAAGAGAAGAGCTGTGCGGCGAGCCAGCGGATCGTACTTGTAAGCAATTGAGGCTCCGCCCTCCTGCACCTCTTGGGTGAGGCAACCCCTTCTATCATAGATGCGGGTGGTCGCTTTATGGTTCAGCAGGTTCTCATTTGAAACCATGCGTCCAAGCGGATCGTAGGCATAGGCGTAGTCGATCGACTGGTCTGAAGAGAAGAGGCGCACCTTGCGGCCGAGAGCGTCATACTCATGAATAAGATGCACTCCATCGGGCTTGATGATCTCTCGAAGGAGGCCCGCCTCATCGTATCTATATCTCTCAACGCGCTGATCTACACTCCCAGCAGCCTTTGTTAAACTTAAGAGCCTCCCCATGACGCCATGCTCCCACACCGTCGTAACGGTAGAGAGTGGTCTTGCCGCTGAAATGAGAGTGCTCTCCTGCTTGCAGCACTTGCCTCCCAGATCGTAAAAGAATTTTTCCAGAGAGAGAAGCTCATCAGATGCGCCTCTTCCCTCGGTTTGAGTCACGCGGCCAAGCGCATCGTGAAGCGTGGTAGTGGAGACTCCCCGCGCGTCGATCACTCTCTTCTTAAGAACCCGCTGTCCCTGAGCATTGCGCTCGTTCTCGTCATAGAGAGTTTCAACTAGAAATCCAAGAGCATCCGTCTGGGCTACCGGTCTTTTAAATGAGTCGAAAACAAAACGCTCGGTGCTCTCCTGCCCGTTTATGAACTTTGTGACTGAAGACCTGTTGCAAGAGGCGTCATAAGAGTAGAGAACTCTTGTCAGCGTATTTCCCTCTCCATCCTCTGCTCTCTCTTCAATGACGCGATCCAGAAGATCGTGCTCCTTCACTGTGATCAAGGGAGAAGTGCCGTCAGAGGTAGCCGTTGTGGAGGGGCGTCCTAAAGAGTCGTACCCGAAAGTGATCTTCTGAAAACCATCTTCTTGAGAGACTCTTCTTCCTGCTCCATCGTAGAAGTAGTAGACCGTCTGCCCCACGGGATCGGTCTTCGAGATCTGAAGATCGCCCTTATACTCTGCCCGTTCAGAGAAGAGAAGCGTCCGCTTCTCATCGTAGATCTTCTTCTCTATTTCTCTACCAAAGACGTCATACGAAAAAACAGAGACCGCGCCCTTGACATCGATCTTCTCTGCTAAGCTTCCATCTTTGTGATAGATCAGCTTTTCAACCGAGCCGTCGGGATGCTGTGTGCGTATCGGTTTTCCATACGCATTGTAGGAGATCTCTGTTGAATCCCCTCTCTCATCGACTCGCAAGATCTCTCTTCCCAATACATCAACTGTCGAGCTGCTCTTCGGGCTCCAGGGGAAGACTTCAGGATAGTGAGTTTCAACAGAGCTCCCGATGGGATTGTGTGTGTAGCGAGTCGCATTTCCAAAGTGGTCTATGGAGGCGCTCTTTCGGCCTTTTGTGTCATATTCGAAGCGGCTCGTATGCACGAGCTTATCAAAGCCCGTCTCTGTAACTTGACGCAGCCGGTCCATCTTGTCGTAGACCATCTCTTTAATCAGCTGCTCGCAAAAGCTCTCTTGCCGCACACGATTGCCAAAAAGGTCGTACGCTATTTTTTGGACCTGACCTATCGCATTGGTCTCTTCGCAAGGCCTTCCCATCGCGTCATACTCTGTCCGCAGAGCATGAGAAAAGAGGCCTTCAGCATCGTAGATCTCCCGCTTAATCGGCCGTCCATCCGCGCGGTAGGAGATGATGCACCTACCTAAAAGCTTCTCTTTACCAGAGATGAGATCGAGATACCTCTGTTCGATCTCCTCTGGAAATCCGAGGGCTGGCCCCGTCTGCCTGCGTTTAACTTCGACGATCTTTCGATAGGTGACGCCGCTTAGATCAGCCTCATCAAACCCTGCGCCATCATCAACAACCGTGCGGATAGGTAGATTGTCCGCATCGTACTGGTGAAACTCTCTTTTAAGAATCTTATCGCCGTCGCACTGAAGCTGCGACCTCACAAGCGGCGTGCCGGGAAGATAGGTAAATAGGGTTACAGCGCCACTCTCCTCTTCCACTCTCGAAGGGAGGTTCTCCTCTGTGTATCTTGTTTTTTTGGTGTAGGAGTCGCGGCCTCCCAATCCGGTGAGATCGCCGAGAAATCGCTCTTCAAGGACGTTCCCCTTCTCATCGTAGAAAAACTCCCGCGTCCAGATCTCCTTTCCATCGGGACCAGAGAGAGTTTTACTCTGGAGTTCGCCCGCCTCGTTCCAGGCCATGTGGAGATAGTGGCGACGCTGATTCTTCTCGTCAAAGCTCTCAATCGATGTGGGAAAAAGAGAGGGATTAAAACGAAAAGCTGTCCTGCATCCGAGGGCATCGATCACCTCGCTTACGCCATGCTCTTTATAGACATACTCATCTCGCTTCTTCTTCCGCTCGACCTGATAGAGAAAGTGGTAGGCGGGGATCAGCTCTCCATTCGGGCCGGCTTGTTCATAGAGAGTTTTAACTCGGTCGCAGCGCGGGTCTTCAATGTCTTTTAGTTTAACTTTCTGGCCCGCAACATCGTTTGTTCCCTGGCTGTAGTACTCAACAAAGAGCTCTCTCCCTTCGGGGAAGAGGCGTTTTCTTAGCAGCTTATCCGAGCTCTTTCTCTCCTTCGTGTATTCGATGGTCTCCGTTGGATGCTCAGGAGTTTTGATCGAGTTTAAACGAAAAGAGGAGATCCCCTCTCTATTCACCTCTTCAACAAAGCGGTACTCGAGAAGTTTCCCATCGCTCGTCTCGATATTAAAATCTGCCGGACTCCTCTTCTTGCTCTCCTCTAGATAGTGAAAGCGCGCCCACGCATAGGTCTTTGTATTGGAGGGGTTGGTTGTTTTGACAAGAGTAAGCCTATGATAAGTATCATACTCGTAAAAGATCTGATTCTGGTTGGGAAGGCGCTCGGAGTGAAGAAGGTACTCCTTCATCACATTGTTCTTCCTCTTTCGCTTGTAGAACCTCTCCGTTCCATCCGCGCAGACCAGCTTGTACGAGGCCTTTTTGAGATTGATCAGACGGCTGTTTTTTAAATTAGTTCGCCCCGAAATAACGCCATGAGCTGTGTTGGTCACCCCCTTCCCATGCTTTCTCAAGTCCGGAAGGTAGATGTCATTGCCCCTATCTTTGTATACCAGAACGCCGCCGGAGGGCTGACCGACGTAGGCTCTCCAGGTTTTACCCGATAGAGAGAAAGTGAGCTGAGTCTGAGGAAAAAAGATCCAGCCGCTTCGGCTGCCCCTTCCATCTCCACTCACGTAGAATCTGCGAAGAGAGAGCGGCTCTACCGCCTGAATCACATGATCATCTTGGAAGAGGGTAAAGTCGCCGGTGAGGGCATTCACATGCCGGCTAATTGTGATCTGCGGATCGCCATCTGTTGCAGCCAGAACGGAGGGGTCTTTTAGCTCTGCAAAAAGAGAGGCCGTGGCAGCAAGTAGCAGCAGAAGGAATCTGAACATATCCCACCCTTAAAAGGAGCGAGAAGGCTCTCAAAAAATCCCATGACAAGTCAATAGAAAATTTGACAAAACCTGACTTTTCCGCAAGCTATTGCGGAATAGTCGAGACTTTTCTGCAATAGCTTGCGGAAAAGTCGACAATTTTTATTAAGCATCTAAATCTGCTAGAAAAATTAACTACTTATAGATAGATGTATAAATATGAAGAAGATTATCTCCTTTGCGCTTTTATTCTGCTGTTTGATTGCAAATGCACGAGCTGATGAGAGTGTCGACAGCTATCCGTGGAAGGGGCTGGTTGAGGATGAGGCGACATCTGGCGTGGTGACGCTCAGCGATTTGAAGTTGAACGGCCACAGCCGCGTTGCGATCGTGAAGCCTGGAGAAGAGGTTCAAGCTGAAGTCCAGTGCAGCTTCGATCGAGCACACTGCTCTAAATTCTCCCTCTACCGCATCGTTATTGGGATTGAAGGAACAGGGCCCCTCACAAGCATCTACAACTCCTTCTGCCTTCTGACCGAGCGAAGCCACGAGAAGTTTGTCTTCAAAGCTCCTGAAAAGACGGGCCTCTATCAGCTGCGCTTCCGCGTAGCAAACACCCTCTATAAAAAGGATGCTCTACTCACCTGGACTGATAAGCAAGGGGAAGAGCCTGGAGCTGGAACCACCATCGGAATCCTCATTGTCAATGGCTCGTAAGAGAGTGTCTGCAAGCGAGTCAGGCGGCGCGCTTTCTCGTCTTTGCGCCCTTCTGAGCCGTCCTGTTGAACGCCTCATTGATGTAAGTGGTAGCTAGCTGGAGAGCTCCACGCGCAGCTGGCGTCTCTGCTAAGGCATTGAGCATGAGAAAGTCGTGGATCGTCTCCAGGAAGCGCGTGGCTGTTACCTTCACTCCCGCTTCCATGAGTTTCGCAGCATAGAGCTCGCCCTCATCTCTAAGAACATCATTCTCGGCTGTAATCACAAGTGCTGGAGGCAGATCTCTGAGCTCCTCGGAGGTTGCCAAGAGAGGAGAGAGCATGATCTTTTTTCTCTCTGAAACCTCGGGCTCGTAGGCGTTCCAAAAATACTCCATCGCAGGCTTTGTAAGCCAAGGGCCATCTGCAAACTGCTTATAGGAAGGGGTGTTCATTGCAGCGCTAGTCACGGGATAGAAGAGAATCTGGCAGTCGATCTTTGGACTCGACCACTTTTTTGCAAGAAGCGTTACCGCAATTGCCATATTGCCACCTACGCTATCTCCTGCAACTGCAAACCGCGATGCATCGAGATTGAACATCTCCGCATGATCCGCCACGTATTTCGTTGCAGTGTAAGCCTCCTCGATCGCAACAGGAAACCTATCTTCAGGTGAGCGCGAGTAGTTAACAAAGACCACGGCAGAGTTTGTTGCTACAGCCAGCTCTCGGACAAGACGATCGTGAGTGTTTCTACTTCCCATCACCCATCCCGCGCCATGAAAATACATGATGACTGGCAGCCTCTCCTGGCTTCCTTTCGGGCGCAGAATATGAATAGAGACCTCACCTTTCGGACCACCTACAATCACCCTCTCTTCGACAGATACATCCGCCTTTTCAATAGGAGAAGATTGCAGCTTCTCAAGCACCTGGCGCGCCTCTACAGGACGAAGCTTATAGATTGGCGCTCCCCCTTTTTGCGTTAGCTCTTGAATGAATGCCGCCGTCTGCTTTTCCAGAGTAATTTTCATTAGGAGTCTCTCCTTGTTTAAGCTTCCTTTTAATAAAAATAAATTTATATAGTCCAGAAAATATGCCTCCTCTTGATTTGAGCATCATCACTGTCACCTACCAGTCGAAAGAGTATATAGATGCATGCATCCTCTCGGTCGTCACACGCACCTTCAACTGCACCTACGAGCACATCATCATCGATAACGCCTCAACAGATGGAACAGTAGAGCTCGTCGAAGGCGGCTACTCAAGTTATGTACGCCTTATCAAAAACCAGAGCAACCACGGCTTTGCCTCAGCAAATCAACAAGGAGTGAAAGAGGCAAAGGGACGCTACCTACTCTTTCTCAATCCGGACATGCAGCTCCATGAGGGCACCCTCGACAGCCTCCTCAACTGGATAGAGAAGAGGCCGGAAGTTGGGCTTGCAAGCTGCAAACTATTATGCTCCTCAGAGACACCCCACCCAGCGCTTAGGCCCTCTAAATTCCCCTCTCTGCTCCCCTACCTGCCCGCGCTCTTAAAGTTGAGACCCTTCTTCTGTTCAGTGCACCCAAAGTTCTTCTATCCAACCTTTGATGACAACCAGGAGCAGGAGGTCGAAGTGGTGCGCGGTGCATTCATGCTAATCAGGCGCGAGGTCATCCAAAAACTCGGATTCGCTTTTAATCCGCGCTACTTCATTCTTTTCGAGGATATCGACACCTGCAGAGAGGTGCGCAGACTCGGCTACAAAGTAGTCTACACCCCTCTCATCAGCTGCATCGATTTTTTTGGAAGAAGCTTTCTTAAACAGACAAGTGCATGGAAGTATCTACAGATGACGCGCAGCTTCAAACTATATGTAAGCAGGTGGCACTCGCCGCTCCACCTCCTCTGGATCAATCCCGCTGCAACTCTCGGCTTCCTCTTTCGAATTCCCGAATGGGGCCTCAAAAACTCTTGGAGCGCCCTCAGGAGTAAGAGATGATTCTAATGGTAAAGGTCACACCAAACTCCAGAAAAAACTCTATCGAGGGATATCAAGGAGACGTTCTCAGAGTAAAAATTAAGGCTCCTCCCGATAAAGGGAAGGCCAACGAGGAGTTAATCGAATTTTTAGCCGAGACATTTAAAATATCCAAGAGCCAGATCACCCTGATCTCTGGCCACTCCAGCCGCCTAAAAAAGCTTAAAATAGAAGAACCTATCCGCATAGATTTAAAGCGGATAGGCTTGTAGCTTATACTACTTCTTGTTTGGGCAGTAGCAGTCGCCTGCAACTTTCGCTACAACTTCATCAGGAGTCATTTTTGAACCATCGGCCATGTCTAGAGCCTGCTTCTTTCTCTCAGGAGTGAAACTTACAAAGATAGACTTGGCATAAGGAGCTAAAGAGCGCTCAAAAGAGGCGTTATCGCTTTCAACAACGCTATTCATGCAATCTTCCTGCTGTTTTTTGCACTCAGCAGAACTCTTTTTGCAGCTCTTTGACTCTTTTTTGCAGCTCTTCTCAGCGCTTCTTTCCCACGCTGCGAGTTCACCAGTATAAAAGCAGGCACCCGCTGCTAAACACATCGCAAAATTCAAAATCTTCTGTTTTTTCATAGACTTTCCCCTGTTTTTGATTGGAGCACCTAAAATATTTTAGGTCCTGCTCCACCTTCTAAGGCGCTAATCATTTTGCCGCAAGGTTTTTAAGCAGTCTCTTATCTTACAGTTTTGTAACCGCCGAGAACTCCCTCTTTAGAAAGGACCACCTGCCAGAGCTGAATCTGACGCGCGCGGAAAGCCCCCGCGCACGAGAGAAGATAATACTTCCACATGCGGTAGAACTCAGGAGAGTAGGCCCCTTTTAACTGATCCCAGCTACTATCAAAATTCTTAAACCAGGCCATGAGCGTCTTGTCGTAGTCCGCACTGAAGTTGTGCCAATCTTCCATGACAAATAGCCCTTCGATCGATTTTCCGATTTGCGCAATGGAGGGCAGGTGACCTTTTGGGAAGATATACTTGTCGATCCAAGCGTCGCATGTCGAAGTCGAGACATTGGAGCCGATCGTGTGGAGCATGAGCATCCCATCGCTTTTAAGACAGCGGTGGGCGATCTCCATAAAAGTGCGGTAGTTCTTCTCTCCCACGTGCTCAAACATTCCGATCTCGACCACACGGTCAAAAGAGTCCTGCACGTCTCGGTAGTCTTGAACCCGAATTTCAATCGGAAGCCCCGCGCACACCTTACGCGCATACTCCGCCTGATTCTCAGAGAGCGTGATTCCAACCACCTCTACACCATAATTTTGAGCTATATACTTGGCAAATCCACCCCATCCGCAGCCGATATCAAGAACGCGCATCCCCTTTTTTAGCCCCAGCTTTCTCGCAATCAGATCGAACTTCGCTTGCTGCGCCTCATCTAGAGTAGTTGCGTCTTTCCAGTAGCCGCAGCTATAGGCCATTAGCGAATCTAGCATATTCTCAAAGAGGTCGTTCCCCAGCTGGTAGTGAATGTCGATCACATCCATGCTTCCCGTCTTCGTCTGAGGATTGAATAGCTTCGCCTTAATCACAGCCCACTTCATAGCGAGCGTCGGCTTAAAGTTCTTCTCCAGGTCCATCCTCATGATGCGGTAGATACACTCATCGAGCGCCTCGCAATCCCACCAGCCCTGCATGAAGGACTCTCCAAATCCAAGAGACTGATCTTTTAAGACGCGGTTATAAAACCCGTCGTTAAAAACCTGAATATCCCACATCCGACTCCCGTTGATCTCTACATCGGCAAGCCCAACAATCTCCGACACTACTTGTTTTGGATCGGATTGATTCGCCTCTAATTGCGAGAAACCAACCAATACAGTAAATATAGTTGCACAAATGTATCTATTCATAAACTTCCCAATTTTTCCTCATATTAAACAATGAAGAACAAATCGCAAGTTATTTGATAGAAAGAGTAGATTTTTTGTAATTGAGTAGATCAACCGATTGAACCCTTTGCTCCTCTTCCCCTGCATAAATCAGATAGCCCTTAGGAGCTCGATCACCGGTAAGATTTTGGAAAAAGTGCAGCCGTCTCAAAAACTCTCGATTGAATGTTTTTGAAGACTTGATTTCGATCGGAACTAGATTGTGGCCATCTTTAAAAATCACGTCGATCTCATTTTTTTGAGTATCGCGGTAATAATAGAGCTGCGGATCCAATCCGCGATTTAATCTCGACTTCATGAGTTCTAGTATTATCAGATTTTCAACCAGATGCCCTCTCAATGGATCACGACTGATCTGCACCTCATTTTCGATTCCCAAAAGGTAGGTTGCAAGACCCACATCTGTGAAGTAGAGCTTTGGAGATTTAATGATTCTTTTGCCAAAATTTTCGAAGTAGGGTTGTAAACGGAAAATGATAAAAGAAGCTTCTAGAATAGATAGCCACTCTTTTACAGTATGAGAAGAGACTCCTATCTCACCTCCAAGTTCTGCCAAATTAAGAACACTTCCAATACGTCCTGCACAGATACGCACAAAACGATTGAACTGGCTTAGATCTTTAATGTTAATAAGTTGGCGCAAATCCCTTTCTACATAGGTTTGAAAATAGTTACGATAGGCTCTTGTCGGGTCTAAGTTGTCTTTATAGATTCTCGGGTATCCCCCTTTTAATAGCATCTCATCAAGAGGCAGGTCGATACCAGCTTTCAATAGCTCGCCTAAACTCATCGGAAGAAGAGTCAAAAGAGCTGTTCTGCCAGCAAGCGATTGTGAGATTGCTTGGTGAAGCTCCAACTGATGACTCCCCGTTAGAATAAACATCCCCTTCAGCGATGTTTTATCTACGATAACTTGAATGTAAGAAAGAAGCTGAGGAAGGCGCTGAATCTCGTCTAATATGGCCCCAGATGGGTACTTATCTAGAAACCCCCTTGGATCCGACTCTGCGAGATCTCTCACATCTGGGGCTTCAAGGTTGACATAGGGTTTGTCTGGAAAGACCGCTTGAACAAGCGTAGTTTTCCCAGATTGCCGCGGTCCTATGACCGTGACAACAGGATATTTTAACTCAAGCTGCTTAAGCTCAATGACTATGTCTCGTTCAAACATAAAAACCGTACAATCTGAAGTTGAACTTCATTTTATACGGAACTCCTATTCACACACAACCCTAAAGGATTTCGGCTGCGAGAGCGGCAAGCTCAGAGCGCTCTGTTTTGTCGAGGAAGACGTGTCCAAAAACCGGATGGTTTTTAAATCTACCGACCACATATGTAAGAGCGTTTGAGTCCTTATCAAGATAGGGATTATCGATCTGCGTCGCATCTCCGGTGAGGACAACCTTCGTTCCCTGGCCAGCACGAGAGATGATCGTCTTCACCTCGTGAGGGGTCAGGTTCTGCGCCTCGTCGATGATGATATACATTTTAGGTAGAGACCTACCACGGATATAAGTCACCGCCTCCATCTCGATCTTCTTACTCTCCATGATCCACTTCTGCGTTTCGGTCCCATTACCCTCTCCGCTGGTGGACTGGCAGAGAAACTCCAAGTTGTCGTAGATCGGCTGCATCCAGTGGAAGAGCTTCTCCTCCTTGGTTCCAGGGAGGTATCCGATATCTTTACCCAGAGGAACAACAGGCCTACTCACTAGAATACGAGTATAGAGCCCCTCATCAAAGACCTTCCGAAGACCTGCCGCTAGTGCGATCAGCGTCTTACCCGTTCCCGCAGGGCCTACAAGCGTTACCAGCTTAATGTCATCGCGAAGGAGCAGATCGAGAGCGCACTTCTGCTCATTGTTTAGAGGGAAGATCCCCCAGATGTCTCTAGAGAGCTTGATTAGAGGCTCGAGCCTTTTTGCGCGCGAATTATATTTTGTGATCACAGACGACTGCTCTGGAGAGGTAAGAAGGCAGTACTCATTTGGCAAGAGGTCGCTGATCTCTGTGGATAGGTAGCCATCTTTTAAAAAGGTGTCGATCTCTCTTTTCGGCACTTCGAGCTTGCGGTAGCCTCGATACATATTCTCATAGGAGGCCTTAAGACTCTCATAATCCTCCGCCTCGATATTGATCGCCTCGGCTTTAACCCTCATGACAAAGTCTTTGGAAACGAGAACTACCGTCTGTCCCGCTTCCTGCAGCTGAAATGCTGTAAGGAGAATCCGATGATCGTTGCGGTCTACGGCAAGAGGAAAGTTCTTCTTCTCCATCGCCCTAGTCTCAACATGGATTCTTACAACTGTGCCATTTTCAATTTGCACACCAGTATGTAGAGCCCCCGCTTTGCGCAGCTTAAGGCTGCTGATGTAGCGAATCACATGGCGGGCATTCTTTCCGAGCTCATCAGATAAGCGTTTTAAACCATCTAACTCCTCAATTACCGCAAGGGGAATGACAACGTCGCTCTCTTTGAACTTACCTATCGCGTCTGGGTCATGAAGCAGAACGTTCGTATCTATCACAAAGGTCTTTCTATTCACTGCTTAAGCTCCTTTCGAGAATTTAGGACACCAAAAGGCGAGAATAGCCAAGCTCCCCCCTTCCTACAATCTTTTTTTAATTAATTATGTAAAATATTAATAATAAACGACTTAAACACAAAAACAAGCACTCAACAGCAGACTGTGCTAAATTCTATAGCATTCAAAATACCTTTGAGGTAAAATGGATTTTGAAGCGCAGTCTTATTATATTGAGGGTAAAAAACCATGCGAATCAACCATAAGATATTAAGCCTCCCCCCTTACATTTCTACTTCCTGGAAAAACGTCATCTCTTTACACGTTGAATACAGAACGAGCCTTCCCCTTCTCACAATTGGCCTCTTAAACGGCCAGTGCATAGAGGTGCCAAACCTAGAACTGCCCATTATCGATGCGATCTTCCAAGCACATGCAAAATCCATGGATCAAGAGAGCAGCATCCTGCAAAGACCAGCTCCACGAGAGAGCGAAGCGGAGATGCCTTCTCTCATGGAACAGCTCAGCCTCAGCTTCCCTATAAAAATCTCTTCAATGAATCTAGACAACCTAGGCCCCCTTCTTCAGCACAACCCTCAGCAGGCGGACGCCCCTCCCCTTCCCGCCGATATATTAAACAAGATCGCCTCTCTATCTAAAACGGCTGGCATCGAAGAGGATCTAGTTCCCGATGCTGAACCTCATTGCAATTGCATTCACTGCCAGATCTCTCGTGCGGTAAAGGGCGAGACAAAAGAGGTGGAAGAAGAACACCCCCTTTGCATAGACGAAGAGGTCTCGGATGAAGATCTCAAATTTCGCATCTGGGATATTCAGCAGACATCTCCAAATCTCTTCAATGTAACCAACCCCCTGGATGAGAAGGAGAGCTACTCCGTCTTTCTAGGCGATCCGGTCGGCTGCACCTGCGGCCAAAAAACCTGCGAACATGTGGTTGCTGTCCTAAAAAGCTAAAACCCCTCCCATTCTAAACCTCCTAATCCCATGGGCTAGGAGGTTTTATTTTTTTTACATGGTGGAAAAAAATGGGAGTTCCTAGAATGGCGTTTTAGTTTTTAGCTCATAGGAGTTCCACCATGTCAAAGTTTTTTGCCGTATTAAGCGCCACAGTTTGCACCTCCTGTCTCTTTGCTGACGGAATGGGAGAGAGTTTTCAGCCTTCGCAAGAGGTCTCATTCTCTGTTCCAGCGTCAGAACCACAAGCAGTAGAAGCAGAGGTAGCTCCAGCAGCTCTTCCTGTCGTTAAGACAGCAGCAGCTCCTGTACCTGCTAAAGTCGTAGAGGTTCCAGTCTCCGCCTTCACAGGAAAAGTGAAAGGCAAAAAAGTAAGACTCCGCGTTAAAGCCGATTTAGACAGCCCTGTCGTGCGCGAACTGAGCAAAAATGAGCTCCTGACAGTTGTAGCTGAAAAAGGCGACTTCTGGGCAGTCCAAGCTCCAGCCGGCACAAAAGCCTACGTCTTCCGCAGCTTTGTATTAGATAACGTCATCGAAGGCAACCGCGTAAATATCCGCCTCGAACCCAATACAGAAGCTCCCATCATCAGCCATCTAAACGCAGGCGACAAAATTCAGGGAACCATCTGCGCCTCTAACAACAAGTGGTTAGAGATCAGCGCTCCTGCAAATACCCGCTTTTACGTATCTAAAGACTATCTCGAAAATATCGGCGGTCCAGAAGTTAAGGCTCAAGCCGACAAGCGACGTGTAAACGTTGAACAGCTTGTTGAAGCAGCTGCTCTTCTTGGAAAAGCAGAATTACACAAGCCTTATCACGAGATTGATATCGAGCGCATTACCCAGAGCTACAAGACTGTGATCAATGAGTACACAGATTTTCCAGAACATGTAGAGAAAGCTAAAGAGCTGCTTGCCAGCTTGCAAGAAGCATATGTTCAAAAACGTTTGGCACAAGCAGACGCAAAACTTGCGATAGCAACCGCTCAAGAGCATTCTGATGAGAGCGACAACCTCCAGACTAGCAATTCAACCCTGGCTAGCGCGCTGGTTAACGACAAAATGAAGATGTGGGAGCCAGTCGAAGAGGCTCTCTATCTCAGCTGGTCTCAAGCCAATGATGACAGAAACCAGGAGCAGTTCTACGAGGAGCAGAAGCTCGCGGCAGCTACAATCACTGGAATCGTTGAGGCTTACACTGCACCAGTGAAAAACAAGCCAGGCGACTTCATCATCCGCGATAAAGATATGCCTGTTGCGTATGTCTACAGCACGAGAGTTAACCTGCAGAACATGATCGGCAAAAAAGTGACGCTTCTTGGATGCCCAAGATCGAACAACAACTTTGCCTTCCCTGCATACTTCGTCATCGCTGCAGAGTAATCTTTCCACCCTAGAGAAGGGAGACCTCTCCCTTCTCTTTTTCTTTTTAAAGGATTTCTTCTTGGACCTTATTAAAAGCCTAAAAAGACATGTCGGATGGTGTGCGCTTCGAACAACCCTTAATTTCTAAAATTTAAGATTTTGAATAGAAGATGAAGAGCAACAGGATAATGAGGATCGCCGCCAGATGCGGCGGCAGGAGATATAGGATAAAGAAGTTCCCAGACTGCGCATCCTGCCGCCGCATCTGGCGGCGATCCTCACCATCCTGTTTTTCTTTTCTCTGTGTGTTTTTGAGAAACCCAAACTCCTTAGTAAAACCCACACCATCCGCATATCCCTTCAGCCAAATCGTGATTTTTAAAACTTGAAAAAACTTTCTCTGAAATTTCATGGAACTTAGAGATTGGGCGATCCGCATTTTAAGTGGAGACACTTTAGAGGAGAAACTTCTAGCTCCTGAGGTACTCACCGATTTTCAACCAGGGCCACCTCTTATCTGGCAAGAGCCTACTCGTCCAGTAGGAATGCAGTTTAAAAAACACACTGCAAGGGAGAAGCTCCCCAAGTTTCATCAGCATGGAAATCCCGATAAGAGAGCTGTCTGTCTACACCGTTTTGCAGGGCATGAGCTTCTGGCTGTCGAGATCATGGCCTACGCACTGCTCGCCTTTCCAGATGCTCCTAAGCACTTCCGAAAGGGTGTGGCAAATACATTGAAAGAAGAGCAGGGCCATGTCCAACTCTATATAAAGAGACTGGCCGAAATGGGCGTCGCATTTGGAGACCTTCCCCTTTATCGCCATTTCTGGAACTATGTTCCTTTTTTAAAATCGCCCATTCACTACTTGAGTGTGATGAGTCTTACCTTTGAAATGGCTAACCTCGACTTTGCTCCTCTTTATGGCGCCTCCTTTTTACAACATGGAGATGAGGCGTCAGCAGCACTCATGCGCACAATTCTGGAAGATGAGATCTCGCACGTCTCTTTTGGCTACCGCTGGCTCCAGAAGCTTAAAAGGCCCGATGTTTCAGAGTGGCAAGAGTGGAGAGAGAGCGTCCCGGAAAGACTCACGCCCGATCGCGCCTGTGGTTTTACACTCTTTGAAGAGAACCGCAAGAGAGCGGGCATTCCCGATGAGTGGATTGAATTTTTAAAAAAAGGATTAAAAGCATGATTCCTTCACATCTCCAGTCTGTCGCTTTTTTAGGGGTTGATGCCCAGCTGGTGGAGGTTGAAGCGGATGCAAAAAAGGGAGAGAAGGGGCAGAGCCACTTTGTAATCGTCGGCTTGCCCGATACTGCCGTAAAAGAGTCCAAAGACCGCGTGCTTGCGGCGTTAAAAAATTCTGGATTTGCTCTCGACTCTCTGCAATGCACGATTAATTTAGCTCCCGCCGACTTGAAAAAAGAAGGAGCATTATACGATCTTCCCATCGCTCTTGCGCTCCTCCTCACTCACGGCAAGCTCACTTCTTCCATTAGCTCCTCTTTTCTCTACGCAGGCGAGCTCTCTCTAGCTGGGCAGATGCGCCCAATGCGCGGAGCTCTCTCCGCTGCACTTCTGGCTAAAAGGCTGGGCAAGAGAGGCATTCTACTTCCAAAGCAGAATGCAGGAGAGGCCGCCGCAGTAACCGGCATAGAGGTCATCGGGGTAGAAAACTTAAAGGAAGCAGCCCACTTTTTAGAGAACCCCGCCTCCATCAAACCCGCACTCTTTTCTCACAGTTCTCCCCAAAATGAGGAGAGAGCCCCTTCTGTCGACTTCTCAGAGATTAAAGGACAGCTCACCGCTAAGCGGGCACTCGAAGTTGCAGCAAGCGGCGGCCACAACCTGCTTCTCTTTGGCCCTCCGGGAACAGGAAAGACGCTGATGTCAAAAGCCCTCAGCGGAATTCTTCCCCCTCTTTCTTTAGATGAGACTCTTGAAATCACAAAGATCCACTCGCTTGCCGGGCTTCTTCCAAATGGAACCTCTCTTGTGCGCGAGCGCCCGTTTAGAAATCCGCATCATACGATTAGCGCCATCGGACTGGTCGGTGGAGGTAAGGTGCCCAGACCTGGAGAGCTCTCTCTTGCCCACTTGGGAGTCCTCTTTCTCGATGAGCTTCCAGAATTTTCACGACACACGCTAGAGGTTCTACGTCAGCCTCTGGAAAATGGACAGGTAATGATCACCCGTTCAAACATCACCCTCACATTCCCAACCTCCTGCCTATTCGTCGCCGCGATGAATCCTTGTCCTTGTGGATACGCCGGTCATCCGCAGAAGGCGTGCAAAGACACTCAGACGCAGATCGACCGCTATCGAAGCAAGATCTCAGGGCCGCTTCTCGACAGAATTGACATGCATGTTGAAGTGCCTCACGTTCCCTTTCTAGATCTCTCGTCGACACAAAAGACCGAGACGAGCCTCGAAGTGCGCGCACGCGTGATTCGAGCTCGTTCAGTTCAACAGAAGCGCTTTGGTTGGGCTAAAACAAACGCACAGATGACGCCGTCGCAGGTAACCCGCTTCTGCACCCTAGATAGCGAAGGGCAGAGTCTCATTCGCCAAGCGATGGATAAGATGGGCCTCTCTGCGCGTGCCTACACGCGCATCCTAAAACTCTCTCGTACGATTGCCGACATGGAAAGCAGCCCCTCCATCACCCCCGACCACCTTATGGAAGCCCTCGGCTTCCGCTCCCTCATCTAACATAATGAGGGTGCATGCAAAAGGAGAGGATCGGGCACCGGCACGGGCACGCACTCGTTCACGAAAGAAAGACGGGAGAGGAGAATAGAGTACGCTCTTCTCTTTTCTCCTCTTCCGTGTCCCCTCTCTTTCTCTCTTTCGTGAACGTGCCCGAGTGCGTGCCCGCGCCCGATCTTCTCTCCCCTCTCTTTATCTACAACTGCGATTGGACGCGAAAGGGACCCGCGCTGGTAAGCGTGGGATGAGCCGCCTTGAGCAGCCCTTCGATGCATATCGCACAGCAAAATTGCACCCGCAGGAGAGCGCGGAGAGCGCGCCAACGGGGTAGTACTATGTACACCCCTTCTCCGAGGACGCGATTTGGCAAAGCGAGATGCAGCGCAAGAGGGTCGCAGGGAGGCCCCGAGAGAAAGCGCAGCTTTCTCCTGGCCTACCCGACATGTCTTTTCAATTATAAAAATGAAAAAACAATGGGTTATTCAGGAGAGGTGGTAAAAGCTTTTTCGGTTTCGGGGAGTTGGAGTTCGCGGGGGATTTTTTCGACGAGATCGATCGAGTCGAGCTCGATTGCAGAGCTTGTGGCGCCCATCTCTTTAAATTTCCGCGCTGAGACTAGGACACGCGATTCGAACGATCCCATGGCCTTATTAAACGACTCTACGGCGGTTCCGAGAGATCTACCCGTCTTGGTGAAGTGGCCGCACATATCGACCATGCGTTTGTAGAGCTCCTGTCCAAGCTGCTCGAGCTCTTCTGCATGTCGAGAGAGGCTCTCCTGCTTCCATCCATAAGAAACAGAGCGCAAAAGCGCAATCAGCGTCGTGGGCGTAGCGAGAATAACTCCCCCTTCCACTCCTACCTCGATAAGTGAAGGGTCGAACTCTAAAGCGGCGCTGAAAAAAGTTTCGGCAGGAAGAAAGAGGACGACAAATTCTGGAGTCGGATGAAACCGCTCCCAGTAGGCTTTTTTCCCAAGTGCAGTGATGTGCTGTCTGACATGGCGAGCGTGATCTTTAAGTTTCGCCTCCCGCACTGTCTCATCGCTGGTCTGAATCGCTTCCATATATGCTTCTAGAGGCGCTTTCGCATCGACAACCACCTGCCTGCCTCCAGGGAGGTGAACGATAAGATCGGGTCTTAACTTTCCCTCCTCATCTTCCATGTGGTTCTGCTCGGTGAAATCGCAATGGTTGAGCATGCCAGCGAGCTCGACCACGCGTCTAAGCTGAATCTCTCCCCATCTTCCTCGGGCAATGGGAGAGCGCAATGCTTTAACCAGGCTTGCAGTCTCTTGACGCAGCTGCTTCTCAGTTTCCAAAAGTGAGCGGAGCTGCTCATGAATCACCTGCTGCTCGCCTTTACGCTCCTTCTCAATTAGCCTGAGCCCCTGGTCGAGTTTATTTAGCGACTCTTTCATGGGAGCGACCATCTCAGAGATGCTCTGCTGGCGCTTCTCTAAATCGCCTTTTGCTGCCTGCTGAAACTTCTCGAGGGTGGCATTTGCGAGATTGAGGAAAGAGCTGCTGTTCTTTTCGAGAGCCTCGTGAGAGAGAGCTTTGAAGGTTTGAGAGAAGTTATCATTTGCTCTTTTAACGAATTCATACTTCTCTTCTAGAGAGCTCAACTTAATCTTGAGAGAGGTCAGAAGCTCCTCTTTCTCTTTGAGCTGCTGCTCGATCTCTGGAATCTGGGCAATCCTCTTCTCGGCAATAGACAGGAGAAGAAGGGCCTCCTTCTTCCTACCCTTCTCGTGGAGATAGAGTAGAGCGAGAGAGACCAGACCCAGACACGAGAAGACTAGTAGCATAGAATTAATCCAGATCTTCCTGTTCGGGTTCGAAATCCTCTAGTGTCTTCGATTTTTTACCCGCGATGAGGCGAATGACTGAAAGGATGAGAGCCAGGATGATATATCCCCAGACTGTCAGCATTAGAACCGCAGGGAAGAAGTAGAGGATTCCATAGAGGACAAAGATCGCTGAGATGACCGTTAAAAAGAGGAGCTGAAATGAGGGAACGCGAAAGTGGAGCATCTTAGAACTTGGGAACTTCCAGCGGCTTACCATCAGATAACCCAGCACGATCATCAAAGAAGAGAGAACTATAGCAAGCGTCTCTGGTTTTAGAGGACAGATCTTCTCACAGATAGGAGAAGAGAGAAATAGGTTAGCTGAGATTGCCGCCATCGCCGCCGCAGGAATCGGCAGGCCAGTGAAGTGCTTCTTTTGAGCTGCTTCTAGATCGGCGTTTCCTTTCGCTTCATTTGCTCTTACATTGAAACGCACGAGGCGTAAAACTCCGCCAATCGAATAGAGCATCGCGCCAGATATTGCAAAAAATGAGAGCCAGGTTCCTTGCTCTAGGGAGAGGCTCTTCAGGAGCAGTACAGAGGGGGCAACCCCGAAGGAGACGGCATCCGCTAGAGAGTCGAACATAAACCCAAATTCGCTCTGTGCATGGAAGGCGCGGGCGACAGCTCCATCGACAAAATCGGCAAAAGCTGCGACGAGGAGCAGCAGCACAGAAGTGTGAAGGACCTGGTAGCTCCCAGAGCCGGGCTCCACCATGTTGACTTTAAAAATAACGAAGAGACCGCAAGCGAGTCCAAACGCTGTGATAATATTGGGGATCAGATAGATTCTGCGCAAAAAACACCTCTCATTCCAAAATGGTCAAAAACCGTGTCAATCTCAAACATAGCAGAATCTCAAAAAGGTTCAAACTCAATTGACTCTCAACCGTTTAGCAACTCATTTTTTTTTGCTTTATCATTTCTGTGGACTAAAAGCTTTTGGCTACTATATATGGTGTATACAGAAGCAAATTCATACCAGATCTAGTTAATACGCCCATATACATAGGAGAGCAACCTCATGTCCGATAGACCCTCTTCGTCAGTAAAATCTGCCGTAGCTGACCTCGTTTCCACACTGAAAACGACCCTTCAAAGAAAAGATAAATCGATAAGCGCCGATGCCGTGCAGACCTTCACTGTTGTGAAGCGCAACGGGGCGATCGTCCCTTTCCGAAAGGAGAGGATCGACCGCGCTCTTGAAGCTGCCTTCCGCGACACAAAAAAAGTTTTAAAAGATGAGCCGATGCCGGAAGAGTTCACAGCTCTGATAGCAGAGGTGACCGATGAGGTGGTTATCCAGCTGATCACCCTGGCTTCTAAAGGCGCCTCTCTTACTGTTGAAGGCATCCAGGATCTGGTCGAAGTGACCCTCATGAAGTGCGGCCACCACGACGTTGCACGCGACTATATCATCTACCGCGACCAGCACAAAGCCCGCCGCGAAGATGCCCCTGAGAATCTAAAAATCCGCCGTAAAGATGGTGTGATGGTGCGCTTCAACCCGATGAAGATCGCCTCTTCTGTCGAAGCAGTATTCCGCCGCACTCGCCAGGTCGAAGGCCAAGCCTCCCAAGAGATGATCGATGCTGTCAACCTCCTGACTCAAAAGATGGTCGCTCGCATCTCCTCTCTCGCAAAACATGGCGTTGAACTCACAATCTCTCTGATTCAAGATGAGATCGAACAGCAGCTGATGCGCGAAGGCTATTTCAATGTAGCAAAAGAGTTCATCCTCTACAGAGCTTCAATTGGAGAGCAGTCTCTTCCCGAAGCTGCAATGCGCACTTTTGATGAAGAGAAGTCTCTAAGACAGTTTACAATCCAGAAAGCAGATGGCACTTCGCACACGTTAAGCGAAAAAGAGCTCCATGCTCGTCTCAAGTTTGCCTGCAGAGCGCTTGAAGATCTCGTCTCTTCCGAAGAGCTACTTGAGAGCTCGATCGGCAACTTCTATGAGGGCATGAGAGAGACAGAAGTAGACACAGCCAACATCATGGCGGCTCGCACAAAAATCGAAGTAGAGCCCGCCTACTCAAAAGTCGCTTCGCGCCTACTTCTCGATATCCTCTATCGCGAAACAGTGGGGCTTTCCGCTTCAGATCCTCAGCTAGAATCTGCGCATCGCGAATACTTTAAAAGCTACTTGAAGCAGGCTGTAGCTCTGCAGAGAGTTCACCCCGATCTTCTCGAGTTCGATCTCGATAAGCTCGCTAAAGCGATCGAACTTCAGAGAGATGATCAGTTCGCTTATCTCGGTCTCCAAACTCTCTACGACCGCTACTTCATCCACGACACTCAGAAGAAACTGGAAACACCGCAGATCTTCTGGATGCGCGTCTCAATGGGCCTTGCTCTCTGTGAAAAAGAGAGACGCAACGAGCGTGCGATCGAATTCTACGACGTGCTTTCAAAGTTCCTCTTCGTTTCCAGCACTCCAACTCTGTTCAACTCTGGAACTCTACATCCTCAGCTGAGCTCTTGCTACCTCTCGACAGTGATGGATGATCTGGGACATATCTTTAAAGTGGTCTCGGATGATGCGCAGCTCTCTAAGTGGGCTGGGGGCATCGGTAACGACTGGACAAACGTCCGTGCAACGGGCGCTATCATCAAGGGAACAAATGGACGCAGCCAGGGCGTGATCCCCTTCCTTAAAGTCGCCAACGACACAGCCGTTGCCGTCAACCAGGGTGGTAAACGCAAAGGAGCGATGTGCGCATATCTGGAAACATGGCACCTCGACATCGAAGACTTCCTAGACCTCCGCAAGAATACGGGCGACGAGCGTAGACGTACCCACGACATGAATACAGCCAACTGGATTCCCGACCTCTTCATGAAGAGAGTCTCTGAGAACGGCACCTGGACACTTTTCAGCCCAAGCACAGTTCCAGATCTTCATGATCTCTATGGATCCGCGTTTGAAAAGCGCTACTGCGAATATGAGAAGATGGCAGATGAGGGCAAGATTAAGCTCTTCAAAAAGATCGAAGCTCTCCAGCTCTGGCGCAAGATGCTCAGCATGCTCTTTGAGACTGGCCATCCTTGGATCACTTTCAAAGATCCTTCAAACATCCGCTCTCCGCAAGATCACACAGGCGTTGTGCATAGCTCAAACCTCTGCACCGAGATTCTCCTCAATACTTCGGCGGAAGAGACAGCCGTCTGCAACCTGGGTTCGATCAACTTGATCGAGCACATGACAGACAATAGGGGCCTGGATCAGCAGAAGCTCTCTTCTACTGTCCGCACTGTGGTCCGCATGCTCGATAACGTGATCGATATCAACTACTATCCAACCCCAGAAGCGAAGAATGCCAACTTGCGCCATAGACCAATCGGTCTCGGCTTAATGGGCTTCCAAGATGCGCTCTACATGCAGAACATCAGCTACGCAAGCCATGAGGCTGTGAAGTTTGCAGATACTAGCATGGAGATGATCTCCTACTATGCGATCTTGGCATCGAGTGAACTCGCTAAAGAGCGCGGCACCTATGCATCGTACAAAGGCTCCAAGTGGGAGCGCGGCCTCCTTCCGATCGACACCCTTGCGCTTCTAGAAAGCGAGCGCGGCGGATTCCTCGATGTAGATCGCAGCTGCTCTCTCGATTGGAAACCAGTGCGCGAGTCGATCAAAAGATATGGCATGCGCAATAGCAACACGATGGCGATTGCACCTACTGCTACGATTTCAAATATCACAGGGATCACCCAGTCGATCGAACCGATGTACAAGCACCTGTTCGTGAAATCCAACCTCTCTGGAGAGTTCACTATCGTCAACACCTTCCTCGTCGATCGCTTGAAAGCGCTTGGACTCTGGGATAGCGAGATGCTAGATGACCTGAAATACTTCGACGGGTCGATCACTGAGATCGAACGCATTCCAGATGGAGTGAAACAGCTCTTCCTAACCGCATTCGAGATCGATCCCGAGTGGCTCATCGAGTGCGCAAGCCGTCGTCAGAAGTGGATTGACATGGGACAGTCTCTGAACCTTTACATGGCAGAACCGAGCGGAAAGAAATTACATCAGATGTACCTTTTCGCCTGGACTAAAGGTTTGAAGACAACCTATTATCTCCGCACACTGGCCGCCACTCAGATTGAAAAATCGACAACAGATATCAATGCCAGAGGCCTGCAGCCGCGCTGGATGAAAAACAAGTCCGCGTCGAGCGGAGTTCAGCTCCAACGCAGTGAGGAGCAGCAGCCTCTAGCAGAAGAAGTAAAACTCAGCGCTCCCAAGGTTTGCAGCCTGGAAGAGGGCTGTGAGAGTTGCCAATAAATTTTAATAAAGAGAGAAAAAATCATGCTTATCGCAGAAGTCGAAGCAAAAAATAAACGAGTTGATGTCAAAGAAAAGAGGCTCATCAACTGCCACACAGTGGATGTTAACCAGCTGATGCCGCTTAAATACAAGTGGGCGTGGGAGCACTACCTCAACGGATGTGCAAACCACTGGATGCCTACTGAAGTTCCGATGGGAAAGGATATCGAGACCTGGAAGTCGGGCGATCTAACTGCCGATGAGAAGCGCGTGATCATGCGCAACCTCGGCTTCTTCAGCACAGCTGAGAGTCTGGTTGGCAATAACATCGTTCTCGCGATCTTCAAATATGTAACCAATCCAGAAGTTAGACAGTACCTTCTTAGACAGGCGTTTGAAGAGGCGATCCACACTCACACCTTCCACTACATCGTAGAGTCTCTCTCTCTCGACCAGGGTGAGATCTTCAACATGTACAACGAGATCAACACGATCCACGCTAAAGATGCTTTTGAGATGAAGCTGACAGAGCAGATGGTAAAAGGAGATTTCAATACTGCAACTCCTGAAGGCGCTCAGACGTTTTTAAAGAATCTGATCGGCTACTACATCATTATGGAAGGGATCTTCTTCTACAGCGGCTTCGTCATGATCCTCTCCTTCCACCGCCAGAATAAGATGACAGGTATTGGAGAGCAGTTCCAGTACATCCTGCGCGATGAGACGGTCCACCTCAACTTTGGAATCGACCTGATCAACGGCATTAAAGAGGAGAATCCAGAGGTCTGGACACCCGCCTTCCAAGCGCACATCACAGAGCTCGTGAAAGAGGCTGTTGAACTAGAAGTTCTCTATGCACAAGACTGCCTCCCAAAAGGAATTCTGGGGCTTACAGCTCCGATGTTCCGCGACTACGTGCAGTACATTGCCGATAGACGCTTAGAGCGCATTGGACTTAAGGCGATCTACCGCTCTAAAAATCCATTCCCTTGGATGAGCGAGACGATCGACCTCGGTAAAGAGAAGAACTTCTTCGAAACGCGCGTCAATGAGTATCAGTCCTCTGCAACGCTCTCTTGGACCTAAATGACGAGAGATCTGTTTCTAGAGGATGTCGGTGACCGCTACGGCGATTTCGTCGTAACAAAAGTTGCTGCGATCACAGAACTGGGTAGCACACTGCGCGAGCTGACGCACGAACCGTCAGGCGCGCAGGTGATGCATATCGCTGCTGACGACCCTGAAAACCTATTCTCTCTCTCTTTTAAAACACTGCCAGACAGCTCGAATGGTGTAGCCCACATCTTAGAACATACTGTTCTTTGCGGCTCGCGCAGATTCCCTATTAAAGATCCTTTTTTTGCAATGAGCAGGCGCAGTCTAAACACCTACATGAATGCGCTTACCGGCTCCGATTTCACCTGCTATCCCGCAGCCTCTCAAGTGGAGAAGGACTTCTACAATCTCCTGGATGTCTATATCGATGCCGTCTTTCATCCAGAGTTGAAAGAGGTCAGCTTTTTACAGGAGGGCCACAGGCTTGAATTCGCAGATCCAAAAGATCCCACCTCTCCATTAGAATATAAAGGAATCGTTCTCAATGAGATGAAGGGAAGTCTCTCTTCTGCCGATTCTCGTCTCTGGTATGAGATGATGGCGGCCCTCTTTCCTAACCTCCCCTATGGATTCAACTCAGGTGGAGATCCTAAAGAGATTCCCAAACTAACTTATGAAGAGCTCATCGCTTTTCATGAGACCTACTACAATCCGAGCAGATGTCTCTTCTTCTTCTACGGGAACCTTCCCCTTAAAAAACACCTCGATTTTATCGCTGAAAAAGCGCTGAAAAACAGCAGAAGAGAGCCCCCACTTCCTCCGATTCCACTTCAAAAACGGTTTGACGCCCCTCGCACCTTCGAATACCAGTTCCCCATCAACGAAGGCGAGAGCCTTGAGAACAAGACGATCATCGCCTTCGGCTGGCTCACACTCCCACTTCTTGAGCAAGATGATGTCCTCGCTCTCTGTGTGCTCGACTCTATTCTGATGGACACCGACGCCTCCCTGCTTAAACTTCCCCTTCTTAAATCGGGCCTCTGTGTGCATGCGGATGCCCACATCGATGTCGACATGAGCGAAGTCCCCTACCTGATCGTCTGTAAAGGAGGCGAAAAGAAGAACGCTGACGAGCTGGAAAAGCTCCTGCTCTCATCTCTAGAAAAGATCGCTGAAGATGGAATTCCTCCTCACCTCATCGACACCGCAATCCACCAGCTCGAATTCGCGCGCACCGAGATCTCTGGAGACTCTTCGCCTTTTGGACTCACTCTATTTATGCGCTCAGCCCTTGCTAAACAGCACGGCTGCCCTCCTGAGAACGCTCTAAAGGTCCACACTCACTTCGAAAAGCTGATCAGACAGAGTAGAGATCCAAAATACTTCCCCTCCCTCATCAGAAAGCTGCTTATCGACAATCCTCACAGAGTCCGCCTCGTGATGAGCCCAGATCCGGGCCTCGCATCGCAAGAGCTCGCTCAAGAGAAGGCTCTGCTTGAAGAGATCAAAAAATCCCTAACCAAAAGTGAGGTCAGCTCGATTGTTAAACAGGCGGAGAATCTCACTCTCTACCAGAAGAAGATGGAGAGCCAGAATATCGACCTCCTTCCAAAAGTTGGATTAGAAGATGTTCCGCTGCTTGTCACCGATTTTAAACTCCACGAGGAGAATTTTGGCGACCTCCGCATCTTTCACCACAACTGTTTTACGAATCAGATCCTCTATGTCGATCTCGTGCTCGACCTGCCAGAGCTCTCCCAAGAAGAGCTCCCCTATCTCCAGCTCCTCGTCTCCCTTCTTTCAGAGATCGGAGCCGGACCACGAGATTGGAGAAGCAACCTAGAGTATATCCAATCACACACCGGCGGCATAGGAGCTGTAACTTCTCTCCATCCCCAGATCGAAATGCCGCAGGTGTTAAAGCCCTCATTTACGATCCGCGGAAAAGCCCTCTATCGAAAAGCAGACAAGCTTTTTGATCTTATTAAAGAGATCATTGTCTCTCCGCGCCTCAATGAGAAAGAGAGGATTCAAGAGCTTATTCTGCAGCTCGACACCTCGATGCAGAACCGCTTTAATCGCCAGGCGCTCCGCTATGCGCTTCAGCTAGCTTTAAGCAGCTTTTCTCACGCCTCTCACCTTGCTAACTCCCTCTACGGGTTAACCTACTTCAAAGAGGTACAGCATATTGCAAAACTGGCTCAAGAGAAACCCGACGTCATCATCGACCGGCTGCTCGCAGTTAAAGATAAGGTCTTCTCTCACAAGTCCCCCCACCTCATCCTCAGCTGCGATGAGAAGATGTACAGAGAGCTTCAGAAAGAGGGCTTCTTTGGACTCGCTAAACTCCCTCTCAAACCTCCCGCTATCTGGAAGAGCGACTTCCCCCTAGAACCCGTCGCCTCACATGCAAGACCGATCTCCTCTCCAGTTGCCTTTACCGTTCAAGCTTTTAGATCCGTCCACTACATCCATCCCCACTCTCCTGCGATAAGCTGCGCGATGCCCCTGTTTGAAAATAAGATCTTCCATCGCAAGATTCGAGAAGAGGGAGGCGCGTATGGAACGGGCGCTGCCTATAGCTCCTCTTTTGGAAACTTCTATTTTTACGCCTACCGCGATCCTCACCTTGGCCAGACGTTAAAAGTATTTTCAAAATCTATTGAAACAATCGCTTCAGGAAGCTTCGATGAGCGCGATCTTGAAGAGGCTAAACTCGGCGTTATTCAATCGATGGATATGCCTATCGCCCCCGGCAGCAGAGCGATTGCAGCCTATAACAACTGGCGCGATGGAAAGACGAAAGAGCGTCGGCAGCTCTACCGCGACAGCCTCCTCAGCCTGAATAAAAAACAGATTATGCAAGCGGTAGAAAAAGAGATCCTTCCTCAAAAAGATGCTGGCATTACCATCTCTTTTGCCGGCCGCGAACTCCTCGAAAAAGAGAACCTCCTCCCCATCCTCCCTCTGTAATTTTTACCCCCTTGTGCTTTTCTGAGGTCGGCGATATATTGAGGCGTTCCGGCTTATATCACGAGGAGACCATGGCTATGAAACACTACCTAATCGCATCCACACTTCTTCTCTCAATTTCTTCATTTGCAGCGCCTGCACCGAAACCCGCTGCTGCCGACACGATGCCGAAAGAGTGCTGCTCGGCAGAGCAGACCTCGAAGGCGTTCACGATGGTCGCCAAGAAGGCGATGCCAGCTGTCGTCTTCGTGAAAATACAGAGCAACGTTCAAGAAGAGGCTGGACCTGGCGAGAACTACCAGCAGAATCCTTTTGACTACTATGGCGACGACTTTTTCAATCGCTTCTTCGGCTTCTCCCCAAAGGGACAGGGTAGAGCTCCACAGCCGCAGATGAGTCAGGGCTCTGGCTTCATAGTCACTGCAGATGGTTACATCATGACCAACGCCCACGTGGTTAAAGGAGCGGATAAGATCTCAGTTGTCCTCAACGATGGCCGCGAGCTCGATGCTACACTTGTTGGATCCGATCCTCACACTGATATCGCCATCATTAAAGTCGATGACAAGAACCTCCCCTTTATCGTCCTCGGAAACTCCGATCTCATGGACATTGGAGAGTGGGTAATTGCAATCGGAAGCCCGTTTCAGCTCGAGGCCTCACTCACCGTTGGGGTCATTAGCGCTAAAGGAAGACAGAACCTTCGCATCAACGACCTTGAAGACTTTATCCAGACAGATGCTGCCATCAATCCCGGCAACTCTGGCGGACCTCTTCTAAACCTGAAGAGCGAAGTCATCGGCATTAACACAGCCATCGTCTCTCGCTCGGGCGGCTATATGGGAATCGGCTTTGCCGTTCCAAGCAATATGGCGCGCAACATCATGACTCAGATCATCGACAAGGGGTCTGTAACGCGCGGCTTCCTCGGCGTCTCCCTTCAGCCTGTGGATAAGGATATCGCCGATGCCTTCAATCTTGAAAAAGCAGAAGGCGCGCTCGTCTCAGAGGTCATCAAAGACTCTCCTGCAGATCAGGCTGGCTTAAAACAGGGAGATATCATCCTTGAGTACAATAAGAACTCGATCAAGTCTCTCGGCGGCTTTAGAAATGAGATCTCTCTCATGGCACCAGGCTCTAAGATCGATCTTAAGGTCAATCGCAAAGGAAAGATTTTAAACATTCCAGTCACCCTCGGTTCAGCATCTGATGATAAGCTCTCGACAGGAGGCATCGTTCAGAAGCTCGGCTTAGAGGTAGAGGCTCTCACTCCTGAAAATGCAAAAGAGATCGGCTATCCAAGAGGCGAAGAGGGCGTTGTCATCACCAGGATTAAGCCCGGCTCAATCAGCGCGAGAGCAGGCCTCCGCCCCGGATTCTTGATTCAAGCGATCGACCATAAGAAGATCACAAACGTCTCAGAGTTCAACGAAGCGCTCAACGACCTTAGCAACAAGAAGCGCGTGCTTCTGCTTGTACGCCAAGGCACAGCAACTCGCTTCTACTCGCTTAAACTCGAATAGAGAAGTTAGTGAAATGACTGCCATACCTCTCTTTGAAAGCAGTGTCTCCGCAGGGTTTCCCTGCCCTGCTGAGACCAGCATCGATCAGACACTTGATCTGAACGCACTCCTCGTCACCCACCCTGCTGCCACCTTCTTTGTCCGCGTGCAGGGAAACTCGATGGAGGGGGCGAACATCTTCTCTGGGGATATTCTCATTGTCGACCGCTCGCTTGAAGCCGTCCATGGAAAGGTCGTCGTTGCAATTCTAGGCGGAGAGTTCACCGTCAAACGCCTCCACAAACGCCGTGAAAAGATCTCTCTTGTTGCAGAGCATCCCGACTACAAGCCCATCGAGATCTCCACAGCCAGCGACTTCCAGGTCTGGGGCGTAGTCACCCACGTCATCCACCAGATGCGCTAATGTTCTATCTACTTGTCGACTGCAACCAGTTCTTTGTCGCCTGCGAGCAAGTCTTTAATCCCAATCTGCTTGGAAAGCCAGTCGTTGTACTCTCGAGTAGTGACGGATGCATCCTCGCGCGCTCAAAAGAGGCAAAGGCCCTCGGCATTCCCATGGGAGCACCCGTCTACCAGTGGGCGCAATTCTTCAAAGAGAGAGGCGTGCATACGCGCAGCTGTAACTTCGCCCTCTATGCCGATATGTCTCAACGCGTCATGCAGACTCTGCGCAGCTTTGGAACAGAAATTGAGGAGTACTCGGTCGATGAGGCCTTCCTGCTGGCCCCTGCAGAGGAAGCGCTGGCAATAAAAGAGCGAGTCTTCAAGTGGACAGGCATTCACGTCTCCATCGGCATCGGCACCACTAAAACTCTCGCTAAGGTCGCCAACGACCTAGCTAAAAAACTCCCTTCGGGCATCCTTCAACTCACAGAGCCTGAAACGATCGACTCCCACCTGCGCAAGATCCCTCCTTCCGATATCTGGGGCGTCGGATCGCGCCTAAATACAAAGCTCAAAGAAGAGGGCATCCGCACCGCGCTCCAGCTTAAAAACGCCTCCGATCCTTGGCTGCAGAAGCGCTTCTCTGTCATGCTGCTGCGCACTGCGCTTGAACTCCGCGGTATCCCCGCTCTCTCCCTTGAGGAGATCCCCGAAATACGACAGTCGCTTACCCACGCGCGCTCCTTCTCTCACCGCGTCACAGCACTCAGCGAGCTTGAAGAGGCCCTCTCCTCCTACGTCGCCTCCGCCGCAGAAAAGCTGCGCAGTGAAGAGCTATCCTGCCGCTCCCTCTCCGTCTTCCTCACCACTTCCCCCTTTCTCTCTCCTCCCGACTACTACGCAAATACACTCTCGATCACCCTTCCAGAGCCCACCTCCTACACTCCCCTGCTCATCAGCTCTGCCAAAGAGGCGCTTAAGAAGATCTACCGCGAGGGCTTCCTCTACAAAAAGGTCGGCATCACCTTTGCAGAGATCTCCTCTGCAACTGCCCACCAGTCCGACCTCTTTACACAGGCCACCACACATCCAGAAGTACATGAGAAGAAGAAGCGCGCCATGGCGCTTATCGATCAGGTGAACTCCTCAACCGGAGCCCACCTCCACTTCGCCGCAGAGGGCATCAAGAAAGAGTGGAAGAGACCCGCAGAAAACTGCTCTCCCCGCTACACAACGCGCTGGGACGAGCTACTGACAATTGTTAACTAAAAGACGGGGATATTCTTGCGATTCCAATATTTTGCCTGATATGAAGGAACTCGCCATTTTTAAGAATCGGCTTAACCTGAACATGCTTGCGTTCGTGTTCTTCAATCCATAAATCGTAGTTCTGCTGTAAATTAAGCCAAAGTTGCGGGGTTGTGTCGAGCGCTTCTGCTAATGAAAGCGCAAGAGAAGGAGTAATGCTTGCTGCGCCAGCTCTGATTTTAAATAGAGTATTGCGAGCGATGCCCAACCTATCAGCAAACTTTTGCAAATTTAGTTGCAAGGGTTCGATATAAAGTTTGTCTAAAACTTCTCCCGGATGTGTAGGCTTTCTTCTCTTTGCCATAAATTACATTCTCTCTAGTGGTGGTCTATTAAATTTACGTCGATTGCTTCACCATTTTCAAAGCGAAAAATAATCGTCCAATTACCATTGACATGAACCGAATAGAAGCCTTTAAGACCTCCTTTTAAAAGGTGAAAGTCGGATCCAGGAAAGTTCATGTCTTTAGCCTCCATCGCAGAGTTAAGCAGATCCAAAACAAGTTCGATCTTCTTTGCGTGGGCTGCCTGAATCCCCGCTTTACTTCCAGAATCAAAGAACTTCTTCAACCCTTTATGCTTAAAACTCTTAATCGCCATGAAATTCTCGTTTATATCAATGTAATCAATTAGATTACATTTGTCAACAAAGCCAATATTCTTACAAAGTAGGCCTCTAGAAGGAACTACCCACACTTTCTTTTGACCGAACGAAGAGAGGTCCCTGGACTGCGGCGCTTTTTGCGCCGCTCTGGCTTCTTAAGTTAAGTTTGTTACACAACAAAATGTTGTGACAAGACAACAGAATGTTGTAATCAAATACTCCAGCCGGCAACTACAGCAGCGGCCTGACATTGTTTCTGCGATTAAGAAAAGATGAGCTGGTCACGAGCGAAACAGGAGATTCCAGATCGCACTGAAGAAGTCTAGGATACAGTCGAAGAACTGCACAAAGAGGCTGCGTTCAGGCTCGGGTAAGGGGCCTTGAAGAGGCTGGTTAAAATCAATCCTGACATCTGTACCGTTAAGGCAACGGATTGTAAGAACTCCTCTATTGAACTGAAATTCTGCATGGACCTGCTGTCCTATTAGGATCGCGCGGCGCTCTCCTGTTTCTAAATCGTAAATGCCAAGGCGGGTATCTTCAAGCAGCAAGACCCTATCTCCCAGCGCGAGCATGGTGGACCTGGTCTGTCTTGTTTCATGATAAGCAAGCTCGTTTCCAATATCGATTTCTATAACCTTCAGCGGCTCGCCTGCCATGTTTTCTGGATCGAGCAGCAGCAGCTGATCGCTATCCTCAGTTTCAACTCTTGCACAATTTCCTTTTGATGTCTGAACCACATCGCCAAAGATCTTACCGCGCACAACTCCCTCTGAACGCATCGTCTCAAGATTAAAGATCTCTGTGCGCTTCTCACTCTCAAATGTCCCTGTGACAAGTACTCTTCCGCATCGGCTAGTGATGCGCCCAAAATAGATAGGATCTGTTAGAGGGATATGGAGAAGATCTGGATTGTGATACTGGTACTCTCCATCTCTCGTCACTTCAACAAACCCTTGGCAGACGCTGATTTTAGTGGGAGTTGCAAAAACGATCTTGCCACCCAAAACCGTAAAACCATAACACCCCTCAGGTCCTTTTATCAGGCGGCTCTGAGTATCAGTTAAAGACCAGTGCGCTACATATGGATCGAGCCGAACTCCTATGACTCCTATGTCTCTTTCCTTATTTCCAAACAGATAGAGCTGACCATCTACAATCTGACCTTGATCATACTCTGAAGGTACTCCTCCTGGAAGCCGCAACACCGGAAATAGATCCTTCCATCTGATTGTCTTTGTGATCTCTCTTGTAGAAGAGTCTCTGACACAAAGATTCTCTCCCTCAACGGTAAAAAGAAGATCCCCTCGTCCAGTCATGTAACCTCGCAAGGGAGCCCCTAAAGCGTTTGTCATTGCGGGAAGCGAAGCTGCATGAAAAGATCTCTGAGTTCTCCCAATCCGGTTCAGCGCTTCCAGACAGCTAACCTTCGGATCATCACCGGGAATTACGGAGGGCAGTGTTCTCTGGATAATGATCTTCCATCTATCGGAGTGGGTAAGCTGGGCCCACTTTTTGCAAGTTGCAGCAATTCGAGCCAGCTCTTCCAATCCGGCTATATTGTTCTCTCCACTTCCTTGAAAGCAGGAGAAAATGTGAATCAAACAGTCATCGGGCAGCCCTACTATCGAAGGAGAGCAAGCAGACTGTGCATCTAGCGACATGCTAGAGACTGCTCTTGTACTCATGACAGCTCCTCCATCCCCAGGCAGCTGCGCACGCAGCTGGCAAGCCAGCTGAAGAAGTCTAAAATGCAGTCGAAGAGGCTACGCTCAGCAGGCGCTGCAGGTGCTGCCCGTTGAGGAGCTTCGACGGGCGCTTGAGGCGCAGCGGCAGCAGGAGCTGCAGGTGCTGCCTGCTGAAGAGCTTCAGCGGATATAAGGGGAGGTTGAAGCGGAGCCTCTTCTGGATAGTCTGGCAGAGGAAAGTCGGGTTCAAGCCCTTCCTGCAGCCTCAAGTTAAGTTCAATGACCGTGCTCTGGTATCTGTAAACTCTTAGAATGCCATCAAAGAGCTGGAAGCTCATCGCTCGAGCATTCTGGAACTCATCCACACCTAAGATCTGCCTTCTCTCTCCCTGCTCGTTGTAGAAGGCAAGAGATGCTGCTCCTAAAACGAGCAGACCTGCGCCTAATCGAAGCAGATTTGATCCCTGATAACTCGTACCAAAGCGAAAAGGTAGATGGTCTCTTTGATCAATAATTATCTTTTTTGTTGGAGTGGCAAAGAGATCCGAAAATTTCAATAATTGTAGGGATTCAAGAACGCTATCTTCTTTTATCTCTTGGACTCTTATCCAGACACCCTCACTTGTCACAGCACTATCATGAATAGAGATGTAATCACTTTTAAGTAATTTTCCCAGATAAGCCATTTTCTGAAGATTGAAAATATGTATCTCATCCGCCGTTCTTGGATCTTTGAAGCTTCCATGTGTGAAAACCAGGTTGTCATGACAAACCAGTCTGTGCGTTTGAAAGCCCTTCGGCATGCGGACACTTCCCAAGTGGCTTCTTCTATTATGATCGTAGATATCAAGAGAAGAAGAGGTGGCAATTACAAGTCTATTTTGTGAAACCGCGTAGCGGAAATCAAAATGGGAACAACTCACTTTATCGATGGGATAAGAGCTCCGCTGAGCGCTATCTGTAAGATCCTCCACTCGGATAGCTGTAGGAGTTATGGAAAAGAACTTTTCTTGGGCTATCCAAGGAGTTATCGCTAGCCCTTCTAGTCCAGAATGTTCAACATCATACCCCCTCTCGTACCCTCTTAGCATTTCGCAACTCTTAAAATCCCTTAAGCGCCACTCATAACCCTCACCATCTTTTGCTGCCGTCCAAAAGAGCCCTCCCCTCTGAATGTAGATCTCTCTAGTGGGCTCCCTCGGATTGTCCAAGTTAGGAGGAGGAAAATGTTTATAGAGAGGAAACCGCCCTGCAAGCAGATTGCGCACCATCAGAGCTTCCCAAGCGCGGTAGCGCGCTCGTATGTCGCCCTCTCCTTCTACCTCTACTCCCTCTTCCGTTGGAAGTTGCGGCAGCGAAGGAAAACACCTCGCAATAAGATCTTTTGCGCGCAGATCGGCAGCACCCGCTGCCCATTGTTTGCATACTACGGCGAGATCGATAAGCTCTCGTCTACGCATAGAAAAATGTCCCTGCGCATCTATCGCAAAAGAGAAGATACGATCAAGCATCTCCACAGGAAGAGAGCGCGCAGGGGATGCGCCGTCCTTTGGAGGCACTGCTGATCGGCACGGAGCTGCGGTGGCTGCTATTGCTCCCTTGCTCTCTATGAACTCTAAACCTAATCCTAATCCGCTGCTCATGGCTGCTCCTCCATCCCGAGGCAGCTGCGCACGCAGCTGGCAAGCCAGCTGAAGAAGTCTAAAATGCAGTCGAAGAGGCTACGCTCAACAGGCGCCTGAGGCGCTGCGGCAGCGGGAGCTGCAGAAGCTGGTTGAAAGGGCTGGATTGGCCGATTAAAATCGTAACAGTAAACGTCTTGACAACCTTCTTGTATTCTTAAAACTCCATCAGAAAATTGAGCATAATTAGGATGATTCATGAAGTTTGTTTCTTCTCTCATTTTAACTATGTCATGAGAGGATCTAGCTTTGAGATTTAAAAGAGTGATCTTGGCTGCATCCTTGATGCAATCATCAACAACAACTACTCTTCCTCCAAAAGGAATAAGGCCCGGAGTTAGAATTCTATAAAATGTTCCTGGAAGAACTACTGTTGTCACTCTTCTTCCTTGTCCCGAAGACAAGGTCTCTTCCTTGACTAGTTGCAAACTATTTGAAAATCCTACTCCTTCGGATTTGCCGGTCTTTAACACAGAAAAAGCCGGAAGTTTCACATCTGTTCCTTCTGATCTTAGAGTTGAGAGATTGAAATGCTCCTTGATGTAGTCGTTACCTACACTACTCAGATATACGCAGACTCCTCCTTGCCATCCAGTAATACACACAAATGGACGCTCTTTCTGATAAGGGGCAGAGGGAACCTCTCCCACTTTTTTACAGGTTGGAAGGTCGTAAACATGAATAGTTAGCTTCTCTTTTTTGGCATCTTCCATCGCACATACAAGCTTTCTATCCACAACCTTAAAATAGCACTCCCTCCCGGCAACAAATCCAGGATCTTCTATCCGCAAAACAGGAGCTGTACTTGAGTTTAAAAGATCCCAGATACAAAGCACACACTGACTTCTGTTTTCTAAGGTACGTCCGTATACAATCAGCTTCCCATAAGCAATGAGAGGTGCAAACTTTTCAAATAGAAGCGCATCTCCACAATTAGAATACATCATGAGCAGATGAGAACTTACATCTATAGATCTTACAATTCCTAATGGGGCCTTGAATTCTCTTAGTTCAACAAGCCCTCCTTTGATCGTACAAAAGAGGGTGTCCCTTTCACCTCTCCAAACAGGTAGGCTACGAGAGCTTCCTTCGGCGACTGATGGTCTATAGTCTGTAGTATCTGGTATTGTTTCAATGAGCGTCCGGGTAAAGTGGCCTGCGTCCAGGTTTCTTTGAATTCTATTCAATCGTTCAAGGCAGCGCTCTTTCAGATTCTCCCCAGGAGGCAAGGAGGGAAGTGATCTTCGTCTTACCTCTTCCCAGAGTGGCTTCTCTGCTACCCTGCGCCACTCTCTGCATGTGGCTGCACAGGCAGCGAGATCGCTCACTCCATCCATAGAAAATGAAAGAAATGCAAGCCTCTCTGGAAGCTGAAATTTAAAGAAGATATTCTCAAGACAATCCTCCACGAGCAAGCGCGCAGGACATGAGCCGTTCTGTGGGGGCACTGCTGATCGGCACGGAGCTGCGGTGGCTGCTATTGCTCCTTTGCTCTCTTTGAACTCTACGCTCATGGATAAACTCGTTGTGATTTGCAAAAAATTATATCAAATTTTGCAAAACAAGTAAAAAGCAAATGGGGGTTCAAAAATTAATTATCAGCTAAAACAGATAACTTAATTTTTTATTATATTTAGAATGAAAGATTGGAAGGCGGGATCTTGTCGAATGGGGTTAAATGCCTCTTGTGAAAGAACTTCTTGAATGTTCTGAAGGCCCTCTTTTAAAGCGGTTTGGAGCCAGCCAATGGCAGCATTTGTTTGGGAAAAAGAAGCGCAGGCGTAGGCGTTTCTGAGGGCAGTTTCTACGCTTGGCCAGGTCTGAAAGCACCTGCCGCCGAGTTCGATCACAAGGGGGTAGTCCTTCTGATCAAAGGCGGCTTTGTGCAGCAGGCAGAGAGCGTCGGAAGAGAGCTCGCCCTGGATGGGAAGAAGAAGCTCATACGCCTCTTTGGCTCTTCCCTCTTCGTAGTCTAGGTAGGCAAGATACTGCGTGGAGAGGAGGTAGATCATCCCCTCTCTTGTGCGGCTGAGAATTTTATTCAGAGTCTCTCGAGCGCGCTCTTTTTGGCCAGCGTGCAGCAGAGTCTCCGCTTCGTGAATCATCATTTTAAGCTCGGCGTCTCTGTCTTTTTCCGAAAGCTGCCTGCTCTTTCTCCATGTTTCAAAGCTCTGGAAGCCCAGAAGGAAGAAGAGGGCGCCTACCAGAAACGCTTGATAGAGAAAGAAGAAGAGGCTCATGCCGATTGCAATCGCCATGCTGGTAAGAAGCGCATACTTAAATCCGCGCACTCCCCAGAAGGCCTCGCAGACGATGCGCAGCAGCTGTCCGCCATCGAGGGGCATCACAGGAAGGAGGTTTAAAAGCGTCCAGAAGAGGTTGACCCACTGAAGTGTTCCAACAGCTCCCAGCATAAGCTCGTTTGAAGGAGGAACAAATTGAAGCACGAGAGTAGCGAGGATAAATAGAATAAAGCCAAAAAGTGGTCCGTTAAAGACGATGAGAAACTGCTTGGGAAATGAGAGGTTCTCTCCCTCGTGGTAGGTGAGGCCTCCCCAGGCGACGAGCTCGATGCGCGGGTGCCTCCCAAAGAGAAGAGCAGTGAGGGCATGGCCAAACTCGTGGAACAGCACAGAGACGAGGATGATTCCCATCCAGATGAGAGTGCCCATCCAGGTCTGGCTATTGACATATCCGATGAGTGCTGCAACAAGCCAGAACATCGGAGAGATCGTTAGCGGAATGCGCCTTGCGATGCGAGCCATTTTTCTATTTTCCAGCTAGCGCTTTTTCAACTGCTTTTCCCATCTCTGCTGGCGACTCGGTAACGATAACGCCGGCAGCTCTTAACGCATCCATCTTGTCTTTCGCAGTGCCTTTTCCACCAGAGATAATCGCGCCTGCGTGTCCCATCCTCTTGCCTGGAGGTGCGGTGACGCCAGCAATGAATGCAGCAACGGGCTTGGTGCAGTGCGCTTTAATCCACTCTGCAGCCTCCTCTTCGGCGCTGCCTCCGATCTCTCCGATGAGCAGAATCGCTTCTGTTTCTTTATCTTTTTCAAAGAGTTTAAGAACGTCGATGAAGCTTGTGCCGTTAAGAGGATCTCCTCCGATGCCGACGCAGGTCGTCTGTCCGAGACCCGAGAGCGTCGTCTGCCAGACAGCCTCGTAGGTAAGTGTCCCAGAGCGCGAGACGATTCCCACTTTGCCGCGCTTGTGAATGTATCCGGGCATGATGCCGATCTTGCACTCTCCAGGAGTGATGATTCCCGGGCAGTTGGGGCCGATAAGGCGGCTCTTGCTGCTTCTCATCACGCGGCTCACTTCCAGCATGTCGCGCACGGGAATTCCCTCTGTGATGCAGACGATGAGAGGAACGCCTGCGTCTTCTGCTTCCAAGATCGCATCAGCCGCGTAGGCAGCAGGCACGAAGATGAGCGAAGCGTCGCAGTTCAGCGCCTTCTTAGCTTCATAGACGGTATCGAAGAGAGGAAGGCCCAGCACCTCTTGTCCGCTCTTGCCCGGTGTGACCCCGCCGACAAACTTCGAACCATAGAGAAGCCCCTGCTCAGTGTGGAATCTGCCCGCTTTTCCCGAGAGCCCCTGTGTGATGACTCGCGTCTTTTTATCGATGAGAATGGCCATGAATCTATACTCCTTTCACTGCGGCAACCGACTTTTTGGCCGCCTCTTCTAATGTATCCGCTGTTGTAATTGGCAGGCCCGACTCTTTGAGAAGCCTCTTTCCCTCTTCGACATGAGTTCCCTCCATTCTGACGATGAGAGGCACTTTAAGTGCGAGCTCCGATGCAGCGTGAATGATCCCCTCTGCGAGGGTGGCGCAGTTCATGATTCCGCCGAAAATATTCACGAGAATCCCCTTCACCTGAGGGTCGAGAAGAAGGATTTTAAAGCCCTCCGAGATCTTCTCTTTAGTGGCGCTTCCGCCCACATCGAGAAAGTTGGCGGGCTTCATTCCATAGTAGTTGATAATATCCATCGTCGCCATCGCAAGGCCTGCGCCGTTGACCATGCAGCCGATCGTGCCATCGAGTGCGATGTAGGCGAGGTCAAACTCCTTCGCCATCACCTCATTCTTCGAGTACTGTGTCGAGTCGTAGTAGGCCGCAAGGTGCGGGTGGCGGAAGAGAGCGTTGTCGTCGATTCCAAACTTAGCATCTAGCGCCCAGAGATTTCCCTCGGGATCCTCCACGAGCGGGTTGATCTCCAAAAGGGAGCCATCATTCTCGATGAAGGCCTTTGCGACGCCTTGAGCTATGTGTCTTCCCTGTTTTGCTGTCTCTCCACTCCAGCCCATGAAGTTGCAGAGGCGCAGAAGATGAAAGGACTTCATGCTGCCATCAAATCCGATGGGAAGAGTTAAAATCTTCTCTGGATGGGCCTCTGCCACCTCTTCGATCTCAACTCCCCCTTCGGGAGAGGCGATAAGCACAGGTCTTGCTCTGTCGCGATCGATCACAGCGCCCAGGTAGTACTCCTTCTTGATCTCAAGCGGTTTGGAGACGAGCACCTTGTGTGCAACAACCCCCTCCTTCCCCGTCTGATTATTCACCATCTTCATGCCGATGAGCTTCGAGGCGACAGACGCGATCTCTTGAGGCGTCTTTGCAAACTTCACACCGCCCGCCTTTCCCCTTCCACCCGCATGCACCTGAATCTTGATCACAGCCTCTTTTAGGCCGAGCTCCTTAACCAGCTGCTCCACCTCTTTCACACTGCCCGCCACTCCAAATGGAGGAATCGGGATGTGGTAGCGGGACAAGATCTCTTTGGCTTGATACTCGTGAATATTCATCTTGAACTCAAAAATTTAATTCGTTTCGTTATAGTAAGTGTTAAAATTCTTTATCTGATAGAATCACATTTCTATCAAGGTGTATCGCATGGTATTGGGTTTTCTTAAATCGAGTTTCCAAAAAGTCAAGTCGGCTCTTTCAAAAACGCGCTCCCTGCTGGGAGGAAAGATCCGCGCACTCTTTGGGCAGCCCTGGGATGAGAAGACCTTTGAAGAGCTCGAGGCCATTCTGTATGAAGCCGATCTAGGCTCTGTCTGCGTGCAAGAGTTTGTCGAGCACGCCAAACACTTCCTGCGCAAAAATGCCGATGCGCCCAAAGAGGAGCTGATCACCTCCATGCGCGATCTCGCCTTGAAAATACTGGAGGCTCCCGCGAAGGTGACGCCGCAAGCACCAAAAGCAGGAGAGCCTCTGGTGATTCTGATTGTGGGGGTAAATGGAAGCGGAAAGACGACCAGCATTGCCAAGCTTGCCAAGCAGTTTCAAGTGCAGAACAAGAAGGTGCTTCTGGGGGCTGGCGACACATTTAGAGCTGCAGCCATCGAGCAGCTAACCACCTGGTCTGAACGTCTCGGTTGCGAAATCGTAAAGTCTCAACCTGGCAGCGACCCTTCAGCAGTGGCTTTTGACGCCCTCACCGCTGCAAAAGCGCGCGGAGCAGATGTTGTCATCATCGACACGGCTGGAAGGCTTCAGAATAAGACCGAGCTCATGCGCGAGCTGGAGAAGATGCGCAAGGTCTGTGCAAAAGTCGTTTCCACAGCGCCACACGAGACGCTCCTCGTTCTCGACTCTACCACCGGCCAGAACGCCGTCGATCAGGCCACCGTCTTCCACCAGTTCACTCCCTTAACCGGCATCATCCTCGCTAAGCTCGATGGCTCCGCAAAGGGCGGCATCGCACTCTCCATCACCAAGCAGCTCGGCATCCCCATCCGCTGGATTGGGGTCGGCGAGAAGATGGAGGACCTCCTCCCCTTCGACCGCGAAGCCTACGCAAACGCCCTCTTCAGCATTGAATGAAGCTATTGTCTGCGAAAACGTGGCGTAACCACTTCCACACACTGAAGCTTTGTACAGCTCTTTTTTATCACGTCTAGATCATGGCTCTTACATAAGCGATCGTCCATTTTCAATGTGGTCAGCTGCGTTCCATGCCTTGTGATGGCTTCCAAGAGCAGCGCTGCCCCTTCAATGTGAACGCCATCAGCTCTCACTTCGACGTACTTGCCCATGCTAATGCTAATATCTAAAAAGGTTAACTTAGGAAGACTTTTAACCAGATGGGTCACATCTTGGGCGCTAATCCCCCAACATTTGTGGAGATCTACCGACGTGAGAGAAGGAGTTTGAGCAAGCGCCTTCATTGCATTTTTCTCAACAACATCAGACCAGTTATCTCGAAGAGATACCCTTTTTAATTTACGCATTTGAGAGAGAAGATAGCCCATCTGCTCATCGTCTAAAGAGTAGCACCCGTCAAAAGAGAAAGTAGTGATCCCAGAACATTTTTGCGCAAGTGACATGAGAAGCGCGCCGCCAACATATGTATATCTGTAATCATCATCTCCTTGATTAGGAGCCTGCCAAAAATCATCAGAAAGGCGGAGCTCTGTTAAAGACGCAGGTCTTTCTGTAAGAATGCGATCAACATATTGCAACTGATAGTCTCCCTGTTTTAAGCTCTCAAAACAGGTTAAATTGCTCATCTTGCCTAAGAGGTGAGAAACTTCTCTCCAGGGAGTTCCTATGCTTTCTCTCGTAAATTTATCGTAAGGAAGAAATCCACGATAAGTGATAGTGCGTGGCTGCCTCAAGATGAGTTCAAAGACTCTTTTTGCTGACTGTCTAAAATCGTAACACACAGGTAAAGTTCCTGCGAAGTCGCTTGGAGAAAGAAAAGAGAGCGCTTTATCTAAGAGATCCCGAGGAAGATTCATTAACCTTGATTTAGAAGGCTCTCCTTTTTTGGGGGGAGGAGCTTCTTTCTCCACCTTTAAGCGCTTACTACTGCTTCTGAGCACCATTCTTGTCGAACTTGCACCACTTACTGCTGTCATAGTTCCCTCATTAAAAAATCTATAATATTGTAAATTATAATATATTACATTTCAACACATAACGTAATTAACTTATCTTTAATATATTAAACATCCACCACAACCACATTATAATTAAAATAATTATTTTACTTTTGACACCTACAATTCCCCTAGCTAAGTAGTTCTTTAAACGGAGAAGTTGAGAGAGGATTAACCGCGGAAGCGGTGACATTTGCTAGCCCCGCATGGAGCGAAGCGGAACGTGGGGAAGAGAATCCTGCCCACACACACCAGAGCCGGCGGTAGCGGCGAAATAAACCTCTTTCCCTGATGTCAAGATGAAAACCAAATGTTCCAGTTATGTAACAAAAAGACCCATTCATCTTGTGCGGGTGTTTTTATTACATACTACTCTTGAGTCAAAATAAGCCTTCTCGAACGCTCATCAAAACTGGATAAATTGTCTTCCGTGTATATACACACCGTGATTTCTCTTTTAAAATCACTCTCTCTATCAGGAATGTGTTCGTGGTGGTGTGCTTTATTATTTAAGAGCAGCTCAAGAGAATCCTTTAATTCCCGAGCCTCTTCAGGCGTTAAATAAAGCGTAACCTTATCGAATTTCTTCTCTGAATTTAGGTCGTAGATTCTCATAATTCACAAAATCTGTTCATAAACGCGAAAAACAGGCTTCGCATCTCCTGGATTGTCTTTGCGATACTGTTCAGCAAACTGCTTAACTATGCGAATTGCGACAGCAGACGCAGTTACATCTCTTTCTGTTATTTGCAGATCTTTTCTTTCGAAAGAGACCCTATTATTTTCAAGCACGGGATAGACCCCGCTCTCTTCTTGGTCTTTTGCTTCCCAAATTTGAGAAACCGTCTTGTACTGATTCGGCTGAACTGCAACCTCTCCAAACACTCGAATAGCACCCTCAGCTCTATCTTGACCTCCTTCGATAGATATCAGTATCGAAGAGGAGTTGGCAGCGGAGTCAAGATCACATTCAGAGATCTTTACTATTTGTACACTTCCCAAGTGTTTCAGCGATTCCACAACATTATTAAATATCACTTCTCGATCGAATTCCGCATGAAGGACAACTTGAAACTCCTTCATTTGATTCAGGGGGCCTAACGCTGCTGTTCGATTGTCTTGATTTACACCACAACTCGGCAAACAAACCAAACACATAAAAACGATGATGGATCTCATTAATATCTCCCCGGTGCAATGATATGAGGCTTTACTTTCACTTATCTTCTTTTATCAGTTTTATCGATCTAGGATTGAAATTTTCTAAGTTTTTTTCATCGTACAAACAGATAGTGATCTCTTTTTGATAGTCATCACTCGACAAATGAGAATGTTGCAACTTAGGATTGTCCAATAGTTGGTTCAAATAACCTCGCAACTGCATAGCCTCTTCTTTAGTTAAAAAGATGCTAACATTGTCTAACTTTTTATCAGATTCATCATCTAAAATTCTCAAAATATTACCTCCTATTTATGAGGAACGTCGATCGGATACACTCGACTGATTTCTCGCCATTCATGATCAACGAAGTGCTGCAAATGCAAATGAGGACTCTCATGTGGATACGGTCTATTAAAATCAAACCTCACTTTCCTCAACCTATCTTTAGAAAGAAATACTGAGTCCCCTGCTGAATTTCTGATCAAATTTGTTCCTTCGCCTAACCAATCCGATACTTCTTTTTCCAATTGTGCAGTTTTGATCGCTTTTGCTGCATTATGTTGAGTGCGCCAAGTTTGAGAAGTTTGAAGAAGGGCTTCCGATTCATGAACAGCAGATCTAGCCAAGGTTTCGAAAGATAGAGCACTATTGGCCTTTTTTAGATTCAAGTAGGCCTGAACACCTTTCGCTGCTTTAGAAACCGCAAAAATACTAATTCCATATTTTCCAATGATCTTGCCTGTAAGCGTTCCCTTTTGAAACTCATCAAGCTGATCGAAACGGTCAGCAAGCTCTTTGATTTCTGGAATACATTCTTTAAGCAGAGAAGGATTTTCTCTGAGATCTTTTACGCATTCTTTGCAGCTTGAGATAAACTCAACGGATACTTGCTTGGGGTTCAATGCAAATGAGATCAAGCCATTGGCCAGACCTGACGCAGAATGTGCGAGGGAAGGGATAAAGTCTATAGCTCCTTCAATTCCACCTTGCAGAACACCCCAGGCCATACCTGCTTGCATCAGCCCAGTAGCATATTCCAAACGGCTGTCTGAATTATCAGCGCCTAAAACATCACCAAGAGGCGTGACTTTGACCCCCGACTGCAAATAATCTTTTAATGAAGACTCTATTTGACCTGTTTCAAAATAGGCTATAGCTCGCTCCAAATAGGCATCTTTCAATTCTGGCTTTTTTTCTATTACTGAATTAAGAGACTGAATCGCTTCATGATAAAGGCCTAGTTCCGACTCTGCAACGCCCTTACAAAAATAGGCTTCAACAGGCAAGTTATTCTCTTCCAAATGTCCAGCTTTTTCTATAAGAGCAAAAACATCTTCCAAAGCCTCAAAAAATTTGCCCTGGTCATAATTGAGAAGACCTCGCTCATATAATGCCTTCAGAGACTGATGATTTTTTATGCAAGCATCATAAATTCCAAAATAACAGGTTTGCACATCCTCACGTGCCCTCTCTATAAGTCTGGTAACTACACTACGTTGCTGCTCGAGTAAGTCAATAAGCTGATTTAGGCGCGCAAGATCTTCTTCGCATGTAACGATGTCACCTGTGCGATAAGCATAATCATCGTCATCATCATAATAACCATTCCCTTCACGCTTAATGATAAGGCGAATTTCGCGAATCCTATTTTCGCAACGTTGGCATGAAAGACGCAAGAAGTCGAGATAGGTGACGAAACAATCTTGAATATCATGGTCAAATAAGACAAAAGCATTACTAACAGTTGCATATCCCTCATCATAAGGAAATAGCCTCTTCATCCCCCCATATTCACCATTTCTTTTAATTGTCATGAAATCATGAGGCGAATCTTTCCAAGAATAGGAAAATCGACTTAAAGGAGGCCAGGATACGTTGCTTAGCAAAGAAAATTCAGGCTTTCCGACTTGAAATGTGTTGCTTGCAAATTTCATTCCATTAAACACATGCTTAAAAGAAGTCGCCTGGATTTGATCAATAAGACCTTCAAAAGTGCGAATGACACCAAAGACTCGCTTATCTTCGCTTGTTCCGCAACCATAGGAACATTGAAGATGCGGCTCTTGAGAGCTCGCAGCCCTGATGAAGAAAATTAGCGAAAATAAAACAAAACGAATTGTCATAATCAATTACGAAGTTATTTGATGAGAAAACACTCCTGCAAATCTCAATTTTGGGCAAGGGATTTTATTTCAGAAATAAATCCTAATATCAGGTTTCGATCAGATGAATTGGAGTCTGCGAGAAGATAGAGGATTTCCTCCCCTTCGACCGCGACTCCTACGCAAACCCCCTCTTCTCCCTCGACTAAAAACCTCCTACTCTTTGACCGAGCGAAGAGAGGTCCCTGGAGTGCGGCGCTTTGCGCCGCCCCGACTCCTCTTCGAGCAGCACTGTTAACAAGATCTCAAAAAATTAGGGCGGCGCAGAGCGCCGCACTCCAGGGATTTCGCTCCGCTCAATCAAAGAGGAGAAAGATTTTAAAGAACTCCTTCCTAAAGAAAGGAGATTCTCTTCGGCTTAAGGATAAAAGAGAATATGAATCCCGCCTAGACTCGGCCCTGAAGAGCCGAGATTGCGGCGAGGGGCCGTTCATAATTTTTTAAAAAATCTTAATAGCATACTTACGGACAGTCAATAAAATCCGTAGATGGCCAATATAGAGCCTGATTGCAATTTTGCGGGCGGGTGCGCATACTCGGGAACATGAAGAGAGAACTTTTTAAGGAGCTCGTCAAAGGAGCTCAGCTGCTGGTGAAGGAGGAGGCGAAGGCGAGAAGCTCGCTTCTGACCTCGAGGGAGAACGCCGCTTACTTTAAGAGAAGCGTGGCGCCTGAGAAGGTGCAGACGACGCAGATCATCTTCTCTGCACCGAAGAGAGCTGCGCCGACGCAAGAGCCTCCAGCCCCTCAGGTAGCGGTAGTAAAGAGGCCTGTTGAGGCGCCGCCGTCTGCAGCTCCGCAGCCAGCTGCTGCTGCCCTGCCGGTAAAAGCGCAGGCGACTTCTGTGCAACCTGTGCGGACAGCGCCCCAGGTTCCTGCAAACGAGTGGAAGCTTGCGCTCGCGCGCCACTTCCCGAGCATGCCCACTGTCGATCGTCCTCCGGATGATGCGCGTGCAATCGAGATCTCTTCTCGCTGGAAGAGGCACCTTCTCTCTGCCTCTGTTCTTATCCTCTATTTTGGAGAAAAAGAAGAGGAGCTCCTCTACCTAAAGAATCTCGCCAAGGCGATCCATACACAGATCAAGCCAACAAAAATTTTAGATGCGCTCAGCTTAGAGAAAGAGAAGAAGTGGGAGCTGACTTTTCAGCTCAATCAGCTAGAGCTGATCATTGCCGATGAGGCTAGCCTCTTTAAGCTGCCAGAGTTGAAGCGCTTCTATCAAGCTCCAACATCGGTCTCGCTGCCGATGGTCTCAAAAGTGCCTCTCATTCTTCTTAATCCCGAGGTCAAACTCGATAAAGCTGCTCTCTGGAAAAAGATATGTCTGATCCTGAAAACGGCATGAGCTTCGCCTCTGTTCTTCTCGACGATGGCATCGACAAGCCTCTCGACTACAAGATCCCTCAAGAGATTACGGGATGCGGCATCGGCATGCGCGTGATGGTGCCTCTGCGCGGCAGGCCCAAGCCTGGCACGATCATCACCCTCAAAGAGACGCCCGAAATTGCAAATGTGCAGAGCATCTTAAAGCTCCTCTCCGAGAAGCCAGCGATCTCGCCCGCCCTCTTTACTCTTGCGGAGTGGATGTCGCGCTACTACTGCACTCCGATGCGGCGCGTTCTTAAAGTGATGACCCCGCCTGGCATGCGTAAAGATGCAAAAAAGCGCACGCAGCTCTTTATCACCTCTCTCCTTTCAAGACCGGAGCTCGCCTCAAAATGCGAAGAGATTAGAGGCAAGTACCCGCAGCAGGCGCAGGCGCTGGATGCTCTTCTCATGCACCCGAAAGGACTGCTTCTTACCGATCTTCTGGAAAAAGCGCAGATCTCAAACAGCCCTTTGCAGACGCTGATTAAGAAGAAGATTCTCCACGCAGAGGCGATCGCATCTGAGCGCTCTCCGATCGATGAGCAGGAGGTCTTTGCAACGAAGCCTAAAGAGTTAAAAGGCGAACAAGCGGAAGCTCTGCAAAAGATCAGCAGCAGTCTGCACAGCGGCGAGTTCGCCGCCCATCTTCTCTTCGGCGTAACGGGAAGCGGGAAGACCGAGGTCTACATCCAGGCGATGGAGCAGGCTCTCTCTCTTGGCAAGGGAGTGATCTTCCTCGTTCCGGAGATTCTCCTCACCTCGCAGACGCTGGAGCGCGTACGCACGCGCTTCTCTGAAAAAATTGCCCTGATCCACCACCGCTTAAGCGACGGAGAGAGGCACGACACCTGGCGCAAGATCCAAGATGGAACGATCCGCATCGTGATGGGCGCGCGCTCGGCTATTTTTAGCCCGATGCCAGATCTGGGACTTATCATCGTCGATGAGGAGCATGAGAGCGCATTCAAGCAGCAAGAGGAGCAGCCCTCATACCATGCGCGTGAGGTTGCTCTGATGCGCGCCAAGATCGAAAAGGCGACCGTTGTGCTTGGCAGCGCAACTCCCAGTTTAGAGAGCTACCAGAACGCTCTGCAGGGAAAGTATCAGCTCTCCATCCTCTCCAGCCGCGCCGAGCAGTCGGCACTTGCACCTGTGGTTCTCGTCGACATGCGTCTCGAATTTGCAAAAGCGAAGGGGTTCACCCTCTTCTCGGAAAGACTGATCGAAGCGATCAAAAAACGGTGCAGACTAGGCGAACAGGCGATCCTACTTCTCAACAGGCGCGGCTACCACACCTCCTGCCTCTGCGCCAGCTGTGGATACATTGCGCGCTGTCCCAACTGCGACCTTGCACTCACCTACCACCTAGGCGAGAAGATCCTCGCCTGCCACCTCTGCGACCATCGACTGACGCCGCTTCGCTCCTGTCCCGAATGTAAGGCGGAAGAGACGATCAAATTTAAGGGAGCGGGAACCGAGATGGCAGAGCGCGCCCTGCACGCGGTTCTACCAGAGGTGCGCACCCTCAGAATGGATGCGGACACCACGCGCCACAAGGGCAGCCACGAGCTCATCTTCAGACAATTTCGATCGGGAAAAGCAGATGTGCTTATCGGAACGCAGATGGTTGCCAAGGGGCTCCACCTCCCCTCGGTTACGCTTGTCGGCGTTCTCAATGCCGATAGCTCGCTGAATATCCCCGACTTCCGCGCTCAGGAGAAGTCGTTTCAACTCCTCACGCAGGTCGCAGGAAGAGCGGGAAGAGCCGAGCTTGAAGGAGAGGTGATCGTGCAAACCCACATGCCAGAACACGACACGATGCGCCTTGCAACGGCTCAGAACTACGAGGCCTTCTTCCAAGAAGAGCTGGAGGTGAGAAAACTTTTCAACTTCCCTCCCTTCTCGCATCTTGCAAAGGTCGTCTTCTCTGGCTCATCGCAAGCCAAGACCCAAGAGGCCTTAGAGCGATTTCGCTCTACCCTTATCACAAACCTGCCCCCCTCGTTCCAACTCATGCCCGTTGTCGCTTGTGGGCATCCTAAAATTCAGACCCGCTACCGCTTTCAGTTTCTGATCAAGGGCAGCAGTCCCACTCTCCTCTCCCAGAAGCTCAAGCTCACCCAGCAGCAGCTCCCTCCCCCTCCAGGTGACATCCGCACCCTCATCGACATCAACCCCGAAACCACCTTCTTCTAAGTTTTAATCTTGAAGGGCAATCCAAAATTCGGGTGAAGTTCCCAATGCATCAGAAAAATCCAGAGCAATTTCTTCAGTAATCGAACGCTTACCATGAATGATGGCGCTCAGTTTTGCTTGGGTCCATCTTCCCCCCAAATGTAATGCAAATTCCGACTGGGAGATCCCCAGGGGGATTAGGAACTCCTCTAACAAAATTTTTCCTGGTGAGGTCGGCTTTCTGTGTGTAGGTAGCATATGTTTTTCCTAATGATAATCAATTAAAACATCCTTTTTATATCGATTTGTTATTATTCAACATCCATTTTTCAAGATTTTTTCTTTCTTAATCGCGGAAGCGATGTAAGGCGCTAGCCCCGCGTGTAGCGAAGCGGAACGTGGGGAACATCGGACCCCTAAACACATAAGAGCCGCGGTAGCGGCGAAAGAGATTTATGTCGCCGCTACCGCGGCTCTTTGATAGGGGGATCTCCCTTCCCCACGTTCCGCTTCGCTACACGCGGGGCTAGCGCCTTACGCCACTTCCGTGGCTAAGAGTGAACTTTCTCTTGATGTTTATAATAAAAACTCAGCGATCAGAAAGAGTAATCCAAGTGGAAGGTGGGAGAGGTTGCGCTTTTGCGGAGGCCACGGTATACTTGGGAGGTTAAATTTTAAATTGAGTGGAGACGTATGAGCTTTCCTGAGCCAGATTACCATCAGCATGAGGAGTTCCGCAATCGCAGCATGAAGCTGGCAGAGATTCGCCAGATGGGGATCGATCCCTACCCTCACAAGTATACGCCATCGACTTCGATCGAAGACCTACTCGCCAAATACAATGATAAAGAGGTGGGGCATAGCGAAGAGGCTGGAAATGGCGCAACCGAGAAGGTCACGATTGCAGGCAGGCTGGTTCTATTCAGAGCGATGGGAAAGAACGCTTTCGGACAGGTTCAAGATGGCGCATCGCGCGTGCAGATCATGTTCAACCGCGACCTAACAAAGGTGCGTGGATTAGATGGCAAAGAGGAGGAGCTCACTCCGCTTAAATTCATCGAGAAGAAGCTCGATTTAGGCGACATCGTGGGAGTTGAAGGACACCTCTTCCGCACACAGAAGGGCGAGCTTACGATCTTTGCTAAAGAGGTTACTCTTCTCTGCAAATCTCTACTTCCTCTGCCGGACAAGCACGCCGGAATCGCAGATGTGGGCGTTCGCCACCGCAAGCGCTGGCTCGACCTGATCAGCAACCCAGATGTTCTTCAGCGCTTTCAGATGCGAAGCCGCATCCTCCACTTTGTGCGCGGCTACTTTCAAAAGCAGGGATTTCTAGAAGTTGAAACTCCGATTCTGCAGCATATTTACGGCGGCGCAGAGGCCAGACCCTTTGTAACCGAATTAAATGCTCTACACCAGGAGATGTACCTGCGCATTGCGCTCGAGCTCTCACTAAAAAAACTGGTTGTCGGAGGAATGGAGAAGGTCTTTGAGATCAGCAAGGTCTTTCGCAATGAGGGTATCGACCGCACGCACAACCCAGAATTTACAATGCTGGAAGCCTACGCCTCCTACTGGGACTATAACGACATGATGGTCTTTACGGAGAAGCTCTTCGAAGAGATCGCTCTCTCCCTTTTCAACACCACAAAGATCCGCGTGAAGACCCACTCTGGCGACGGAGAGACCGAGATCGACATGAAGACCCCCTGGAAGCGGCTCACGATGAAAGAGAGCATCCGCGTCTATGCAAGTATCGATGTCGATGCGCTCACTGACGAGCAGCTAAGAGCAGTTTTAAAAGAGAAGGGGTCTGTAGATCCAAAGGTCATTGCGAAAGCAACGCGAGGTCTTCTGATCTCCCACCTCTTCCAAGAGCTTGTTGAGAAGCACCTAATTCAACCCCACCACATCATCGACCATCCGATCGAAACAACGCCTCTCTGTAAATTGCATCGCGATCCGAAAGTGCGCCTGGAAAACGTGGTTGAGCGCTTTGAGACCTTCATCAACGGAAATGAGTTCTGCAACTCCTACAGCGAATTAAACGACCCGGAGCTGCAGCGCCACCTTCTTCTCTCACAAGCCGAAAAGCGGCTTGCTGGAGATGAAGAGGCCCATCCCCTCGATGAGGAGTTTATCGAAGCGATCTGCCAGGGAATGCCACCAAGTGCCGGCGTAGGAATTGGAATGGACAGGCTCGTGATGCTCTTTACCGGAGCCTCCACGATCAAGGAGGTCCTCTTCTTCCCGCTGACTAGACCAGAGGAGTAGAACGATGTTTAAGATGTTTAAGTCGCAATCTCGTTTTTGGAGCGCCTGCTTAGGCAACCTGTTTGAACACTACGACACGGCGCTCTTCGGCTTCCTCTCGCCATTTCTCGCTCCCCTCTTCTTTCCCAAGCAGGATCCGATCACGGCGCTTATCCTCACCTACTCTATGATTCCGATGGGGATGCTTGCTCGTCCGATCGGTTCGCTCGTATTCGGTTACATCGGCGACAGATATGGACGCAAAAATGCACTCTTTTTAACTCTGAGCGGCATGGCTGTTGTCTCCGCACTCATCGCTGCATGCCCCACCCACGCCCAGGTTGGATTCTTTGCGCCGGCGCTTCTCTGCCTAGGAAGAATTTTGCAGAACTTCCTCGCTGCGGGCGAGACGATGGGAGGCGCGATCTTCCTTCTTGAGAATACGGAAGAGAAGCACCACGACCTCCTCAGCAGCCTCTACAACGCCTCTACAATCGGCGGAATCCTGCTCGCCTCTGCGGGCGCTGCACTTCTCAGCTACTACCATGTGATTGAAGGCGGCTGGCGCCTTCTCTATGTTTTTGGATGTATCACAGCCCTCTTCGGCTGCCTCCTGCGCAGAAATGTCGAGATTCCCAATGCAGCAGAGCCTTCCACACCCTCTATTACGAAGACACTCAAAATTTTCTGGGAGTATCGCAATAGCCTCCTGCTCATTGCAATCGTTTCAGGACTCGCTTATGCCAACTATTCGGTTGCGCTTGTAGTGATGAATGGTTTTGTTCCGCTGATCTCCGACCTCACAAAAGAGCAGATGATTGCGCTCAACACCTCGCTGCTCGTCTTCGACTTTGCGATCCTCCCCTTCTTTGGATGGCTCGCTTCGAAAGTCTCACGGGAGAAGGTGATGATCGGCTCTGCACTCGCCATTGCAATTAGTGCGATTCCCCTCTTTCTTCTTCTGAAGGGAGCCACGCTTCTCACTGTAATCGGCGTACGCATCTGCTTTGTTGTCCTGGGCGTCTCCTTCTTCGCTAGCTTCCACGCCTGGTCGCAGCAGCTCATTCCTCCTGCTCACCGCTACCTTCTGATCTCTTTTGGATATGCACTCGGATCGCAGCTCTTTGGAGGCCCCACTGCAGCCCTCACTCTCTGGGCATTCAAACAGACAGGCTCAGTCTCCAGTGCCGCCTGGTACTGGATCGCCCTCGCCCTCACCAGCAGCCTCGGCCTTCTCCTCGCCGCTCGCTCCCGCCAAAAAGCACTTTCAACTTGAAACGATCTTTTTTGGAGTGCGGCGACTCGGCGCCGCTTTTCTCGAGATCGACCTGGCGATCTCTCTTTTTAAAAGAAACATCGTCAAGCCGATGTTGAGAAAAAGCGGCGACAAGTCGCACGCACTCCAAAAAAGAAAGAGAATCTCTTTTCTTCTTACACAGCGCTAAGCGGGAAGCCGGACCATCGGGTTATAGCCGAGGAGACTTCTGCAGAGGGTGACGGCCGGCTGGACGGTGTAGTCGAGCAGGAGGTTAAAGAGTAAGATGGGCAGGTTGAGAAGAAACATGGGAGGCAGGAAGGTGAGGCCCGTAGCTGCAATGCCCACCATCATTGCGATTCCAACGGGGATTTCTAAAAAAGGTACGCGCTCTATTAATTCGCGCAACGTGTTTTCAATCACATACATCGTATTGAAAAACGGGTCCCCTAACTGGTGCAAGTAAGGAATAGAGAAGGTATCTCTAAACCAGAGAAAGAAGGGAATCTCAGCCAACTCCTGCGGACGTTTTAGTCCCATAAATAGAGGAAATTCTTCGTCTCCAATATTTACACGACGAGCCGCACGGCCAATTGCTCCCCAGTGAAACTCTCTTAAATGCGACATGATGCCGCTGCAGTGCTGACGAGCCACAGACTCGGGCAGAATCGCACGCCTTAGGTTACCATCACGTGTCAGGTTGCGTTCAATTGTTACAGTCGCATTAACCCTGCTTAGCACCTCTGGGATCGACTCAAAATCCGACACGCGAATTGTTAACCGTGTGAGATTTGTCAAATTTGCAAGTTCGTCAGGAAGAGTGCGCAGAAGCATATAAGGTGCGGCAAATTCGTTATTTTGCACTATTGAGATATCAAGCCGGGTTAGGCCTCTAAATTTTCCTATCTCAGGAGGAAGAGTGGCATAATTGAATAATGGCAAATAGGTGATCTGCTGGAGCTCAGCATCATGCGTATTCATCCACTCTCTTATTGATTGGGCGTCCCGTGCTACCTGAGCTGGGAAGATCGCTGGCGAATTTAGTCTTAAGTCATCCCATAGGCGTACTAGTGCAAAGTCTTCTTTAGACTCTATTGCGATGCAAGGCCCTTCCTGCTGCACAAATCTCTCTACACTAAATGAGTTTTTGCTGGTCTCTGTGTGGCGAACAAAATCTGCAAACATCTCCCCATGAACAGAGAGTCTATTTCGTTGACTTAGATGGAGCTCTCTTAAACAAGCAGCACTCTGAGTATGGAGAAGTTCTGCATCTGGGTCTAGGCGTCCTCGAAATACGTGCTCGGCACGCAGGCGTAAACTCTCCCTACAAACATATCTCTTCATGATTTGCAGAATGGCATCTTTCGCAGCCTCTCGAGCGGCCTCTGCTTCGACGAGAGTTTGATTGAAGGTGCGATACGCTTCATTCATCTCGCCAAAAAAAATAAGAGTCTTAGGATCAGTATGAATAAGTCTAGAAAAGAGTCGAGAAAAGAGCTCTGCAAATAATCCCATTTCTACTAGTGAAAACTGGGCTCTAATTAGACTGAAACGTCCTGCTAGCTCACCCCGCTGACGCGTGCACGCTTGCTCTTGAGATTCGCCCGCATTGATGAAGCGTCTGCTCTCTCGCACCATCTGCGCCTCATAGTCAGCACCTCTCATGAGAATCTGCAGGCCCACATCCACCATGGGATATCTGTTGCTATCGCGAAAAGCGCGGCTGACGAGAGAGAGAGACTTCTCCCTGTCGCAGAAGCTCAAGATAAGCGGCAGAACACCCTCGGTATCTTCTAGAGGGCGTGGACGAGAAACAGCTCTTAATGCCATAGGGTATCACCTAATATTTTTCTAAGTATTCTACCACAACAGCTAATAAAATTTGAATATTCACATCACTAAACAAATGTTTATTATCAAATGCATAATAATTAAATTTTTATTTAATTAGTTATTAGTCCAAAAAACTTTAAGATTGAAACGATCTTTTTTGGAGTGCGGCGACTCGGCGCCGCTTTTCTCGAGATCGACCTGGCGATCTCTCTTTTTTAAAGAAACATCGTCAAGCCGATGTTGAGAAAAAGCGGCGACAAGTCGCGCGCACTCCAAAAAAGAAAGAGAGTCTCTTTTCTTCGTCTGCACTCTTCAGTGGGTGTCGAGGAGCTGTTCGACGAGGGAGAGGCCATGAGGGGTGAGATAGACGGAGCTCTCTTCGCCTTTGATGACGAAGTTGGCTTGCGCGAGGTGCTTGACGATAGTGTCGATGCCGTGATCGTTCTGGCCGATTGCTCTGCCGATCTCATAGCGGTCTACTTCCATAAACTGGTCGCCGCGTGCGGTTGCAAGTTTATGGAGCATGACGAGGAAGAGCTCATCTTTGGTCGTTCCGGATTTACTGCCCTTCTTGGCGTGTTTATTCATGATGAGAGCTCTCGTTTTTTCTTGAGGCGCGCACCCGCGGGGGTGTCTTCGATCAGATAGCCTCTAGAGAGAATCTGATCTCTGCACTGATCGGAGAGCGCCCAGTTTTTTGTTTTGCGCGCCTCTTGCCTCTTTTCAAGAAGATCCTGGAGATCTTTGGGGATCTCCTCGTCTTCGGCTTCAAGCGGCAAGATCGCGAGGACTTGGTTGATACGATGCAGCAGTTTCAGCGACTCCTCGGCGTCTTTTTTGCTGACCTTATTCTGATCGGCAAGTGCGTTGATCTGCCTCACCATCTCAAAGAGAGCAGCAAGCGCGGATGAGATGTTTAAATCATCTGCAAGCGACTGTGTAAACTCGCGCAGCGCGTTCTGCAGAACGAGGTGAACAGCTCCACTCGAAGTAGTATTAGCCTCTTCCAGATGCGCAATCCCCTGCAGGCGGCTGACGAAGTCTGAGAGCCTCTCCAAAGAGTGCACCATTCCATCCAGTCCCTCGAAAGTGAAGTTGAGAGTGGATCTGTAGTGCGCGTGCAGAAGCATGTAGCGGATCTCTACGCCTTTGTACCCCTTCTTGATAAGATCGCGCAGCGTGTAGAAGTTGCCCAAGCTCTTAGACATCTTCTTCTGGTCGACAAGGAGGTGCTCGCAGTGGATCCAGTGGCGCACAAACTGCTTTCCAGAGAAGGCTTCGCACTGGGCGATCTCATTTTCATGGTGGGGAAACATGTTATCAATTCCGCCCACGTGAATATCGATCGTCTCACCGAGAATCTTCATCGCCATGGCAGAGCACTCGATATGCCATCCAGGGCGCCCTTTTCCAAGAGAGGTCTCCCAGAAGACCTCTCCATCTCGTTTTGCGTCGTAGCTCTTCCAGAGAACAAAATCACAGACGCTCTCCTTCTCATACTCATCTGCGCTAAGGCGTTCAGAAGCCCCTGGTTTGAGGGTAGCTAAATTTAGGTGAGAGAGTCGGCCATAGGTGGGAAAGGTGGAGATCTTGTAGTAGATGCACTCGTCGGGACCGCGGTAGGCGGCGCCACTTTCAAGGAGCTTTTCGATGATCTCGACCATCTCGGGGATGTAGTCTGTTGCGCGGGGATAGAAGTCCGCCTTCTCAACTTTCAATATCTCTAGATCTTCAAAAAAAGCTTTAATGTAGGGCTCGGTGAGCTGATTGAGCGTGAGTCCCTTCTCTTTTGCCGTGATGAGTATCTTATCTTCTACATCGGTGATATTCTGGACGTGGATGACCTCCATTCCAAAAAATTTTAGACTTCTTTTCAGAAGGTCTTCAAAGACGTAGGTGCGGAAGTTTCCAATATGGGCAAAGTTGTAGACGGTGGGGCCGCAGGTGTACAACTTAATCGTAGGGCCCACGATGCCCTCTTGCGCCTTCGTCTCTGTATTGTAAATTTTTAGAATAGTATTCACGGGTAGAGTCTCTAACTCAGCATTTCATCCAGAAGACGATAGTGTGTTTTACCCGTACCAGTCAAGGGGATCTCCTCTAATTGCCTCACTTCGGCGATTTTAACGAGTTTTCCAAACCCTCCCTCCTTTAAAGCGCCATTTACAGTCTCTTTATCGATCGTGAAAGTCGCAAAAAGCACGATAGTCGGCTTTTCGCTCTCCCTCTCCCTTACTGCAATGGCAAGAGAGGGGCCCTCCCCCTTCTTCGTCCCCCAGCTCTTATCCCGAGCTAGGCGGAGGAGCTCCTCTTCAAGGCCTCCCAAGCTCACCATCTCTCCGCCAATTTTGACAAAGCGCTTCAAACGCCCTGAAAGATAGAGATTCCCCTCCCCGTCGACATAGCCGCGGTCTCCAGTGCGGTACCACTCTCTTCCCTGAATGCTGATAAAAGGAGAAGGTCGCTTGTCGAGGTAGCCCTTAAATACGTTGGGTCCACAGACGCACACCTCCCCCTCTAGCCCGCTTGCCAGCGGCTCGAGAGTGGTGGCATCAATCACGCATAGCTCCTCTTCAGGAATGGCTCTTCCTACCCCCTTTCTTGGCATGTAGAGATCGCTCATCGTCACAATGGGGCTGCACTCTGTGATCCCGTACCCCTCTATCATCTCATGGCCAGGCCCGAGGCTTTCGACAAAGTCAAAGAGATCTTGAGAGGCCTTTTCAGCTCCCGTAACAAAGAGGCGAATCGATGAGAGCTCTTCGGGTTTGCCCGCGCGAAAAAGCGCCTTAATGAAGCTCGGCGCGCAGCAGAACATGGTCGGCTGCCAGTGTGCGATATCAGATGCCATCCCATGGCTATCAGTGGGATCTGGAGCGTAGACCACTTTCAATCCCGTTAGCAGTGGAAGAAGTCCTGTGACTGAGAAGCCAAAAGAGTGGAAGGGAGGAAGCACTCCATAAAGAAGGTCTTGAGCATTCAGGTCGACGCGCGAGAAGGCGGCTCTCTGATTGCTGAGCAGATTTCCATGAGAGAGAGGGACCCCTTTCGGGAGAGACTCTGTTCCACTGGTGAAGAGGATCACCGCTCTCTCCTCTTTCGATCTGTGATCGAGTTTAAGCGCTTTCAGCAGTTTAGACGCTCTCTTATGCGCAAGCAGAACTCCGCGCATCTTATCCTTCCAAGTGATGGAGAGGCGGATATCTTCCAAAAGCTGTATCTTCTCATCGATCTTGCCCAGCTCTCCAATCTCCTTTCTTCCCAGAAAGCGCATCGAGCTGATCACTGTTTTTAACTCGGCCATCTCCGCGCTATGGTCCAAAGAGCGCTGTCCTGCTGTCCAGTTGAGCATCACGGGCGTTTTGCCTGCGAGGTGAGTGGCGAGAATTAAGATGTAGACCGCGGCAGAAGAGGGGAGCAGGATGCCGATATTCTCTCCTGGCATCTCGCGAATTTTCAGCGAGAGCACAAGCGCTGCTCTCTTCACCTTCTGATATGTGAGTACGCCTGAGAGAGCATCTGCGCAAGCAACCGACTTTCCCATCCTATCGCTCATGAGTAGAAATGCCTCAGCGATCGTATCGCCCAGAGGGGCGATCGGCACTGCGCGCACAAGCTCCTGCGGCCAGGCGATTCGATCCAGCTGTTCAGACTCTCCCCTCTCCTCTCTTCTTCCTGCGGCCTCTGCAATTAGATCCTCAACCGTCTGAATATCTCCGGGAATCAGATCCACAATTCCATACCGTTCGTCGAGTAGCAGGTAGAGCTGCGTTACATCAAGCGAGTCGAGACCCAGGTCGTAGGAGAGGTGCATCGAGCGGTTAATCTCTTCGACAGGTCGTCTTGCGATTTTTGCAACTTCGGCAAAGATCTCTCTTTCGAGTTTTGCGGGGATCTGCGCCTCGCCCTGCACCCTCTTCTTCTTTTCAACTGTGGTGATTGTTGGAAGCTCCTCTTTCCAGAAAGAGTAGGAGACTAGAGAGACAGGCTCGGGTCCCTGATCGGGATAGCGGTTATACCAGTTCTCCAGATAGCGATTGAAGTCTAAGCGGCTCGCCTTAACTGGTAGATTTTCAGCTGCAAATTCGAATTCCACTTTTACGGTCCGTCTCGGTGTGAAGAAGATCCCATTTTTCAAGAGGATCTTAATCCCCTCTACTAACTTCTCACCAAAACCAGGGACCTTGCCTGTGAGAGCTCTCGAGAAGGAGCTTCCCCAGAGACCCGTTGTCCGCACCAGGACAACCTCTGTTTCAGGCGCATCTTTTAACAAGTTGTGGACAAATGAGGCTCCACCCAAAACTTCACTCCCCGTGAGCTTGAGCTTGCCTCCGGGATAGATCAGAAAGTTCTCTCCCGCCCTTCTCCGCTCATCGATCGTTTTTAATAGCTTGCTTATCTGTTTCGTCTTCCATGAGTTAACCTGCGCATCCATCGTCGGAAGCGGAAGCGCTCCAACCAGACGCATGAAGGCGTGAAAACCCTTGAGATAGAAGAAGTGCTCGACCACGAGCGGATGAGGGCGAAAAGGGCGCCAGAGAAGGAGCATTAGGATGATCGGATCGATCTCAGCCGGATGGTTAGGAAGAAAGAGAACTCCTCCCCCTCCTTTTAATCGCTTCTCCACCTCTTTTAGCCCAACCACCTGCACGCGGTAGCGCAGCGCGATGCAGCCACGGATGATCCAGCAGAGCAGACCTACTATTCTCTCTTTTGCCATATCGATAGATTGCCCTACTTACAATTTTTTAGAAACTGAGTAAAATAATTAATTGACAATTATCGTTTTTGCCTGAAAGACTGAAGATATGGGCCGCTCGCAAAAAAAGGATCTCCCTGAACGCTCTCTCTCCTCTTTTGTCGAGGGGGTCGCTCACCTTTTACGCTCTGAGGTTAGCTCTTTAAAAGACAAGAAGGTCTCTCAGCTCAAGACTCAAGGCGGTTCTGCCCATAAGATCGAACTGATCGCTGCCCTACTTCGCAAAAAGGCTCATGAATCTCGCTCTAAAAAGAGCAAGCGAAGAGCCTCCTCCCCCAAACGCCCTGTGAAGCCAGCACCTCGCCGTAAAGCCCCCGCACGTTAAGCGCTCGGAGCCCAGGCCCGCCGAGGAAAATGGACGATAATGGACATTCATGGACGAGGAATGGACAGGAAATGGACAGGCGGGCAAGAGAGAGGGAAAGAATTTCTTTCTTTGGCGCGTGTCCGTTTTCGTCCATTTCCGGTCCATTTTCTGTCCGTTTGTGTCCACTTCTTCTCCAAGCGCCTCCCTGACCTTAACAGCTAATAATTAGACACTTAAGATTGTTCGCAACACCTTAATTATGAGTTAGTTGCATTAAATAATTTAGTTTATTTTTTAATTAGTATTTGATATAATTAGCATTGTAATAACAGGTTTATATAATAATGGCAAAAAGACTAGATCAATTTATAAGCTCAGCTAAGGCTTTAGATTCATTATTGACAGAGGCTCCTTCTAATAAGAAGATGAGCGGGGATCTGCGCAGCAGGATCCAAAAAGTCGGTAAAGAAGTGATCGCGCATGCCACGCTTTCTAGGCTCGATTCGCCTTCTGCAACCGATGGACACTACCAAGAGCTAGCAACTCTATACGCCTCTATTACCAAGAGATATAACGCGATCGCAGCTGGTGGCGGATTTAAGTGGCTCTGCTTTAACGATACGGCGACAAAACGAACAGCGAAGAGAGCCCTAGACGAGTTAACAAAAACTTTTGCCCCTATCGCTCAGAAAAAGTGCGAAGAGGTACTGAAAATACAAGCAGAAAACGAGCGAGAACTCTCTTTTCTTAGCAAAGTGAATATTCTGAATCGCCTCTTTGACGATCCAGATGATAAGTTCGCAAACGAGCTCATCGCTTCTTCTACGCTTCATGACCACCTCAAAGATCTCGATTTTGCGCGTCACCTCATCAAACTCTATGCGAAATCTTATCCTGAAACTCTCATCAAAAACCTCGCAATCTGGCCAAAGGGTATTTTAGATAGCGCTCCAGAGGCTGCAGCTCTCTTGCAAGAACCTGCACACAGAGAGGCCTTCTGTAAACACTTCCAACTAGATCTGGAAAAAGTAGAAGCGCTACACAAAGTTTACCAGAATACCGAACCGAAACTCGATCAACAGCTTATGGGCCATCCTGGAATCTGTAATGGTTACACACTTACATTTCTAAGCAGCCACTGTCCTAAAACGGCCGCAGAGGTATCCAGCAGAGCGCGCTTTGTAATGGCGGGCTACATACTCACAATGCTAGAACCAAACTTCTCACCGCATAACCTCATCGCTATTGGATCTTATTTCCTCAAGAATAAGAAGCAGTTTAAGCCATTTTTTTCCGAAGCTCTTGATATCCTCGGTAAAGAGGGAGCAAAGAATCCCTACTTAATTGGAAGAATGGTAATAAAAAAACACTCGCCTCAGAAACTTCAAGAAGCATTTGAATTTAAACTCGCCGCATTAAAACAAGAGATCGAAGAGATCAGAAAAGAGGATGAGAATGCACCAGAGCTAGTTGATGGGGCAGCGCAAGTTAAATCCATCGAAAGCATTCTAAATGCGCTTAAGCCTCTAAAGAATTTCCAGAATAAGGTCCCAGAGCTTGTAATGAGCAAACTCGGGGTTACAGAACAAGATCTCCTCTTTAAAGAGTATCAACCATTGAGCAAAATCGACAAACTACTCATGGGCGTTCAGGAGCGATTAGGTAAGTTTAAGCTCAACTTAAGCCCAACTAAAGCGGGCGACGGCGGGCATACGATGATGCTCTGCTTCTCTCCTCCTACTTTCGTCGATCCTAACGATATCGACCCCGTTACCGCAGAACCTATTGTTCGGACCTTCTCTACTGCAAAAGAGATGCTCGAGAAGCTCCGCACATACCTATGCTTTACCTACATTGGGAAAGAGAACCGTCGGCCCTTCTTCAACCTCGTCCCCACCTCGACTTCCTAGAAGTTTTTAAGAAATTTTACACAGAGATCACAGAGACACAGAGGGGGAGGAGAAGAAAATTGCCGCGAAGCGGCAGAGCATCCGTATTTTCTCTTCTTTCTCTGTGTCTCTGTGATCTCTGTGTAAATTCCCTACTTCTTTTCTTCTCTTCTTTTTCTGTATCTCTGTGATCTCTGTGTAAATCCCCTATCGCAACTTTATTAAAAAAACAAATTTATAAATTTTTTAATTGTCAAAAACAGAGAGCCTTCTTACTGTTAAATTTTTATTAGCAGTAGGGAGGAGAAGATGGTTAGAGTAAGAAGAGGCGAAGCCCCAAGAGAGATGCCCTCAGTGCCTTCAAAGGCAGAACTGAAAAAAGAGGCGAAGTCGATTACTAATATCGGCATGAAGCAGATCCTTGAGCCGAATGCTCACCTCGACAAGAGAGTGAAACAGGCCACTAAGGATTTAAAAAAGAGAGAGGTTCTCTACATTCACAAGACAGAGTCTCATGAAGAGAAGATGACCTCAAAGGTTCTGAATAAAACCTTACGCTCTTCTAAAAGAAGATAGTTTCTTCAGCACCTGAGTGCAGAAGAGTGTCTTGAGTAGATCGCCTGCGAGAAATGGTAGCACTCCGAGGGCAATGGCTCTGCTTGCTCCGAGAAAACTAGCCAGATGCGCACATCCAAACAGATAGATCGCAATGTTTCCAATAGCAAGCGCTCCAAACATCTTGGCAGGCGTGCGGCTCTTCATTCTCTCGAAGAGCATGCCGGTAACATAGGCTGCTACGACGTAGCCAACTAGATAGCCAGCGGTTGGACCTACAAAGCAGAGGATGCCGCCTCTTCCGCCGGAAAGGACTGGAAGCCCGATCGCAGCTTGAAAGAGAAAAGCGAGAACGGCCATCGCCCCTTTTCTACGTCCAAGAAGAGCTCCAATGAAAAGAATAACGTGGCTCTGTGTGGCAATAGGTACAGGAGAGAAGGGAAGTGTGATTGCAAGCGGTGCAAAGGCGGAGATGAGAAGACTTGCAAGAGCAACTGTAGCTGCATCTCTTACCCAAGTTTTTTCTGTGATAGCCTGAGGAAGGGAGAGAGTTTGATTGTACATCATAAAAATTCCTTCTTTTTACCCGCTGTGTCTAGGAAAAAGCTAGACATTAGCAATTCGACCTATTTTTTGACATCAACTATCTTTTCCCAGTCAACACAGGGCGATGCATAAGCAAGCTCTGTATGAGTGGACCATCCCGGCATCGGCGAGATTAATACGGCTCCCCTCTCTGCAAGCGCGCAAAACTTCTCGTGATCCTTAGAAATTTTTACATTTTCAGAGTAGCTGCGCTGGATCTGCATATCTCTTTGCAGAGTTTTAAAGCGGGTGGCAAAGGTGTTGGTCGTTGAAGGTGTACTTCTCCAGTGGCTCGATTCGGTAAGGAAAATTTTAGATCGAAGATCGGTGTAGCTCTCTAAAAAGTACTTATCTTTGTGGTCGTATAGAGTTACGTAGTCGACTCCCGGGATTGTAAACCCTTCGCGAAGAACTGCGGGCCACCCCTTCTTGTGCATGTAATCATCTTCTAAAAAATAGACGATCGTCTCGGGATCTAGTTTCAGCGAATCCACATATTCGAGAAGCCGAAGAAAAGAGCCAGACTCTGTCCCCTCGCGTATTTCAACGACGGGAAACTGCTGCTGTGCTTTAACGAAGTGGGCGCTCTCCATGGGATGGAAAGTATCCAGCAGAAAGGTGACATTCACCTCTTCGCCTTGGATCGTCTGCAAGAGATTTTCAAAGCAGATCTCGCGCGTGAGATTTGGGATACGTTTTTTGTGTCCGCTGATTGCTGAGAAGTGGCAGTGTCTAACAAAGAGTTCAATTTTATTTTTCTTCTTTGCAAAAGGCCAGATCATATGAACCTATCCTCAAATTATAAATTTTTTGAGTCTATGGATAGGTTCATCGACCTATCCGCCTTCTGGAATATTTAGAATTTTGATGAGTTCGTGGCAGATTGCCCGCGCTTCTTGAAAGCTGAGGACGCGTATCGCTTCTTTAAAGCTGAACCATCTTCCATCGCGGATCTCTTCCGGTTGAAGGATCACCTCGCCTTCAACTTCGGCAGCGAAGTATTGAACGGTTTTAGATACGGGCTTTCCTCTTCTCGAAAAGCGGTAGGTTTCAATGAAGGGCTCCGGGCGAATGAGAGAGATAATGTTGAGACCTGTCTCCTCTTTCAGCTCGCGCTTTGCAGCCTCAAGAGGCGTTTCACCAGCATTGAGGTGACCTTTAGGAAATCCCCAGTGCCTTCCCGCGATATGAAGAATAAGAAAAATCTTCCACCGCCCCTTCTCTTGCGATAAAGGAACAACCCCAAAAGACTCCTCTTGGACCATCCATCCCAAAGTTTCTTCTCCTATGAATAAGCTTTAAACAGGAGAGAAGAGTTGTGCCCGCCAAATCCAAAGGAGTTGGAGAGAGCAACATTAACTTTATGAGCCTTTGCTACGTTTGGAATCACGTCGATCCCCTGCAGCTTCTCTTCTGGCTGCTCGAGGTTGATCGTCGGATGAAGCATTCCTGTCTGTATCGCTTTAATCGTTGCAATTGCTTCGATGCCGCCTGCCGCACCGAGGCAATGGCCGGTCATCGACTTGGTAGCATTCATCTTAATTTCGCTAATCTGAGGGCCGAAGACCTTCTTAATCGCATCGAGTTCGCAGATGTCGCCTACTAGTGTAGAGGTGGCATGAGCGTTGATGTAGTTAATGTCTTTTTTCGAGATGCCGCCATCTTTAATCGCGTTTTCAATTGAGAGGGCAACACCGAGGCCGTCTGAACGAGGGTCGGTCATGTGGTAAGCGTCGCAAGAGATCGCTCCACCGACATACTCGGCAAGAATTGGAGCTCCGCGTGCAAGGGCGTGCTCTAAACTCTCTAGCACAAGCACTCCAGCGCCTTCACCCATCACAAAACCATCTCTGTTCTTATCCCAGGGGCGAGATGCCGCTTTGGGATTGTCGTTTCTCTCTGAAAGGGCTTTACATGCGACGAAGCCAGCAAGGCCAATGGGAGTAAGAGGGGCTTCAGATCCTCCACAAAGCATCAGGTCGGCTTCGCCATTCTGAATATGCTTTGCGGCTGCATAGATGCAGTAGTTTGCTGTAGCGCAGGCTGTGGAGATTGAGTAGTTGGGTCCCATGAAGCCAAGGTCGATTGCGAGAAGGGCGCCGGCCATGTTGGTAATGATGAAAGGAACAAAGAAGGGAGTGATACGTTTAAAACCTTTTGAAACGAGGGTTTCTACGCCGTCAGAAAAGACGGACATCCCACCCATTCCAGAACCGACTAGCACGCCGCAGCGCGTCTTGTCGAGAAGTTCAAGTTGCTCTGGGCCGAGCTTTCCCATCTCTAGAGATTTCTTACCTGCCACCATCGCATAGCGAGTGAAAGGGTCTACCCTACGCGCTTGCTTCTTATCGATATACTCGCCTGGATCAAAATTGCTAACAGCGGCGGCAAAGCGGGTTGGATAGTCTTGACAAGGGAACGCCTCGATTGGGCGCACGCCGCTCTCGCCAGCGAGGAGTTTCTCATAGAAGAGATCCACGTTATCTCCAAAACAGGAGACGAGTCCCATACCTGTTACAACGATGCGTTTTTTACCCATATATCCACCTATAATTGAGCAAGAAGCATAACCAAAAGCCTCTATAGCTTGCAACTCTTTTTGTGAGGGGATACGCAGGAAGGGAAAAAATTAAGTAGTTGTGTTGTAACTACTTACGTTGATAGTGAGATCGACGATCTCACCCTCTTTCCAGAGGTCTTCTAAATGATACTTGTCGCGCATCCCTGGCATAAACAGATGAACCATGACTTGAACATAGTCGAGCACGACCCAGTCGCCGCTATCCATGCCCTCAGTATGCGCCGTTAGCTCGCCCATCTTTCTGAGCTCATCCCTAACGCATTGAGCGATTGCGATCACATGGCGATCCACGTTTCCCTCTGCGATGATGACAAAATCGGTAATGGTGGAAAACTTACGGAGATCGAGCGCAAGAATATTCACGCCCTTTTTATCATAAATGGCTTGAGCTATTGCGTTTAATACTTGTAATGAGTCGTTTTTCATCTTTAAAAATTATAAAATCAAAGAGAATATAGATTATTTTCGGCAATATAGTCTAGAACTTTCGAGGGAACTAGATAGCCGCAAAATTTTTTTTGTCGAAGTCTACTGCGCACCTCTGTGCTGCTAATCTCCAGAACGGGGATATGAACAAGACTATTTTTTACAGTTTGAATGAGGGAAGAGGGAATCTCTGTCAAAAAATCTCCTAGACGACTGCCAATTAATGGGGGCGCCAGACGAAGGAGCTCTTCGACCTCCTTCCATCTCATGAGCGTATGTAGAGCATCATCGCCGAGAATCAAACGCAGCTCCGCCCCTCTATTCTCTTCTTGCGCAAGCAGGTGCCGCACCGTATTGATGGTATAGGAGGGCGGAGCTCTCTTAATCTCCCAATCCAAGAGAGAAAACTCTTTTATGGGAGCGATGGCGAGCGAGATCATCTTCAGACGCGCCTCGTTAGAAGCCGAAGGAGGCTCATCTTTTTTTAAAGGCGATGTGTGTGCAGGACAGAAGATGATCTCATCCACGCTGCCATTTTCGATTAACGAAAGTGCAAGATTTAGGTGCCCAAAGTGAATGGGGTCGAAACTCCCCCCAAAGAGACCTATTCTCCTACCCTTCTTAGATGACATTGAGCAGCTCGCGATATTTTGGAAGCGGCCAGAGCTTATCATCAACCAGAGTTTCTAGCTCGTCAACAATCTTGCGAAGCACGTGGCAAAGTGGCCCGATCTCGTCGCAGAAGAGCTGGCCGCGCTTCTCCCCAGCGAGCTCCATCACCTTTCCTCTTCTGAGTTCCAGATGATCTGCGCGCTTCATCGCCTCGTTAAGAGCTCTTGTGAGTTTCTTAAGTAGTGCGAGCTGCTCATCGGCTCCCTTCACTCCGCACGCCGCCAACTTCTTTAGGCTAGACGCGAGATCTTTCTGGTAGTGGAGCGCGGCTGGAAGAATCTGTGTGCGAAACATCTCAACCATGAGTTTAGCTTCGATGTTCATCACTTTGGAGTACTGCTCGACCATGATCTCTCTACGCGCTTTTAACTCCTGTGCTGAGAGAACCCCGTTAAACGCTTTTACCACATCTTTATCGGTAAAAGTCGAGAAGGCGTAGTAGGATTTTTTGATAATAGGAAGCTTGCGCTTTTTCGCCTCTTTCTCCCAAGCAGCAGAGTAGTTATCTCCAGTGAAGCGAATCGGCTTCGACTCTTTGAGATACTTCCGAATTACGGGCATTGCCGCTTTTTTGAAAGTAGCGGCATTTTCCGTCTTTTTCCTATCGATCTTCTTCTCGATCTCGTCGATGATCTGATTCAAACTTTCGGCGACAATCACATTGAGGATTGTCACTGGTAGCGCGCAGTTTGCGGTTGAACCCACCGCGCGGAATTCGAACTTGTTGCCGGTGAATGCAAAAGGAGAGGTGCGGTTGCGGTCGGTCTCATCCTTTGGCAGCTCTGGCAGCATCGGAATTCCGAGATCCATGGTAATAGAGTGCGTGCGCTTATGCTCGAGATCTTTTTCAATATTATTCAACACCTTTTCAAGAGCCTCACCCAAGTAGACAGAGATGATTACTGGAGGAGCCTCATGGCCGCCTAAACGGTGGTCATTTCCAGCAGAGGCGATCGATGCTCTGAGAAGAGCGCTATTGTCATGCACGGCTTTTAGTACAGCAGTAACCATGACTAAGAAGACGATGCTGTTTTCTGGGTTTGCAGTGGGATCGAGGAGGTTGAGGCCGGTGTTTGTTGAGAGAGACCAGTTGTTGTGCTTGCCCGATCCATTTATTCCCGCGAATGGCTTCTCATGAAGTAGGCAGGCAAAATCGTGGCGAGCAGCCAGCTGTCTCATGAGCTCCATCAACAGCAGGTTATGGTCGACAGCGATCGCCGACTTTTCAAAGATGGGTGCGATCTCATGCTGCGAAGGGGCAACTTCATTGTGGCGTGTTTTTACAGGAATTCCGAGGGCGAACGCCGCATCTTCAAACTCCTTCATGTAGGCTAGGACGCGCTCTTTTAAGATGCCGAAGTAGTGGTCTTCTAGCTCTTGCGACTTTGCAGATGAGCTTCCATAAACTGTTCTTCCTCCCATCAAGAGGTCTGGACGCAGAGAGTAGAGCGCGCGATCGACAAGAAAATACTCCTGCTCGCAGCCAACTGTTGAGTATACGTGATCCGCTTCGATCTCCAGATGGTTTAGTAGGCGCAGTGCTGCCTGATTGATCTTTGCATCCGAACGAAGAAGCGGAATCTTCATATCCAGAACCTTCTCGGTCCAAGAGAAGAAGATGGAGGGAATGCAGAGGATGACAGCTCCGCCCGAGTGCCAGAGAAAGGCTGGCGAAGAGGGATCCCAGGTGGTGTAGCCGCGCGCTTCAAAGGTGCTTCTCATGCTTCCCGAAGGAAACGAGGAGGCGTCAGGCTCGCCGCGGAGCAGGTTCTTTCCTGAGAACTTCTCAATGAGAGTGTCTTCGCTCTTCCAGTCGATGAAGGCGTCCTGCTTCTCTGCGGCATAGCCTGTGAGCGGCTGAAACCAGTGGCAGAAGTGAGTAGCTCCGAGACCAACCGCCCAATCTTTCATCGCGATTGCGATCGCATCCGCATACTCGGGATTGATCTTCCCCTTCCCTTCAATTGCTTGAAGAAAGTTTACAAACACCTTTTTAGGCAGGATCTTTTCCATCAGAGCGCGACTGAAAGTTAGCCGGCCAAACTCTTCCACAGCACGTCTTTTCTCTGTGTAGAAGATGCGTGGTTTTCTGCTTGCAGCGTCTCTTAATGCGGTCTGTCTTGCGTTCATGGAAGATCCCCTGTCAAAATTTTTCTAGATCTTCCTCACCCTACCCCGAACTCCCAGTTTTCCTCTACCAAGATTTCAGGGAAGGGCCTGAAGGCCTTCCCTGAGGAGGCGCTCGGAAAAGAAACAGACACAAACGGACGAAAACGGACAGGAAATGGACAAAAACGGACACGCGCCGAAGAGGGAATAAGAGTTCTCTTCTCTTTCTTGCCCGCTTGTCCATTACCGTCCATTTCCTGTCCGTTTTCGTCCATTCGCGTCCATTTTCCCCAGCGGGCTCTTCATCCTAGCGCGCTTCTCGAAGCGCGCTAGGAGGTTTCGTAGTCTTGGAGGATGAGCTCGATGGCGTGCTCTTTGGAGGTGGCGTCGATGTCGAGCCAGCGAAAGAGGGGTTCTCTTTTAAACCAGGTGAACTGTCTCTTGACGTAGCGGCGCGAAGCGCGCTTGAAGGCGTCGACGAAGTGATCCATATCTTCTTTGGTCTGCGGAGAAGCCAGAAACTCGAGACACTGGCGGTAGCCGATCGCTTGAGAGGCGGAGCTATTATTTCTAAGCCCCTCTCGCTCCAGCTTCCTCACCTCTTCAACGAATCCCATGGCGATCATCTCTTCGCATCTTCGATCGACACGCTCATAGAGCAGCTCTTTGGGTTTGTAGAGAAACCAGCAGCGGAAGTCGTAGTTCTCATGCGAGCCGGAGGCTCCTCTTTCAAGCTTAGATACCTTCTCATTCGTGATAGTGATGATCTCCAGGGCGCGGATGATCTTATGACGGTCGCGGTGTGTAATGCTGCTCGCATATTCGGGATCGAGCTCTTTCAGGCGGTCGAAGAGGTGCAGCGTTCCCTTCTCATCCATCTCCTGTTCAATGCGGGCTCTCACCTCAGGCATCGAAGCGGGACCTGCCGGCGGACCATAGATAAGAGCATGCACGTAGAAGCCCGTTCCTCCAACGACGATGGGAACGTGGCCGCGCATGTGGATACTTCTTAACGCTACCATCGCCTCGTCGTAGAAGTCTTTTACATTGAAAGATTGAGAGAGGTCTCGAATATCGATTAGATGGTGGGGAACTTGGAGCTTCTCCTCCTCGGTGACTTTTGCGGTGCCGATATCCATCCCGCGGTAGACCTGCATTGAATCGGAAGAGATGACCTCTCCTCCTGAAACTTTTGCAATTCTAAGAGAGATCTCCGTCTTGCCTACACCAGTAGGACCGGCAATGACGATGACCTTTTTTTTATGGATGGAGGGAGGGGTCTTCTGCTTTTGAGTAACTTCAAAAGGAGAGATGAGAATTTTGGACTCTTCTAGAATCGTACCAGAGCACACGCTCCTCTCCCTCCTATTCAAAACTGGAGAATCAACCGCAGGCTTTTAGTGCCGCCTCTTCAGAGGGATAGATTGCCAAGATGCGTTCGAATCCCGCCATCTTGATGATCTCCATCACCTCGTCGTTCATCGCGCAGAAGACGAGCTTGCCCCCGTGCGCTTTAACCTTCTTTGCTGCAGATAGAAGTAGTCTCATTCCCGCGCTGCTCAAGTAGTCGACCTTGGAAAAGTCCATCAGCATATGGACCTTATTCTGCTCGAGAACCTTTGAGATCTTTCCTTCTAAAGCAGGAGTTGTGGTGGCGTCTAAACGCCCTTCTAGCCTTACTATCTTGTGCTTATCTTTCTCTTCGACAGAAACATTTAGACCAAGTGCCATATAACGCCGCGTGTGTGTTAAATAAAAACTTGATCGTAGCAAACGCCTCTTTTTCCACGAACCAAAATTCGTCTAGTCGAGAACGTCGAGACGAACTCTGCGACCAAAACGTGCGCCGACTGTCATGGCAATTGTGCGCAGCGATTTAATTGTTCTTCCCTGGCGTCCAACCACCTTTGCGACATCTTCCGGAGAGACGCGGATCTCAACAAGCGTTCCCTCTTCGCTATCTATAACTTTCACATCGACAGCTTCAGGTTTATCGACCAGATTTTTAATCAGATACGCGATGAACTCTTTCATAGGACATTCCTTTTTACAAAATTAGAAATTAGATGACCGAGTCTATCTTCCTGAGGGATAAGAATCAATATGCTGCCTGCGGCAAAGAGATTTTAAGAGAATTAAAGTTTTGAATTGAGTTAGACTCTCCCCTCTAAAACTTTCTTTCAAGGAGAATAAGTATGACCCAACCACCAAGAGGACCACAGAATCGACATGACAGCAATCTACTGAGTCCACCGCCAAAACATATACGAACAAACAGCGGACAGGCAGGCAGGGGGGATGGCAAGGAAGGAGCCTCTCAGCTCGCAGCGGCGGCTGGATTTATGGCTGCACTAAATACTCCTCAGAATGCGCGAAGACCTTCAGGCATTCTTCCTGGGGCACCTCTGCAAGCGCTGCAAGAATCTCCCTCACCAAGCCCCGCTCTTGAACGGGCAGCTCAGGGCGTTGGGGAGCAAGCGATGGCGGAAGCGGCGTTGGGCTGCTGCTCTCTTACATGGGAGCTCTTCTCTGTTTACTGGGACTCTGCCCGAGATGGCGTCTACCTTTTTGTGATGCAAAATCCGCTGATTGCGGTCATCACAGCGATCGTCTTTCTCCTCTTTGGAATCTCTCAGATTCTGCCCACCTTTATTGCAGCTCTAATTACGGGAATTCCTCTCATCTCCTTCTCTGTCTTAATCATTCAGACGATCTGGGATAACCTCGAAGAGTTTCAGATTCAACTCGCTCATGCCGTTAAAATTCAGAGCAGAGACATGGCAGAAATAGAACATCAGGTTAAATCTTCTGAGCTTAGACAGTATGTTGAGAGTCCTGTAAAACTACATAGACAAGCATCGCAAATAGGCAGAGCCGCATTTATGACTGGAGCAGCTTAAAATTAGAGATCTTTGATGTAGCCGAGTTTAGAAATGCGCAGATCGACAAGAGCTGCACGGCTCTTGTCTTCTGCTTTCGTCTGTGCAAGCTCTCTTCTGAGCTCTAGGTAATTACCCAGCTCCTGAGCATATCCTTTAGTGGTGAGGCGCAGGTAGATCCGCTTCTGCTCTTTAAAACTCTCTTCGATGATAAGCACAATCTCCCTCGCTCCGTAGCTCTTCTCTGCCGCTTTCGAAAGATCGATGCGTTTTACAGTGAAGAGGTCGCAGTAGGGCTGTGCAGAGAGAAGCTGGAGAAGGTCGAGCGCCAATGTAAGCGAGGGCGAAGCGAGCTTCTGATTCCAGGCGAACCTCCCCTGCTTGTTAAACTTGGCGATGCCAAGGTAGATCTCAGGAAGGTTCTTAGGAGCGAAAAAAGGCTTGAGAGGAAAGAGGAACCCCTCTGTATCTAGCGCTCCATTCTCAACATCGTAAAGCGTGGCTACGGGCTGTCTAACTGTGTATGAGATGAAGAGTGCATCTGGCGGCAGCTTCTCGACCTTCGCCTCTTTCACAACTGGAGAGCGGAGCAGCTTCTCTCTTGCTATCTTGAGATTAAAACTAGACGCAGGCGTCGGACGATCCTGAGAGAGGTTGAGCAGCTCGGCGAGGTATGAGGTGCTGAGAGCCTCCTTCTGAGGTCCGGTCTGCACGATCGCTCGAATATTCCCAACTGGCTGCTCTGCTTTTGCCATGCGCTTCTTCTTATTCAGAAGAAGGTAGCCTCCGCCTGAGACTAGAGTCGTCGTCACGGTAAGGATTAGCAGAGCTTTGAAAGTGGGAATCGTCGTCTTATTACGCATCTGCCTGTGATAGTTTGGTGAGGAGCTCCGGTCCCACTTTTGTGATATCCCCTGCACCCATTGTTAAAAGGACATCTCCCTCTTTCAGCATCCCACGAAGCCCCTCTACAAGCTGGGGGCGAGGGAAGTAGCGCGGCTCGACGGGACACCTCTTGCGGATCTTCTCGAGAAGAGCGTCTGTCGTAACTCCTTCAATCGGCTTCTCTCCTGCTGAGTAGATATCGGTGATGACGAGCTCGTTTGCGGTGTCGAAGACCTCGCCAAAGAGCTCCATGCAATCTTTCGTGCGCGTGAAGCGGTGGGGCTGAAATGCGACGATGAGGCGCCTCTTTCCAACAGCGCTCTTGACAGCGCGCAGTGTGGCAAAAATCTCGGTAGGATGGTGGGCGTAGTCGTCATAGATAGCGATCTGACCATGCTCTCCCTTCTTTTCTGCTCTTCTTCCTACGCCTCGGAAGGTGATAAGCCCTCTGCGGATCGCCTCTTCTGGCATCTCAAGCGTAAGACAGAGACCGAAAACTGCAGCCGCATTTAATACGTTGTGCCCCCCGATAAGAGGAAGTTCAATATCAATATACTCCTTACCTCTGAAAGAGAGATCAAAGAGGGTCTTCCACCCCTCCTGCTTAAAGTTGAGTATGAAAAGATCCGCCTTCTCATTAAATCCATAGGTGATGCCCGGAAGTTTAAGGCGCTCGATCCTCTCATCATCGATGCAGATAAAGAGGTGCTCTGGCGATTCGATCTGCTTTGCAAACTGGCAGAAGCCCTCTTCTAGCTTCTCATCATTTTCCCAGTAGTCGAGATGGTCGTTGTCGATGTTGGTGATGATTCCGCCAAATCCGCTGTACTTCAAAAAGGTGCCATCGCTCTCATCGGCCTCTGCGACAAAATACTCTCCTTTGCCACTTCTTCCATTCGTTCCCAAGCTGCTGACAATGCCGCCTACAGCAAAAGAGGGAGCGAGTCCGCCTTCTGTCATCACGTGCGCGAGTATTGAGGAGGTGGTTGTCTTTCCGTGAGTGCCTGCAATGAGAAGAGGAAGAGATCCCTCCATGAGCTTACGCAGCATGTCGGAGCGGTGCCAGATCGGGTAGCCCCGTTTTTTTGCCTCCTCATACTCGAGGTTCCCCTTCACAACGGCTGTGCTGCAGATAATAGTGGCGGGTTTGGATACGTTGGATGCCGCATGACCGATGAAAATCTCTCCACCTTCGCTTTTTAAACCCTCAACAATGGGCGACGCTGTCTGATCGCTCCCTGAAACGGGGTATCCTCTCTGAAGGAGGATGCGCGCGAGAGCGCTCATTCCAATCCCTCCAATTCCTATGAAGTGGTAGGCCTCTTTTTTCATCTTTTCATCCCCGCTAAAATTTCACTAACAACCTGTGAGAGCTCGCCCTTCTGGCCGCGCACTTTGTACTGTGCAATCGAATTCTGCATCTTCTGAAGAGCTAGATTCTCATCCGCCTTCATCTCATGGATAAGTGCATAGAGCCGTTCGACAGTGAGGTCCGCTTCAAGCAGCATGCGCGCTCCCCCCACCTCTCTTTCCATGATCTCAGCATTGATGCGTTGATGGTCATCTGCCGCATGGGGATAGGGGATTAGAATCGCAGGAACTTTGCACGCGAGCAGCTCTGCAAGAGTCGAAGCGCCAGATCTGCAGATGGCGATATCGGCAGCCTTCCAAGCGAGTGCCATATTCTCTTCAAACTCTTTGATGCAAACCGGAATATTCAAAAGCCCGTAGGCGCGCCGCACCTCTTCAGTATCCTTTTTATGACCTGTAAGGTGGATGACTTGAAAACCTGAAATCGAAGAGGAGAGCTGTGCTGCGACCTGGCAGAAGATCTTATTTACCGAAAGAGCTCCCTGCGAGCCTCCGAAAACGAGAAATGTGAAGCGATCCTGGTGCAAGCCGAAGTAGGCACGGGCGCTTTCAAGATCTGGCTCTACCTTCTCCTTCCGGATCGAAAGCGGCATCTCAACTTCCAAGGTCTTTCCAGACAGTTTTTGAGAGGCGTGGGCAAAATGGACCGCTGTCATCGTCGCCCAGCGAGAGAAGAGCCGATTCACCTTTCCGGGAACCGCATTCGCTTCAAAGAGGACGATCGGAACTCTGCAAATGAGCGCTGCAACAAGAAGCGGAAAGCTATGGTAGCTTCCGAATCCCACGACGATGTCCGGCTTGAAGGTTTTAAGAAGTCTTAGACTCTTTAAAATCCCACCTGCGATCTGCGCTCCTGCGCGGAAGATATTTCCGCGAAGAGGCGAGGCGCTCGAGACATCTTCATATGCGAACTGCTCCTTCTGGAAGTAGCGATTTGTAGATAGACCCGCCCCTGCAAAGAGGACTCTCTCTTGATTTTTGAGTAGATCTTTCGCAAGCGACTGCGCGGGAAAGAGATGGCCGCCCGTTCCACCAGTTGCGATTAGGATTTTTGAGGGTGAGGACATGTTTTTTCTTTGGCTACGTTTAATAATAGTGAGAGAGCAAGAAAATTAGCTAATAGAGATGAGCCGCCGTGGCTAAAAAAGGGTAGGTTGGTCCCCTTGCTGGGCAGAAGACCGGAGACGACGCCCAGATTTAGAAAGGCTTGAAAACAGAGCAGAAAGGTCAAAACTGATGCCAGGTAGAAGCCGCTCGTATCGGACGCATTCGCAGCGATATAAAATCCCAAGCAGCCGATGAGCATGTAGATGAGCATGAGAAGCATCATCCCAATGAAGCCGAACTCCTCTGCAAAGATAGCTGCGATATAGTCGCTGCGCGCCTCTGGAAGGTAGTTTAACTTCTGGAGACTCTCGCCGAGTCCTCGTCCTGCAAGTCTGCCCGAGCCGGCTGCGATTTTGGCCTGGTGCGGCTGGTGCCCCTTCCCTTTGATATCCAGCTCAGGATGGAGATAGATGCGGATCCTATCTGGAACGTGGCTCATCTGCGAGGCTGCTACCCCTCCCACAAGTGTTAAAATACAAAGAGGCAGCGCCCAGTAGACCCACTTGAGCTTTGTAAGTACAAAGAGCACAACTAGCGTGACAATCAAGATGAAGACCGTGCCATTATCCGGCTCGATTAAAATTAGTGCTGTAGGAACAGCAATTTTTCCAAGTAGAATGAGAAACTGTTTAAAAGTGAGTGGAGCTTCGGCTTTAGAGAAGACGAAGATCGCATAGAGAGGAATTAAATACTTTACGATCTCAGAGGGCTGAAAAGAGAGCCCTAGAAGATTAATCCAGCGATTGGCGCCATTGAGCTGCTGTCCAATGCCCGGAACAAAAACAAGAAGAAGAAAGACGCACCCGACAATGAGTAGACCTCCGCTCATCTTGATCAGCTTGTGGTAGCCAGCCTTCCAGACGAGAAATGCCCCAAAAAAACCGACCGCTGAGTAGCAGACCTGTTTAATTAGGGCATGGGTTGTACTGCGATCCAGACCGCGGTCTAGCACCTCGGCTGATGTCGTATTAAAGACCATCACAAGTCCCATTCCAAACAGGAGCACGACGCAGAAAATGAGAGCCAGACACGCGCGATTCATTTCTCTCCGTTACTTGATGCGGAGCTTGTCACCGGGTTTCAGGCGGCGTGCTTTCTCTTCGTTGAGGCCGTTAAGTTTGAGGAGCTCTTCAACTTTCAAGTGGTTCTTTACCGCGATCGTCCAGGGATTATCGCCATTTTTCACAGTGTAGTATTGAGCAGCAGATTCGCCTGCAGCTGAAGATGTGCTCTGAGCACTTTTTGAAGCGCCTTTTGCTGGGATCTTCAACGTTTGGCCAATTTTCAGGCGAGTAGAAGCGAGCTGGTTTGTCTTCATGAGGTCGTCTACACTCACTCCATTCTGACGAGCGATCTTCTCGAGCACATCTCCCTTCTTCACCTTTACTTCTTTGAGAGAAGCAGCTGGAGCTTCGAAGGCTTCAGTCATTTGAGGAGCCTGTGCAGTCTGGTTCTGAACAAGAGAGCTCTCTCCCATTGAAATCGCTTTTAAGTCATCCGCAAAGCTAGGAGCAGTCTGTGACCCTGCAAGAGGAGGAGATGTCGGCATGAGAGTCGCAGATGGTGCAACCATCGCTATCGGAGAGGTGGCAGGGTTGTTATTATGCTCTTTCAAGACCTGATCGATCTCATCTGATGGAGCTGCGCTGTTTGGCGCAACGCTCACTTCCGAGATGCTTGAAATCGAAGCAGAGTTGGCAGCAAGAGCTCCCTCATCCGCGCTGTTTGACTTAAGGGCACTTACAAAAAAAATGGTCATTAAACCGGCATTGACCAGTACGGCGACGATGATGAGATCTCTACGGCTCATGTGTTTTTTTCACTCCTCTCTTCTAATTCGTTAACGCAACGTTTAAATTCTTCGCCTCTGTGGGCATAATCCCGAAACATATCAAAACTCGCACATCCGGGAGAGAGTAGGACGCTTCCCCCCTTCTCAGCTCTCTGCTCGGCGAAGCAGACAGCCTCCTCCATCGAGGTCACGATCTCTACTTGGATAGCCTCTCCAAGTTCACTTCGAATCTTCTGCGCCGCCTGTCCCATGGCGACGATCCTCTTCACTTTTCCCTGAAAGGCTTGAATCCAGGGCGTATAGGATGCACCTTTATCCACTCCTCCTGCAATAAGAATTACAGGATCGGGTACAGCTTCCACCGCGCGGATCACTGCATCTAGGTTGGTCCCCTTGCTGTCGTCGAAATAGGAGACCTCCTCTATTTTCGCAACAAACTCGATCCGGTGAGAGGGCTTGCTAAAGCTATTGAGCGCCTGGATAAACTGCTCGCCAGTTACACCGAACTCTCGAACCAGCAGCCAGGCAGCCAGAGCGTTCTCACTCTCATGACTCCCCCTCCCTCTATAGACCAGGGGTAATAAGTATTCAACTTTTTCGCCTTGATAGACCTTCTCTTTGTCCGTCCAGAAGTGAGAAGTGGGGTTAGATCCAAAGGTCAAAAAGGCTCTACTCTCAAAAAGAGAACCGAACTCCGGAAGAACCTGCTCATGGACAAAAAGAGGAGATCTGGGCTTAAGATTTTTCTCGATAGAGCACTTGGCCTTCGCATAAGAGACCATATCGGGATAGCGGTCGAGATGATCGGGCGTGATATTCAGCAAGGCGGCCGCATCAAACACCTGAGAGTTCATCGTCTCTAATTGATAGGAACTGAGTTCTGCTACAACGATCTCGTCTGGGTCGGGATTCAAAAAATAACGCGTAAGTGGCTCGCCGACATTTCCAAGGGCCCTGGCCTTTCGGCCGCTCTTATTAAGAATGTGTTCAACCAGGAGCGTTACGGTCGTCTTTCCATTCGTTCCGGTGATTGCAACAGCTCTCTGTTTCATGTGGCGAAATGCCAGCTCTGCCTCTCCTACTACCTCTATCCCCTCTTCTATTGCCCTTGCATAAAGAGGATGTTTTTGAGGAACGCCTGGGGAGGGAACTAGAAGATCAAAATCGAACTTCTCAAATACCGCAGACTCTTTATGGGAAGTAAGGCCATTTTTTATCAGTTGCTTGATCTCGGGATTCGACTCTAAGAGATCGGCGCTCTTCTCTACTGCGGTGACGGCGTACCCCTTTTTAAGAAGGAACTCTGCCGCGGACCTGCCGCTCACGCCTAACCCGAGTATGAGTGCCTTTTTCATGCAATTATGCTTATTGGAACTTGAGAGAGATCATACCTACAATCGCGAGGAGAAGACTCACAATCCAGAATCTTAATACCACCTTCGTCTCTGGCCACCCCTTATATTCAAAATGGTGGTGCAGAGGAGTGCATAGAAAGATCCTCTTCCGATTGCGCAGCTTATAACTTCCCACTTGGAGAATCACAGAAACTGTTTCAGCTACAAACACACCCCCCACTAACGCGAAGAGCAGCTCTCTGCGAAGCAGCACAGCCGCAAGGCCAAGCACGCCTCCCAGAGCAAGAGATCCCGTGTCGCCCATAAAGACTTGAGCCGGGTAGCCGTTATACCAGAGGAAGCCAAGACACGCTCCCATCATAGCAAATAGGTAGATACCGATCTCTCCGCTCCCCTCTATATAGAGTATGTTGAGATAGCGGGAGATCTCGATGTTATTCGAGAGAAAGGCGACAAAACCGAGGACACCCGAAACCATCATTAAACAGCCGGCGGCTAAGCCGTCGAGACCATCCGTCAAATTGACAGCGTTTGAGGCGCCTGTAATCACGATGAGTGTAATGAAGAAAGCTAAGATGACCAGCCCACCCTTTAGAATGAAGAGAGGATCTTTGAAAAAGGGGGTAAAGTAGTAGCCCATGTACTCGCGTGTCGATAGAGAAGTTCCCTTCAGCTCGATCTTCTTCTCTTCGGAAGCTGCTACAGAAGGCGCGCTCTTGACAGGCGCTTGTGTTAGCTCTCTTGCAGAGGGAGGTGCGAACCACTTACCGACGTGTATCGAGTGTGCGACAGTTGGAGATAGACTATAAAGGGCGATGAGCGCCGCCAAAAGCATCTGGAAAAAGAGCTTCTTCTTTCCCGAGAGGCCCTTCGAATTTTTATGCTTCAGCTTCAGGTAGTCGTCATACCCCCCCACAAGCCCAAGCCAGATGGTCGTCACGAATAGAAGAAGAGTGAACGAGCTGCGCAGATCCATCCAGAGAACAAGAGAGAGAAGCATGGAGGAGAGGATTAGAATCCCTCCCATCGTGGGAGTATCCTTCTTCTTCTGATGCAGTTCGGCAAGTACTGGACAGTCTTCAACCCGGATCGACTGGCCCGTCTTCAGCTGGTAGAGACAGCGGATAAAGCGAGGTCCCAGAACAACGGTGAAGAGAAGGGTCGTGATAGCAGCGAGCATCATGCGCGTCGATGCGTACGAAAAAACGGTGGGGAGTTTAACTCCCAGCACATTATTAAAAAACTCTAGTAGAAGAAGTAGCACAAAACATCCAGAAAAAGATATGAAGCGAAATAGTACAAACTTGCCGAAAAAATTGCTACAGAGAGATAAACATTTCGAGCAGCTTCCACAAATTAGCCGAATTTCTTCCCTTAATCAAGACGAGATCATTCTCTTTAGCAAGACTCATCATCCGTGCTCCCAGCGCAGAGATCTCATCAAAATGCTCCGCAGCCCTTCCATTTTTAGAGAAGATCTCTTGGATTGGAAGGCACTCGCTCCCAATGCAGAGCAGATGGTCAAAGTGGCTCAGCGCCTCCAGGCCAATCTCTCGATGGTAGTGTTCGGAGAGAGCTCCAAGATCGGCCATCGGTCCCAGCACCCCGATGCGACGACCACCCTCTTTCCGAACTGGCAGGTTGGCAAATGCGGCGAGCATTGAGGTCGGGTTTGCATTGTAGGCGTCGTTGATGAAGGTGACCCCTGCTCTTTCTATCTTTTCAAATCGCGACTCATAGACAGTAAGGGTTGGTGCGATCTTTGCAATGATAGACCAGTCTACACCAAGCAGATTCGCCGCAGAGGCGCTTGCGATAAAATCCTCACAAAGATGGGTCGCCTCGAATGGGAGCGAGAATTTGCAAACAGCCCTCCCCTCTTCTTCAATGACAAAAAGATCCCCCTCGTTTTTCAGGAGATAGTCCGCACGTGCTGGGCAGATCTTCTGATAGCCGAAGCTTCTCTTCTCGCATCTACCCGTCTCTTCAAGAGCCCGAAAGTTTCCTGAGTCTGCATTATATAGACCAAAACGCGTCTTGGGGTGTGAAAAGATCTCAGACTTTGCTCTTGCAACGCCTTCGATCCCATCTGAAAAAGAGCCGACGTGAGCCAAGCCGATGCGGGTGATGAGCGATAGATAGGGAGGTGCGATCTGAACCAGCTTTTCAATCTGGTGAGCGTCTGTCATTCCCATCTCCATCACAAACAGCTCCTCATCCCCATCGGAATTGAGAATGCTAAGCGGAATTCCCACCTGGGAGTTCGCGTTTCCTGGGGTCTTTGCCACCCGGTACTTGGCAGAGAGAAGCGTTGAAAGAAATTCTTTAGTTGTCGTTTTACCTACAGATCCTGTCACGGCAACGACGCGAACGCCTCGATCTTCAATCTCTTTTCTTGCCAGAGTCTGAAGAGCCTCGATCACGTCATCGACCATCAGAAGCTCAAGCCCATGAGATTCGCCTCTATAGTCTATAGATACCACGGCGCCCACAGCTCCCTTCTCAGCCACCTCTTTTAAAAAGGCGTGCCCATCGACCCTAGCTCCTTTCAAAGCAAAGAAAAGAGTACCAGGCTGAATTTTTCTGCTGTCGGTCTGCACATTTGTCACCCCTTTATTGCAAAAAGCAGCAATCCCTATTGCTTTTGCAAACCAGGATAAAGGCCTCTCTTTCATCTTCTCCTCTTGACCTCATTAATGAGATCTCGCATAATTTTGCACATTTTCTGGTGGCATAGCCAAGTGGTAAGGCAGGAGCCTGCAAAGCTCCCATACCCCAGTTCAAATCTGGGTGCCACCTTTTTACTTATGTTATATCTGATCGCAACTCCTATTGGCAATCTCGGAGATATCACCCTCCGCGCTCTCGAAACATTGCGCGCCTGCGATTACGTTCTTTGTGAAGACACGCGCAGAAGCCAGAGACTGCTCGCCCATTACGAGATTCGCAAGCCGCTTAAAAGCTACCATAAATTCAACGAGAGACGCCGCTCTGCCGAAGTCATTGCCGACTTAAAGGCGGGTTTGAACGTTGGCCTTGTGACCGATGCTGGCACTCCTGGGATCTGCGACCCGGGCGAAATTTTAGTTAAGCTCTGCCATGAAAACTCTCTTGAAGTTACAGCCATTCCGGGCGCCTGCGCAGCAGTTACCGCCCTTTCTATCTCCGGCTTTTCAACAGAACGTTTCCAGCTCCTCGGGTTTCTCCCCAAAAAGAAGGGGCAGTTAACTCGAATTCTGGAAGAGCAGCTAGCCTATCCAGGAACGAGCATCTTTTACGAGAGCCCCTACCGCGTCTTAAAAACGCTTGAGATCCTCAACACAATAGCTCCCGACTTGCAGGTTGCCGTCATCCGCGAGCTCACAAAGCTGCACGAGGAGAATGCGCGAGGAACCCCTCAAGAGCTCATCGCCCGTTTCACCGCAAAAAAACCTAAAGGCGAAATCGTCCTCCTCTTCCCCGGCCAAGAATAACCAAAAAGAGAAAAGATCGGGCGCGGGCACGCACACGGGCACGTTCACGAAAGAAAAGACCAACAAACTTTTTGTCTCCATCTATCTTCTCTCCTTTCCGCCCTCTTCTATCCCCTCTCCCTCTTTCGTGAACGTGCCCGTGTGCGTGCCCGCGCCCGATCCTCTCTCTCTCTCCTTTCCACCCGATCTTCTTTTCTTCTCTTCTGGTTAGATTGCTAATTTTGTTTTTTTAGGATATAGTCGGACCTTCATAGTTAAAGGAGATTTTATTATGTCAGGATCTGCAAAAGAGCTCATTTTTGAAGAAGAAGCAAGAAATAAACTCCGCGAAGGCGTCGATAAGCTTGCAGATGTTGTAAGCGTCACACTTGGACCTAAAGGACGTAACGTCGGACTCCAAGCATCCTGGGGAGCTCCAAAAGTTACTAACGACGGCAACAGCATCGTTAAAGACATCGAACTCAAAGATCAGTACGCCAACATGGGCGTCTCGATGGGGAAAGAGGTCGCTAGCAAGATGAAAGAGAAGTGCGGCGATGGAACCACATCCAGCATTCTCCTCTTGAGAGCTCTTGTTCAAAACGGCGTAAAAAACATCGCTTCTGGCTCTAGCCCGATCCATATCAAACGCGGCATTGAAAAAGCAGTTGAAGCTGCAGTGAAAGAGCTGGAGAGCTCCTCAATCGCAATCAAGAGCGACAAGGAGATCAAAAACATCGCTATCGCCTCCTGCTCAGGAAATGAATCGATCGGCACACTGATTGCAGAGGCAGTCAAGAAGGTCGGCAAAGAGGGCGTGATCACAATCGAAGAGGGCAAAGGAACCGATACCACTATTGAAATGGTAGAGGGAATGCAGTTCGACCGCGGCTACGTCAGCTCCTACTTCTGCACGAATGCAGAGGCGCTTTTAGTGGAGATGCAGAATGCGCGCCTTCTCATTACAGATAAGAAGATCGCCTCCGTTCAAGAGCTTCTACCCATTCTTCAAGCAGTTGCCTCAGCTGGACAAGACCTGTTGATCATCGCTGACGACTTCGAAGGAGATGCTCTTTCAACACTCGTGGTCAACAAGCTGCGCGGCACGCTGAAAGTATGTGCAGTAAAAGCTCCAGGCTTTGGCGACCGCAGAAAGTCTCTTCTTGAAGATATTGCCATCCTCACAGGTGCAACCGTCGTCTCAGAAGATACTGGCATGTCCCTTAAAGATGCGACAAACGAGGTGCTTGGAAGCGTTGAGAAGCTAGTTGTCAACAAAGAGAAGACAACGCTGATTAATGGATCTGGCGAAGCAAAAGCTATCCAGGACCGCATCAAGCAGATCGAAGCAGAAATTAAAGAGACGACAAGCACCTATGATAAAGAGAAGCTCGAAGAGCGTAGAGCGAAGCTCGGAAGCGGCGTTGCCGTTATCCGCGTGGGCGCCGCATCAGAGCCAGAGATGAAGCAGAAGAAGCAGCTCTTTGAAGATAGCTTAAACTCTACAAGAGCAGCGCTAGAAGATGGTATCGTCATCGGCGGCGGCATTGCGCTCCTTAGAGCTGGCAAGGCGATCGATAAGCTGAAGCTCTCTGCTGAAGAGAAGATCGGCGCGCACATCGTGCAGATCGCGTGCGAAGCCCCTTTCAAACAGATCGTCTTTAACGCGGGCTTCGATAGCTCGGTTGTTTTAGAACAGGTACTAGGCAAAGGAGCAAATTTCGGCTTCAATGCTCATACAGAGCAGGTAGAAGACCTCTTAGCTTCTGGAATTGTCGATCCAACGAAGGTGGTAAGAAGCGCGCTTGTATTTGCAGCTTCTACAGCGGGAATCATTCTTCTCTCTGAAGCGCTCATTGGAAACGCTCCTGAAGATAACGACGAGAAAAAGTAGCGCAAGCGAAATGAGATCCGCACTTGTCCTACCCTCGCGCGGTATCGGTGACGGCCTGCTCATGATGATCGCCTCTCAGGCGCTCTATCTGGCAGGCTACCGCGTAACTACCGTCCACCCTGCTCTCCTTGAATTAAAGGAGTGGTTTCCCAATCACAACTTTGCAAAAGAGATCCCCTCCTCGCTCGAGGAGTGGGACCTTATCATCGCTGAAAATGACAACTCTCCCAAGATACAGAACCTAAAGTCTGAGAGAGAGAAGAGCCGCCTTCCTATCAGCATCTTCTATCCAACTTATTTGGAGAAGAAGCATGGAGCGCTTCATGCGCTAGACCAGAGCTTCGACCCCTCCAGCTCCTTCGCCGAAAATGCCTCACGCGCTATCTCCAAACTCCTGCAGAAAGAGAGAGCATCTAAAGATAATGGGATCCGCCCTCCACACCATCTCACTCACCGCCACTATCATGAGCGGATCCTCATTCACCCCATGAGCAGCTCTCCACAAAAAAACTGGACGAAAGAGAGATATATTGCGCTTGCTTGCAGCTTGAAAAAGCGAGGAGTCTCGCCTGTCTTTATTGTCAGCCCTGAAGAGAGATCCTCTTGGCTTGAGGTCGAAAGCGCAGGCTTCCCTCTGCCCCACTTCTCCACACTTAGCTCCCTCGCTGAATTCACATATGAGTCGCACGCGCTCATCGGCAACGACTCCCTCATGGGACACCTCGCTTCAAACCTTGGCCTCCCAACCACCATCCTCGCAGACGATCCCAAGAGAATGCAGCTCTGGCGACCCGACTGGACTCCCAGCACAGTGATCACTCCCCCCTCTTGGATACCCAACCCCAAATGGCTCCGCCTCCGGAAAAACCGCTGGCAGCAGTTCATCTCCGTAAGCCGCGCCCTGCGCTCCCTCTCAGTTTAAGATTCTATTCTCTCCCACTTCTTCTTGCATTTAATGCATTTAAAAAATTAATTTGACACTAAGACCGAAAACACTTCACAGAGGTTCTATGTACAGAGGAAAGCGTCCCATGCCGCACAGGCAGGCAAAAGCGATGGAAAAAGAGTTGGATAAAAAGAGAAACGCTAACGTATTCATAGCTCCGGCTAATCCTCTCCCAGCAGAGCGTAAACCTCTGGAACCCAAAGAGATCGTCTACGCTCGCGCAAAGAAGATGCTCGTTCCAAAAGGAGCATCTGCAGAAGAGCAAGCAAAGCACCATCACAAGAAGACAAGCAAGCGCACCGCTACTTCGAATGAGCTTCCTGGAGAGTCTGCTCCTGCCCACATCCACCCCGAGGGTGCTCGCTGGGTTAAAACTCTGAACAAGCAGGCGCGCATGAGAACGCAGATGGATACGAAAAAAATGAATAAGCTGCGTTCAGCTAAAAAAAGATAGTCATTGCAAAATCTTATCCCCTTTGATTTAGCGAAGGGGATTTTCTTTTTTCTCTAGAAAAGCAGCTAGACACGCGAGCGCCGCACTCCAAGGATTTCGCTCCCGCCCAATCAAAGAAAGAATTTTCGTTAATTACAAGAAACAATAAAAAACGTACAATTCCTCTTTAATTATTTCTTAACGCCATAAAATATTATGACAACTACAGCTCTAGCTCCTGATGTTCTACAAGCCGCGCAAATTAAACTGAGAGCTGTTCTCGACGCAGCTACAAGTGAAAAACCTCAAGATAAGCTCTTTAAACTCTTCAAAGAAAAGGCTGCGAGCGATAGTCAGCCCTACTTGCCCACCAATCTGCAAGAGAGCATCGCCGATCTTTTCACCGACCCTACTGATCTTCGGCAGAGAGTACGAGGAGCCTTTGCGAGGTATTATGGTCCAGAAATTTTGGAGCCCCCCTCTGTTAAAGGCGGCCAAGTTGAAGTGCTAGAGACCTGCGATTGGTCGGCCTATGAAAGGCTTGTGGGTTGGGCTAAGCTGTTTGATTGGTCTGCAGAAGATCTGAGAAATATAACACCATGTGTTATTAACAGCGTTCCTTTCATATTTTTTGGAGATTGCCGTACAGAAAGCCGCTTTGATGACCTTCGCTCAATTGCCCTCGGTCTGGTTCGCAGCCAGTTAGTGGTCGGTTTTTATGAAGATATTGCGCGAGATAGCCTCCATGAAGAGCAGTATAGAAAAGGGGACAATTATCATAAGTATCAAGGCGATCAGCAAACGAACACTTGGCTGGTGGGACTTGGTGACCCTATTACCTGCACTCTATCTAAACTCGTTACAAGTACTGTTGCACTAGCACAGAATGAAGAGGTAAGACCCGTTCTATCTACAAGCGCTTTTGTGATAGAAATTTTCCGTAATTTCAATCGCAATCCACTATTTGTCCAGCTATGGGAAGAACTGGGTGGAACCGGAGGAACTTGGGGTTCTATACACTTACATAGTGAGATCAACAGTTATGAGTATGAATTTAGGCACACAAAAAAATTCTATCCTTCGTGGTCTTTGTCCGGTCACGTGCCTGGGATTGAAAGATTTGATTCCGCAATTACAAAAGGATTTGAAGACAGATACTCTCTTAAAGAATTAAGAGAGCTCTACCACGATCTCTCTTCTTTAGCCCTCCAGAAATATAAAAGCCATTTTACTTCTGAAGAGTATGCCGCAATAAGAGATGTTTTGCACTCCCCTACAAACCACGACTCCTTCCTCGTATTTAAAGATCTCGTGCAACATCGCAAAAGAGAGGCCCATTTTGCGAAAGTCTTGTGCTCCGAACTCCCGATTCCTTTCTCTAGATCAGAAGTCATTAAACCAACTGACAAAGTAAGAGTGGTTATCATGGGGCGTCAGCACGTAGAAGGAGTTCTAAATGCAATAAACGCTTCTTCTCCAGCTAGATCCAAGACCGAATCTACAGAGTCCAAGCGCAAAGCATAGACTCGACTTGGAAAAACATTTTCTTTCTTTGAACGAAAGAAGAGAGGTCCCTGGAGAGGTAATTGCAAAAGTCCCGGTTATATGAAGAGAAAATAACAGGATCCGCTTCGCTGGCAGGATCGCCCCATTCGGGGCGGCAGGATGAGAAAGATAAGAAGGGAGAGAGAAGGGATCTCTTGTCTTTCTCATCCTGCCGCCCCTAGCTTTAGCTAGGAGGCGATCCTGCCAGCGAAGCGGATCCTGTTTTATTACTCTTGAAAAATCGGTGAAAACGCAAAAAAGCGGCCAGCGGTATTTTTGCAATCAAAGAAAAAATTTCATCTTACCTTTGACAACACCTAGAAAATAATTTCTGCCATTTACGAGAATTACCAATATTGATAATTATAGATGCCTATCTCAAGGGAAAGATGAAAGAAAGAGCCGTCGTAAGTAAGGATAACGTTTTTGCAGACCTTGGCTTAAAAGATTCTGAAGGGATGAGAATACGCTCTGACTTGATGTCAGAAGTAGTTAAAATCATCCGCAACAGCGATGTTCCTCAAAAAGAAATAGCCACGATTCTAGGTATCAGCGCGCCGAAAGTCTCTGCTCTGATGTCTGGTAAAATCAATGATTTCAGTAATGACACATTGATGAACTATCTCACCCTGCTCGGATATAACATAAAGATCAAAGTCTACTCTAGACATCCCGTATCTAGATCGATTAAGAGAGGAATAATGAAAGTAGAAAAACCAGTGAAGAAACAAAAACCCGTTAAGCATAAAGCGAGACGAAAAAAAGTTAAAGCTAGGGTCTAACGTCTTGCGTATTGCACATATTTCAGATCTTCATTTTGGGAAGGTAACACTTAGCCCTCTGCAGTTTTTCTCAAAGAGATGGCTGGGAAACCTCAACCTCTTTTTTCATCGGAAGCACGAGTACAAAAGAGAGCTGCTCGCTCCTTTAGCTGGCCTATTTAAAGAGCTCGAAGTAGATCTCGTCGTGATCTCTGGGGATCTGACAACGACTTCGCTGCCAGAAGAGTTTGAGATGGCGGTAGAGTTTATCCGCTCTCTTAAAAAAGAGGGTATCGAGGTAGTGGCCATCCCAGGCAATCACGACCACTACACTAAAGCGGCTTACAGGCAGCGCCTCTTTTACGACTACTTCCCAGCAAAATTCAGCGATGTGCCGCTTAACCTAAAAGAGCATGGAATAGCTGTGAAAGAGTTAAAAGATGGCTGGTTCCTGATTGCGCTGGATACCGCCCTTGCAACGAGCCCGATCTCCTCCCGTGGCAACTTCTCCTGCGAGATTGAAAATGCACTGAACGAGACCTTAGGACGCCTGCCTCCAAATAGCTCTGTGATACTGGTTAACCACTTCCCCTTCTTCGATGTGGATGGTCCGAGAAAGGCGCTCATGAGAAGCTCTTTTTTAAGAGAGCTGCTCATGAAAAACCCTGCAATTAAATTCTATCTAAATGGCCACACCCACCGCCATGCCATCGCGGACCTCCGCCCAAGCGGCCTACCGATTATGCTCGATAGCGGAAGCAGCTCTCATCAGAAACATGGGGCGTGGAATCTTATTGAAATTCAAGGAAACTCGTGCGAGATTGAGCCTTTCTTCTGGAAAAACTCCGCATGGCAGCCCCAAGAAAAAAGGAGAGTGCAACTGTGAAAGAGAAAAAAGCAGCGCCGCTGCCCTGGTATAAAGAGGGTCTTCGTTTCGAGTGCACAGGATGCGGTCAGTGCTGCACTGGAGCTCCCGGCTACGTCTGGATCAATGAGAATGAGATCACAGAGATGGCAAAGACCTTGAAGATCTCGGAAGAGGAGTTCATTCGAAAGTATACGAGACTGGTGAATGGAAGGCTCTCTCTCATCGAACACCCAACTACATTCGACTGCGTCTTCTTAAAAGAGAATCGCTGCACTGTCTACCACGCTAGGCCAAGCCAGTGCCGTACGTTTCCTTGGTGGCGAGAAAATCTCACTTCAGAGCATGCTTGGAAGAGTGCAGCAAAGCGCTGCGAAGGGATCAGCAAAGATGCTCCTATCGTCCCTCTAAAAGTTATTCAGGAGCAGTTAAACATCGAAGAGGAGTAGCGCGTGACTTTTCCAGCAACTTTTGGTTCAGAACTTAAAAAGAGAATTCAAGAGTGGTTGGATGGCCCCTACGATGAGAAGAGCAAAGAAGCCGTTCGCTCTCTTCTTGAAAAAAATCCGAAAGGCCTTGAAGACGCCTTCTACACCCGCCTCTCTTTTGGCACCGGTGGAATGCGCGGTCTTATGGGAGTCGGAACAAATCGCCTCAACATCTACACGATCCGCCTAACGACTCAGGGCCTTGCAAACTACATCCTCAAACAGAAAGAAGATCGCAGAGTGGTGATCGGGTATGACTCACGTCACAACTCAAAGGCTTTTGCAGAAGAGGCCGCTCGCGTGCTTGCGGGTAATGGCGTCTCCGTGATGCTTCTCAAAGAGCTGCGCCCCACTCCCTACGTCTCGTTTGCAGTTAGACAGCTCCACTGCCTTTGCGGCATCATGATTACCGCCTCTCACAACCCCGCTGAGTACAATGGATACAAGGTGTTCTGGGCAGATGGAGGACAGGTCGTTCCTCCTCACGACACCGCGATCATGGAAGAGGTCGGAAAAGTAACTGTTTTAAAATCGGTGAAGCTTGCAGAGCTCCCCTCTCCACTCATCGAAATGGTCGATGAGAAGCTAGACCAGACCTATCTAGATCAGATCCGCCCACTACAATTCTTTCCAGAACAGAACCGCGAAAAAGGGAGCAGTCTAAAAATCTGCTATACGAGCCTCCATGGAACTGGCATTACTCTCGTACCAAAAGCGTTGAAAGAGTGGGGTTTCACCAATCTCTCATTTGTTGAAGAGCAGATCAAACCCGATGGCGACTTCCCGACTGTGAAGTTTCCTAACCCAGAGTTTAAGGAGACGCTCGCTATGGGCATCGCTCTTTTAGAAAAAGAGAAGGGAGATATTTTAATTGCTAACGATCCCGATGCCGATCGCACTGGTCTTGTCGCAATGCATCAGGGAAAGTCTGTTATCCTCACTGGCAATGAGATCGGCGCTTTGAGCGTCCACTTCATCTGTGAAATTCTAAAAAAACGCAAAAAGATGCCTCCAAAAGGAGCCTTCGTTACGACGATCGTATCCACCGAGCTCATGAAAACGGTTGCCGCATCCTATAATATCCCCTGCTTTGAGGTGCTTACAGGGTTCAAGTATATCGGCGAAAAGATCCACGAGTGGGAGCTCTCCAAAGATGGCTACAAGTTCCTCTTCGGTGCGGAAGAGTCCTACGGCTTCCTCATCGGTACTGTGGCCAGAGACAAAGATGCGATCATCTCTACCTGTTTTATCTCAGAAATGGCCCTAGATGCGAAGCTGCATGGAGAGACGCTCGTCGATCGTCTCCACGCCCTCTACAAGACCTATGGAATCTTCAGAGAGAAGCAGTACTCTCTTAATTTTGCATCTGGCAAAGAGGAGATGGAGCAGATCAAAACACTGATGGCTGGGCTAAGAAAGAATCCTCCAAAAGAGATCGCCGGACAGCCAGTTGTCGCAATCGAAGATTATGAAACAGGCGAAAAAAGAGACCTCATCACAGGTAAGAAAGAGGCTCTCACTCTTCCAAAATCCGACGTCCTCCTCTTCCGCTTGAAAGATGAGAGCAAGCTCATCATCCGTCCATCTGGCACAGAGCCCAAGGTAAAGCTCTACGTAGGAGTGCGCCTAAAAGCCTTTGATTCGGTCGACCAGGGTATCACCCTCTGCGAACAGAAGCTCGATACTCTCATCTCGAGCTTCAAGTCCTTCGCCAAAATATAAAAATTTTTGACTAAATGTCAGCCCACCCCTAAAAGGATGATAGAACACAGAAATCCTTTAGGAGGGGTTATGAGAGTTTATTTATCAAAAATGTTAGCGCTGTTGATTTGCGCATCGCCAATGGCACTACAAGCTGCTTCGTCAGACAACGGGATGGTAAAGGGAAAAGTGATTCAATTTCTCTTAGATACAGATAGCAAAGGAAACAAAATACCCTATCTAATCGATGCAAAGGGAAAAAAGATTAAGCTCACCATGGGAACACTAATCAACGCCACAGCTGAAGCGTGGATGGATGGAGGAGCAAAAAATGGTGGCCAAACGAAGCTCGATCCAAATGCTATTGCGATGTTCAGACTCGATAGAGATGGAAACTCTATCCAAGCGCGTCTCTTTGATAAAGATGGAAGAGAAGAGCCTTTAAACCTAGGTAATCTTCTCTGCTCAGCTGCTCAGGCCTATCCCGGCTGCACAGCTCAAGAGATGGATGGCCAAACTGTGAATCTCCCACTCGCGTTCGAACTCGATGATGATGGTTATATTCAAGGATACCTTGCAGGCCCTGATAAAGAGCCCTTTAACCTAGGCGTGATGTTCCGAGAAACCATTCTCATGTTGAACAAGTGTAATCAATAGTCGAGCAACCAGAGTGTCGCGCTTTGAGAAAAGAAGCTCGACACTCTCATCCCCAGCTTCAAATTCTTCTCCAAAATCTAGCAACATTAAAGAACTCCTTCCTTGAGGAAGAAGTCAATATTAGTTTTTTTATTAAGTTTTGAAAAGAGCCAAAATAGACATGTCGGATGGTGTGCGCTGGCGCCACACCTCCCGCGACCACCTTGCGCTTCACCTCGCTTTGCCAAACCGTGTGCTCGAAAGCAGAGTGGGCCTTCGCCCTACCCTGCACGCCTGGCCGGCTTTTCTGTGCTACGGTTTTGCTTTGCGATCTGAATCGATCGACTGCTCGAGGCGCTCATCCCACTTCCTCCGTCGTGGGTCCCTTTCGCGTCCAGTCGCAGGGCTATGCAAAGAGGTTGAAGAGAAAAGTCTTTAGCCTTTCTCATTGCCTCTGCGACTGGACGCGAAAGGGGCCCCGCACCCGAGACGTTAGTCCGGCGGGGAATGAGCGCCTCGAGCAGCCGATCGATGCATATCGCACAGCAAAATTGCACCCGCAGGAGAAGCGCGGCGAGCGCGTCAGGGGTCGTACAGAGGTACGCCCCTTCTCCGAGGACGCGATTTGGCAAAGCGAGATGCAGCGCAAGTGGGTCGCAGGGAGGCCCCGAGAGAAAGCGAAGCTTTCGCCTGGCCTACCCGACATGTCTCTCTGGATAACAATAAAAGAATATTGTGCGTTTTTTTCAAAAAAACGCGTTTATGCGGATTAGGGTTTGGGGGGGTATTTGATGCGGAGGTGGTTGGCGACGATGAGGGATTGTATCATCGATTTTTTGACGCGCTCGAGCTCTTCGAATGAGAGCTCGCATCTTTCGAGTTGACCATCGCGGATCTTTGTTTCTACGAGTTTTTCAACTAGAGCAGTGATGCTCTCCTCGCTCACCTCTTCCAGGCAGCGAGAGGCAGCCTCAACGGTGTCTGCAATCATGAGAATCGCAGACTCTTTCGTCTGCGGTTTGGGTCCCTGATAGCGAAACTTCTTCTGATCTGTTGAGACCTTCTCTTCGCCATCTAAATCTTTCTGTTTTGAATAGAAGTAGTAGACGAGCTGCGTGCCGTGATGCTCGCGGATCACATCGATGAATGGAGGAGGCAGTCTATGTTTGCGAGCAAGGCGCTCTCCCTCTGCAACGTGAGCAATAATCACTTGAGTCGACTCGAGAGGTGTGAGCAGCTGGTGCATATTAAATCCACCCAGCTGGTTCTCAGTAAAATAGTGGGGATTAAAGAGCTTGCCAACATCGTGGTAGAGGGCGCTAATGCGGCAGAAGAGGCCATTGGCTCCAATTGCCCGCGCTGCAGACTCGGCCAGATTTCCCACAACCAGGCTGTGCTGGTAGGTTCCGGGGGCCTCTACACTGAGCCTGCGCAGCAGTGGATGCTGCGGGTCCATGTACTCGATGAGGGCCATGTCTGTAACCACAGGAAAGAGAGACTCGACAACAGTTAAAAAGCCAACAGCGAGAGCTGCCGTTGAAAAGAGAAATCCAAATGTGGCAGTAAGATCGACCAGAAGGCCAGGGTTGAAGAGGGTGTGATCCCAGAGATGAAATGCTAGAAGCATCGGCATCGTGCAGATGAAGATCTTTCCACAGATAACAAAAACCTCTCGTCTCTTGTGCAGCCTGAAGCAGCAGAGGAGAGCGATGAATGAGGCGAAGGCGTTAAAGATAAACACTTTTATCTGATCGCCAGAGGTTGTAAGCGCAAGAGCGGCTGTTAGACAGAGAGAGACGAATAGGGAGACCTCCCAGCCCATGAAAATCGCAATAAGAATCGAAGCAAAAGGAACAACCAGAGGATAGCGGATCAGATCGGCAAAGGGCTTTCCTGATCCAAAGAGGTAGTGCTCTCCTGTTTTAAAAAAAATAAGAGTGATAAGCACGATTGAAGCAAGGAGGGAGAGCTGCTGCAGGCTCTGATAAACTTTAGGGTGTCTACGATAGAGAAAGAGAACGGTTGAAAAGGTGAAGAGTGAGCTAAAAAGAAAACTACCGATAAATGAGAGAGGATACCAGGGCTCATTCATCTTTTTCATCGATGCGGTCATCGCTTCGAACATCGCAACGTGCCGCGGTGTAACGCGCTCTCCTGTGCGAATAAGGTGGCTCCCCGCACTTACTTTTGTCAGCTTGGGACCAATTGCTCTCTCGGCGCTCTCGCGATAATTTCTCTCTGCCAAGTCATCTTCTTCAAGCTTCCACTCCGAATTGGCGAAAAAAGAGAGGAGGTAGTCGGAGGCTCTTCCTTCCAATCCCGTTTTGCTTTTTAAACTCTCCTGAATTTTCTTCCAGAAATTCTCGGGCAGTCTGCCCTCTTTGACTGGGAAAGATATGTAAAGAGGAGACTGGTCTGCAAAGAGGGTCTGCGCGCGGTAGTAGGTGCGCGCATCCGTGTGGCGCGCCTGCACTAGAGCGGCTTCGATATAGTCGATGCTCTGAGCTAGCTTCTCATAAGGAATCTCCGGAAAGTGCTCTCTCCAGACCTTCTCATCCCTAAGTTTTAAACCTACCTCAGCACAGCGCTTCTTTACATCTTGTACGCAGGTTGCATAGATAGAACCGATATCTTTAGCCGCCTCCTGTTTTAGAAGCCCTGTTGCTTCATCATCGGGGAAGTCAAAGTCGATCTGGCTCGTGACGTATCTTGGAGAGATCGTCCCTAGCTCTGGAGTATACGATGTGTCGTTGCGAAAGTGAAAAAAGAGGGAGAGTGCGGCGAGAAATGAGAGGCCGATAAATAGCCGCCAGCTTCTCCCCTTTACCCGTTCACTCGATAGATTTTCCATACCTCTCCCTTATACCAGAGGTGAGCATTATACTCGCAACAGACCTTCTTGAAATGATAGAAAATATTTAAATTCTTCAAGATTTACAAAATTCAAGGTATAGTTCGGGCATGAGCAAAAGCAGACCTTACCTGGTGATTCCGCGCCGCTTCCGCCCGCAGACCTTTGCATCAATGGTCGGCCAAGAAGCTATAGTCACAACATTAAAAAATGCGCTGCGCTTTGAAAGGCTCGCCCACGCCTACCTCTTCTGCGGCTGCAGAGGAACAGGTAAAACGACTCTCGCTCGGCTTTTTGCAAAAGCGTTAAACTGTCAAAATCTTACTCCTGAACAAGAGCCCTGCAACAGCTGCACTTCATGCCTTGAGATTAGCAGCGGCAGATCTTTAGATGTGCTCGAAATCGATGGAGCCTCTAACCGCGGCATCGATGATATTCGAGAGATCAACGAGACCGTTGGCTACTCGCCAGCTTCGGGAAAGTATAAAATTTATATCATAGATGAAGTTCATATGCTTACAAAGGAGGCGTTCAACGCTCTCCTAAAAACTCTCGAAGAGCCCCCTGCTCAAATTAAATTCTTTTTTGCTACTACAGAGCCGCACAAGGTCCCACCTACCATTACCAGCAGATGCCAGCGCTTCGACCTCTGCAGAATCTCCGAAGAGGCGTGCGTAAAAAAACTCTCGTCCATCGCGGCAGAACTTAAAATTGAAGTGGAGCCTGAGGCGCTGCTTCGAATTGCCCAGAGATCTGAAGGGTCTCTACGCGATGCGGAGTCTCTCTTAGATCAGCTCTCTTGCTACTCAGATGGTGTGATCACAGAGGAGAAGGTTGTGGCCCATCTGGGGCTCACTCCTCAGAGCTCCTATTTTGAGCTCGATCTGGCCATTTCTAAAGGGGATCTCTCGTTCGCATTTACCCTTTCTGAGGAGATCTTTAATGCGGGAAGAGATCTGGGCTGCTTTTTAGAAGGGCTGATGGACCACTTCCGCCTCCTGCTGCTTATTAAGCTACGCCAGCCGCTTCCTCTTCTTACAGAGCGTGAGAAAGCCAGCTATCTTGCTTCAGCTCAGAAGTATACTGATGAGCAGTGTCTATATATTCTCGACTTCTTGAAAAAAGAGTGGCAGAACTTCTCTAAAACTCTACTTAAGAGAGTGACGCTCGAAATGATTCTACTGCACCTTCTGCGCACTGGATCACGCGTCTCCTTAGATAGCCTAGTCAGACGCCTCTCAGAGCTTGAAGGCACTTTTTCTACCGATAATGTCGCAGCCAGTCAAAAACCAACATTTCATGCGGACGACGGTATAAAAGAAGCTCCAGTAAAGATTAGAACAATTGAAGAAGCGCTTAAAGAAAAAATAGAAATTACTCGCCTGCCAGAAGTCAAAGAAGAGCAAGCAGCGCCACCTCCTAAGCCAGTCTCTAAGGTTGCAGAAGTTCCTGTTGAGGTTGCACCTCCCCTAGCTCTACCTCCAGCAGCTAAGCAGGAGGTTAAAGAACTCCTTCCTGAAGAAAGGAGATCCTCTTCGGCTAAGGATGAGAGAGAATATGAATCCCGCCTAGACCCGGCCCTGAAGGAGCCGGAATTGCGGCGAGAGGCCGTCCAGTTTGAGCCTCCCTCTCCCCCGACTCCGCTCTCATGGAAAGAGGTGACCCCGGTTGAGAATAAACGTACAGTTAAACACGAGACGCTTTTGCGTTTTACAGCAGTTGAATTAGAAGGAACTATAGAAAGGTAAAAAGTGATGGGAAGCGGATTTTCTAAGATGAAGAAGCAGGCGCGTCAAATGGAAGAGCAGATGGAGAAGATGCGCGAAGAGATGAAGGCAAAACAAGTTATTGGATCTGCCGGCAACGGTTTAGTTCAGGTGACTCTAAATGGAGAGAAAGAGCTTCAGTCGATTCAGATTCGCCCAGAATGCGTCGACCCTAGCGATCTAGAGGGTCTACAAGATCTAATCAGAGCGGCTTGCAAAGAAGCCTACGAAAAAATCGATGCCGAATCAGGCGCCGCATCTGGCCTCTCCTTCCCCTTCGGCCTCTAAGAAATAGATTCAGAAAAAAAACAGGATCCCTTCGCTGGATCCTGTATGTGTCCTAAAAAAAATCACAAAGTCGAGTCTGCAAAAAGAGATTGGCCAATTAGTGCGACGTTTTTAGTGAGAAGGGCGGAGATCTCGGAGGATGTTTTCAGACCAAGAGCGATCTTAGCCAGAGCTTTTGCTTTTTTAAGCGGGCAGCTGCGCACGGCCTTCTTTACAAATGGAATATAGCGGGGCGCGCACGAGATCTCATCAATTCCAAGTCCCAGAAGCAGAGGAATAAAGAGTGGGTTTGAGGCGATCTCGCCACAGACAGCAACTCTCTTCCCCTTCTTCTTCGCCTCTTCAGCTGTATGCTTAATCATGCGAATGATACTCGGATGCGCGGGAAAACAGAAGTCGCTCATTAATGGATTGCTGCGATCCACACCTAGCGTATACTGCATAAGATCGTTTGTTCCCATAGAGAGAAAGTCGCACTCTTCTGCAAGAGAATCGCAGATGAGCACTGCAGAGGGTACCTCAACCATACACCCTACAGAGAGTTTTTCATTAAATGTAGTTCCTTTGGCTCTAAGCTCTCTTTTCACCTCTTCCAGTATCTCTTTAGACTTTCGAAGCTCTTCAATGTCAGAAATTAGAGGAAGTAGGATGCGGATGTCACCATAGGGAGTCGCGCGGAGAATGGCGCGAAGTTGAGTTTTGAAGATCTCTGTACAACGAAGTAGAAGTCTGATGCCTCTGCATCCCAGTACAGGATTCGACTCTTTCTGAAGACCACTAAGAGCATGACTCTTATCTCCACCTAGATCCATGACGCGTATCACCACAGGCATTCCACCTGCGCGCTCAGCTAGCTGACGATAAGTCAGGTACTGCTCCTCTTCGGCTTCAAAGAGGAAAGGATGGTGCAAAAAGAGGTACTCCGAACGGAAGAGGCCTATGCCAGCCGCTCCTTGCATATGCAAGAACTCGACCTCGCTTAGGCTAGAAATATTCGCTAAAATCGTTACAGCATGGCCATCGGGAGTTTCGGCTTTCAAGCGCGCATCCGACTCAAGGTGCTGATAGTGGGTGTTAAATTTAGATCTCTTCTCTTCATAAAAAAGGATAGTGCTCGGAAGCGGATTTAAGATCACATGCCCCAGGCTTCCATCTACAATCACCCGCTCGGGCTTCTTAGCTATTACATCCTCAATATCGATGCTCGCCACGTAGGGAACGCCCTTAGCGCGTGCGATGAGGGCAGCATGAGAGTTTCCTCCTCCCAGTTCCGTGACGAAGGCTGCAACCTGATGAGCCTGCAGAGCTGCGGTGTAGGAGGGAGCTAGCTCTTTTGAAAAAACAATGGAGTTTGGGGGAATCTCAGCGAACGACTTTACGGGTTCTGGGCATAGATGGTTTAATATGCGCTTTGAGAGGTCTTTTACGTCTACAAAACGCTCTCTGAAAAAGGAGTCTTCAACTTTAGAAAATTTCTTCTCAACTTCTTTGATGACGGAACGAAAAACAGCCTCCGTATTGCGCTGCATGAGCCGAATACGCTCTTCTACATGCGTCGTCATCATCGGATCTTCTAGCATTTGAAGATGCGTATCGATGATTGTAACAGCTTCTAATGAGCCCTGATTTTCAAGGTGTGTTTGCAGCTGCTGCAGATCTTCGCGGCTTGAAAAAAGCGCTTTGCGGTAGCGAGAGATCTCTCGGTCGATCTCTCCCACAGTAATCGGAAATTCAGGAGAGTAGTCTAGATCAGGTATAGAGAGAAAAAACGGAGATCCGATGGCGATTCCATCGCTAACAGGAGAACCCTCTAATCTGCTCTCATCTTCCTTTTTGAAATCCATTATTCCCCAAACTTATTCTCAAAAGCCTCTACTAACTTGTTCAACGCCTCTTGAGCGTCTTCACCTTCAACAGTAATTACAATCTGGGTGTTTTTACTCGCTGCAAGCATGAGTATGCTCATGATGCTGCGCGCGTTGATCGTCTCCTTGCGGCAGGTAAACCAGACAGAGGACTTGTAACTCTGTAAAAGCCTTGCAACAGCCGTAGCTGGCCTTGCATGTAAACCAAGAGCATTCTTAATTTTTACTTTTTGCGACAGTTTCACGTGGTGCCTTCGATTTTCTTGAGGTCTGTTTCTTCTTGATCGTCTCTAGCAACTTTATATTAAACTCTTTAGCAGAATTGTAACCCATCCCTTTCAGACGATGGTTGAGGGCGATCGTCTCAATGAGAAGCACGACATCTCTTCCCGGTTTAACGGGAAGAATATGGTAGGGAACTTTAACCTCTAGAATATCGCAGTACTTCTCCTCTAACCCTACTCGATCATAAAAGCGACGGTCATCCCAGCCCTCTAGCTTTACAACGATATCGATCGCTTTACTATCGCGCACGCATACCGCTCCGTAGAGGTGGGCGACATTGATGATTCCAATTCCTCTAATCTCCATCAAGTGGCGCGTAAGGTCGGGCCCGCACCCTTCCAAATAGGGCCCTTCTCTCAGCCTGATTCTCACTACATCGTCCGAAATTAAGCGGTGGCCTCTCTCGATAAGGCCTAGGGCTGCTTCACTCTTCCCCACAGAGGAGTCTCCTTGAATCAAGACCCCGACCCCGAAAGCTTCAACGAGAGTTCCATGACAGGTAACACTCGGAGAGAACTCCTCATTAAGTATAAAGGTCATCCGACTCATGAGATTCATCTGGCTCATCGCCGTTTGGAAAAGAGGAATACCAAGTTCTTCGCATAACAGGCTTAGCTCCTTTGGAGGAGCGTAGCGTCCGGATACAATGACAGCGGGAATCTCGCTCTTCAAGATCCCCCTTAAACGCTCCATTCTCAGCTGACTATCTTTTAGATCCTTGAGAAACAGAAGCTCTGGATTTCCAAAAACAAGAAGCCTGTTGCCAGCATAATTTTTCAGATAGCCTGAAAGAGCAAGACCGGGAGAGTAGACTTCTGAAAATTTAATAATGCGCTGCATCCCTTTCGATCCGGCAATCACCGTAAGCCCAAGAGGCCCACCATGTTTATCGAAGAGGTTTTGAACACGGTACATAGACAAAAATCATACCAAATTGAAATTGAGGTTCGATTTTAGGCGCACACGTTGTTTTTTAAAAGAGGAATGGGATAGGCTCTCCCGAGTTTAGTGATACAAGCGCTTTTTTGTTGAAGACAAACGTCATGAAGGATATTTCTTATTTATGGCCTACTCAAAAGTTGTGATTGTCGGTGGTGGATTTGCTGGTTTGAATACCGCGAAAGCGCTTAAAAAAGCGAACTTTGATGTTCTTATCATCGATAAGACCAACCACCATCTATTCCAGCCGCTTCTCTATCAAGTTGCAACTGCAGCCCTCTCTCCTGGAGATATCGCGACTCCTATCCGCGAGATTCTCAGCAAACAAGAGAATGCCACTGTGATCATGGGGGAGGTTGTCTCGATAGATAAAACTCTCAAACAGCTCACACTTGCCAATGGCGATATCATCGGCTACGACTATCTTGTCATTGCACCTGGCGCACGCCACTCCTATTTTGGAAATGACCAGTGGGAAAAAAATGCCCCCGGATTAAAAACGATTTCCGACGCTCTTAAAATCCGCGAACAGGTCCTCGTCTCCTTTGAAAAAGCGGAGCGGATGGATAGCATTGCTGAAGCTGCAAAGTTTTTAAATTTCGTTGTGATTGGCGGCGGCCCAACAGGCGTTGAGATGGCAGGTGCAATCGCAGAGATCGCTCACCACACCCTGTTCAAAAATTTTCGTAGGATCAAACCCGAAAAATCGCGCATCTTTCTGATAGAAGCAGCGCCGCACATCCTTCCTACCTATCCCGAAAAGCTCTCCATCCGTGCTAAACACGATCTTGAAGAACTAGGCGTCACAGTACTCGTCAGCACAAAAGTCACCGATGTCACCATAGAAGGAGTGCAGACTGAAGGACTATTCATTGAAGCTCGAAATGTAATCTGGGCGGCAGGAAACCAGGCCTCTCCCCTTCTAAAAAGCTTGGACGTCCCTCTCGACCGACCTGGGCGTGTTATCGTCGGCCCCGATCTGTCGATCCCCGGCCATCCCGACGTCTTCGTCCTCGGCGACGCAGCACATACACCTGGTAAAGATGGCAAGCCTCTTCCAGGAGTTGCAACTGTCGCTATTCAACAGGCCAGATATGTAGCAAAGAATATTCTACATGCGATTCCTCAAGAGCAGAGAAAACCCTTTGTCTATTTCGATAAAGGAAGCATGGCTACAATTGGAAGATCAAAAGCCGTTGTCGCAATCGGCTCGATACGATTTTCTGGTCTACTCGCCTGGCTCGCCTGGTGTTTTGTCCACATCGTCTATCTCATCGGCTTCCGCAATAGACTGAGCGTCATGACAGAGTGGTTCTACCACTTCTTCACAGGAGAAAGAGGCGTCCGCCTCATCTACCGCACCCTTGATCCCGAGCTGAAGAAAAAGAACCATTAGACCTCTTGCGTAATTCCATTTTCTCGTTAAAATTGCACTTTTTGACAAATTTGCCGCAAAATTTCTCGACCATATGTCTACATATGCTCTCAAAATTTTGCGGCAAATTTGTATAAAAATTGCAAATTTTTCCAAGCAAAGCAAATTACGCAAGAGGTCTATTGATCTACTTCTCGGAGTTCTGGCGGGCGGCCCCTGCGCTATTTGTCGGTTGCAATCTTCTCCTCTCTGCTGCTGCGGTCTACTACCCTCATCCAGCTTATATTTTCGCGTGCGCCGTTCTCTGGGTCCCGCTCGCCCTACAAAGAGAGTGGAAAAAACTCCTTTCAACACTTCTTCTCTGCTCTCTATTTTTTGCCCACCTCTCCTATCTTTACCACCCTCCCCAATCTGAAACTGATAAGCCTCAAATCGGTGCAGCTTCGATTTCTGGAACGGGCTATTTTGAGATCGAATCGGTGCGGGAAGTTCAATCGCCTTTCAATCGATCTTATCTCTATCAGGGAAGCCTCAGAAGTTTCGAAACGCAAGAGGGAGAAAAGCTAAAAAATATCCCCTGCAACATCCATCTGCCTTACAAAAAAGAGAGACCGCTCGCCAGCTGCGACTATCTTGTCGAAGGCTCTCTCTTTCAAAAGAGAGCTCATACATTCGTCTTAAAACCGGCAAAAAGCTCCATCTGGCAGCCAGTGCCAAATAGCTTTAGCTTCGCAGAGTGGCGCTACCAGATAAAAGAGCGGGCGCGCAGCTTTTTACACGAGCAGATTCCAAACCCTCGCGCTGCCTCCTTCTTTATTGCTCTTACGATTGGCGATTTAGACGATAGACTTCTCTCCCTAGAATTTGCCAAGGTCGGCCTCCAGCACATCTTAGGCGTTTCCGGTTTTCACTTCGTCCTTCTCGCAGCTTTTCTCGGCTTTCTGCTTCGTCTCTTTCTCCCTTTTAAAGCCACGGCTCTTCTGCTCCTCATTCTTCTTAGCTTCTACTTCTTTTTTGTCGGAAGCGCGCCTGCAGTCGTCCGTGGATGGGTTGCTATCTGCGTCTTTTTAGTCGCGCGACTCTTCCATCTCAATACTAGCGCTTTAAACGCTTTAGGAGTTGGCCTCTCTGTCGAGATATTATGGAATCCGATCTCGGTCACGACGATCGGCTTTCAGCTGAGCTTCCTCTGCACCTGGGCCATACTCATCCTCTACCCTCTCTTTAGAAGAGGCATAAACCTAATTCTGCCCAAGCGCACCTTGCAGACAGCAGTGGAGATGAGCCCCCTACATCAGCATGGCTACATCTTCTCTTCTCTCATTCGAGAAGCGCTCTCCCTCAACCTCGCAGTCCACTTCGCCTCTCTTCCACTTCTGCTCTTTCTCTTTCATAAGTTTCCCCTGCAAAGCCTCATCTACAACCTCTTTTTTCCCTTCTGCTTCAGCGCCTCGCTCCTCCTTCTACTCATCTCCATCATCTTCTCATTCCTCATTCCCCCTCTCGGCACTCTCCTTCACTCCTGCAACAGCGCCTTCACAGGAGGACTCCTCGATATGATCGGAAACGCCTCCCCCCTCCTCGATCTCTCCATCCGCACCCACACCCTCCCCTTCTGGCTCCTCATCCTCCTCCTCTCCCTCCTCTTCGCCCTCCCTTTTTTCTTAAAAAAAGACAGATGAGACTCTTATTTAAGGCCAAAATAGACATGTCGGGTAGGCCAGGGGAAAGCTTCGCTTTCTCTCGGGGCCTCCCTGCGACCCTCTTGCGCTTCACCTCGCTTTGCCAAACCGTGTGCTCGAAAACAGAGTGGGCCACTGCCCTACCCTGTACGCCTCACCGGCTTTTCTGTGCTACGGTTTTGCTGTGCGATCTGAATCGATTGGCTGCTCGAGGCGCTCATCCCACTCCCTCCGTCGTGGGTCCCTTTCGCGTCCAGTCGCAGGTGTAGATAAAGAGACTGAAAACTTTTCTCTTCAAACTCTTTGTATAGCCCTGCGATTGACGTGAAAGGGGCCCCGCAACCGAGACGTTAGTCCGGCGGGGTATGAACGCATGAGCAGCCGATGGCCGCTAGGGCAAAGAGCAATTGCGTCGAAGTTGCGAAGAACAGTGCTCCGCACGGCGAGCAACCCGAGACGCGATAGCCTCACGTCAGTGAGCGGTGATCAAAGCCATAGTTAGGCCCAAGGGGGCAGCTGGGGGTCCCCGAGAGAACGCCGAAGGCCTTTCTCCTGGACCACCGACATGTCTATTCAGGACTTACGAAAACCTTAAAGCAAAATGCGGCCGCGCCGCATTAAACTAAAAGCATGGGTTTTATTGACGAAAACGGGGCGTGTGGGGTAAAAGTGGTGGCTCGTGGCGGTCGTAGCTCAGTTGGTTAGAGCATTGGATTGTGGATCCAAATGTCGCGGGTTCGAGCCCCGTCGATCGCCCCATTTTTCCTACCCACCTATATCAATAATATTTTTTTTATTATAAGAAGAGAGAAGAGTAAGGGTTGGAGTAGGTTTATATATGTCAGCTTTCCAAGCACTTATCATGGGAATTTTGCAGGGACTCACCGAGTTTCTGCCTGTGAGTTCATCTGCCCACTTAAAACTCAGTAAACTTCTACTAGGAGTTGCTGAAGGAGACAACCTGGTCGTCTTCGACCTAGTCTGCCATCTTGGCACTCTAGTTGCGCTCCTCCTGTTTTTACGCACAGATATCGTAACCCTCTTCCGCACAGATCGAAAAAGACTCTGGATGATTCTGGTCGCAACAATCCCTCTCTTCCCCTTCTACTTCCTTCTTAAACCTCTCCGCGACTGGGCCTCTCAAGCGTCGTTTTTAGGAATCTTTCTCATCGTAACCTCCTTCATCCTATTCATCGGTTCTCGCATTAGAATCAGCCGTCCGGAAGCCCCTACCCTTAAACACCAGATGAGAGACTCTCTCTGGATTGGAATCATGCAAGCTGCAGCTCTCATTCCAGGCATCTCCCGAAGCGCCTCGACCATCTCCTGCGCGCATGTTCTGGGATGGAGCGCAAGAGATGCCGTTCGCTTCTCTTTTCTCCTCTCTGTTCCAACAATTTTAGGAGGAAATAGCGTCGAACTTCTTAAAATCTTCCTATCTCCCTCTTCTCAATCAACTAACCTCGGAGTTAGCAGCTGCCTCATCGGCTTTTTCGGAGCTTGCAGTGTTGGCTTTATCGTCATCCGCTTTGCGGTGAGAATCTTAGAAAAAGGCGATCTACGCCCGTTTGCTTGGTACTGCCTCGCCCTAGGACTAATTACAACCCTGTGTCTAACAATATGAACCTATCCGCAAACTCTAAATTCTTGCCTTTTGCGCCTTTTCCGTCATATTTTCGCGCTGCTTCTTGGCCTACTTATTTAAGTATGTCCTGCGAAGCAGCGCAAAAATCTGACGAAAAACCCATCAAAACTCAAAAACATATAATTTGCGGATAGGTTCATGAGCCGTACATCTGAGAGCAGAAAATCCGATAAGAAGAGCTCCGGCTTAAAACCCGAAGGTAAAGGCCTTATTTTCTTGGGAGGCTCCTTCGTCCTACTAATTACACTTTTAAGCTTCAACTCCCAGAGTTCAGCATCAAACTGGTTAGGACTCATCGGGCATGGAATCGCGTGGGTTCAAGCCTATATCTTTGGCTTGATGAGCTATCCCGTAGCCCTTTTTCTGGGATGGATAGGATGGAGGTTTCTCTGCGCAAAAAAATTGGAGAAGCTCCCTCTCAAAACAGTCTACTTCTCCGTCTTCATTATCTCGGCCGCTCTTCTTTTAAATCTGATTGCAGAGCAGATCTCCTCTCCGCTACTGGAAGGAAAAATCTTAAATGAATCCATTCTGTTAAAATGGCCCTATCCTCATCGCATTATCCGAACTTATTTAGGTGGCGCACCTCTCTATTTCCTTTACAGAGACCTCACCCCATTTAACCTTCAAAAACTACTCAGCGATGTAGGCATCGGCCTCACCTTTTCCACGACTGCGCTCGTCTCCTTCATGCTGCTATTCGAAATTAAACCCCTCTCTGTTTGGGAGCAGCTAAAGCGCGCTTTTGCAGTCTCTCAAAACCTCATTGAAAAGCTAAAACTCCATTTGGATTCGATGAAAAAAGAGGAGAGCTTAGAGAAGAAGAGCCCGACCGAGATCGAAGACACCCTCACACGCCGCTTTCCTCAACCTCTCTATCCCCCTACAAATGCACTCGCTATAAAAACCGAAGAGCAAATCGAAGAGGAGAAGATCTCAAAGGCCCCTGCTATAAAAAAACCGCGCGCACCGAAAGCCTCTAAAATAGATGGCGACTTCACAAGATACACCCTTCCTCCTCTCTCTCTTCTTAATAATCCCAAAAAAGTCGACCAGCCCTCCATTAAGAAAGATCTGCGCCGACAAGCCGATATTCTAGAAGAGACCCTCATGAGCTTCGGCATCGAAGCAAAAGTAGGCGACATCCACTGCGGCCCCACCATCACCTCTTTTGAAGTCCACCCAGCGGTCGGTGTCAAAGTCCAGAAGATTACCACCCTTGAGAATGATATCGCCTTAAACCTTCAGGCAAAATCGATCCGCATCATCGCACCCATCCCCGGAAAAGCTGCAGTGGGCGTAGAGATCCCCTCCCTCGTCCCACAAGAGGTAAGCTTCAAAGAGATGCTGGTCAACTACCAAGAGAGCCCGCGCAAGTTTCAGGTCCCTGTCCTTTTAGGAAAGACTGTAACCGGCGACTTTGTGATGAGCGACCTTGCTAAAATGCCCCACTGTCTCATTGCAGGAGCTACCGGTTCTGGAAAGTCGGTCTGTATCAACACGCTCATCCTGTCGATCCTCATGAACGCCCGACCTGACGAGGTGCGTCTACTACTCGTCGACCCCAAGAAGGTCGAACTCACACCCTACGCACAGCTTCCTCACCTTCTTGCGCCTGTAATTACAGAACCGCATGGAGCCTATGCGGCTCTTCAGTGGCTGGTGAGAGAGATGCTTCTCCGCTATGATATATTAAAGCAGCTCGGCGTTCGCAATATCTCTGCATTCAACAGCCGGAAGGTGAACAAAGAGGTCGAGTCGGAACTTCCCATTGCTGTTCCTGATAAGATGCCCTTTCTTGTTGCAATCATCGACGAGTTTGCCGATCTGATGATGGCGTCAAGCTCCGATCTAGAGACCCCCATCGCCCGTATTGCACAGATGGCGCGCGCTGTCGGCATTCACCTAATTCTTGCCACACAGCGCCCTTCGCGCGAGGTCATTACAGGCCTCATCAAAGCTAACTTTCCCACCCGCATCGCCTTTAAAGTTGCCAGCCGTATTAACTCGCAAATCATCTTAGATGAGACTGGCGCCGACAGCCTTCTTGGAAATGGCGACATGCTCTTTCTTCCTCCCGGAACCTCGCATTTAACGCGAGCTCAAGGAGCTTATGTCAGCGATGAAGAGATCTCTCGCATCGTTAACTTCATCTGCGACCAGACTCCTACGCAGTATTTAATTGAATCATTCGATAAGATGGGCCACGAAGCCCAGTTGGGAGAGATGGACGAGACCAAGGATAGCCTTTTTACCGAGGCCCTTAACATCGTCGTGGAGACCAAAACAGCTTCGACGACCTATCTTCAGAGAAAGCTAAAAATAGGCTATGCAAGAGCCGCTTCTCTGATGGATGAACTCGAAGCTAAGGGAGTGATCGGACCGCAAGAGGGAAGTAAACCTCGTCGCGTTTTATTGAGCGGTCAGGTAAACCAAGATAAGCGAGGAGAAATAGATGAAGAAGACCCCTTCGGATAAACTAGAAATCGAAAAAGCTCTTCTCCCACGTCTTCGGATGATGGGATTCATTCTTATCTTTCTCTGCCTCTTTACACTCACTTACGCTCTTCTTTCAGAACCCTACCTCCCCGCCGTTGTCGAACAGAATATCGAAAGAACCGTCGAAGAAGCAGGAATAGGCCTTCCCGATCTAGAAGAGCAGCCAGACTTTTTAGTTACAAAAGGACAGCGCCTCAACCTCTTTCTCGTCTCTTCAGTTTTTGGACTCATCGGCATCGCCTGCTTCTTCTACTTCTGGAAAAAAAAAGAGCGCATGCAAGTGACCAGTGACGCACCTCCTGCCGAAGGAGAGGGCTGAATGAGCTCGGCGAAGAAGCGGATCCTTCTAGCCGATCCGTCCAAAGAGCTGATGCGACAGATCCTGCACGCCCCAGATAGCAAAACCTACCTCTTCGAGACAGCTCTAAACGGCACAGAGTGCCTGAAAAAGATCGACACCTTTCAACCCGACCTCATTCTCCTCGATCTTCTCCTTCCCCAAATGCATGGCATCGAGATCTTAAGAAAACTCAAAGCCGATGAGAGCAGAAAAAATGTCGGTGTTATTCTCTCATCTGCGCAGGCGATGATCCAGAACTACCATACGGCACTCAATGCAGGTGCCGACTACTTCCTTGAAAAACCCTTTGAGATCGAACACCTCTTTGAGATCTTTCAACACTACTTTGCAGGGACGCTGACCCCGCCCCCCTTTTTAGGACAAGAGTCGGGAGATGGAGAGGCCGCAATTAATTATCACCCTCGCCACCACTCCAACAACTCATACATTAAATTCTGGGGAACACGCGGCTCCAACCCGGTCTCAGGAAAAGAGTATATCCGTTACGGAGGAAACACCTCTTGCCTCGAAGTTAGACATGGAAAAGATCTCGTTATTATCGATGCAGGCACAGGCATTCGCCCGCTTGGAAGCACCCCATTTATCCAAGACGCCAACATGATTCACCTTGTTGTGGGCCACACCCATTGGGACCACATCATCGGCTTTCCCTTCTTCACTCCCCTCTATCGACCCGACTGCCATGTCACAATCTGGTCACCCGTCGGCTTTGAAAAACCCACTAAAGAGCTCTTTACAGAGATGCTCGCCTACGCCTACTTTCCCGTTAGACTCGATGACATACGCGCGCGCATCTCATTTAAAGATATCACCGAGGGAGTCCCCTTTTCTATTGGAGATATCGAGATAGATACCCACTACACCTACCATCCTGGCGCCACTGTCTGCTTTAAGATCTCCACCCCCGGAAATAAGACCATCGCTTATGTGACAGACAATGAGATGCTCATGGGATACCAGGGAGATCCGAATGAAATTGATAGCGAACATCCTCTCTTAGAGCCGCATAAGAGCATGCTCAAGTTTTTGAAAGGCTGCGACCTCCTCATTCACGAGGCGCAATACTTCCCTGCTGAATACCAAAAAAAGATAGGCTGGGGCCACTCCTCCATCACCAATGCTACCGCTCTCGTTAAGCACACCGGCATCAAAGAGTGGGTTGTTACCCACCACGACCCGAGCCACTCTGACGAGGATCTCCAGCGCAAGCTCCAGTGCCACCACGACATCTTAGACGACTGCAAGATCACGTGCAGAGTCCGCTTCGCCTTCGACGGCTTAAAACTCCCCCTATAGCTCTAAAAATCAACATTTTAGATTAAAACTCAACACGAAAGTCGAGTAACTGATTTTTAGAAAAAGATAGGCTTGCTGATCCTGTCTTGATAGGCGATCGAGAGATCGACAGAGAGGTTCTTCTCTCCCAGCTTGGATCGAATGACGTGTAGTGCCATCTCTTCGCTATTACATTCGGAAGAGAGGTGAGCCAGATGCACATGCTTTAAATTAGGATGGAAGATATCGATCAGCAGATCTGCACACTCTTCATTCGACAGGTGCCCCTGGCGGCTGAGCACGCGCTCCTTATAAACAGCAGGTCTTGAGGAGGCGTGGACCATCGAGGGCTGATGGTTCGCCTCAACGTAGAGGTAGTCGCAATCCATCAGAGCCTTCTTCACAAGCGTCGATGCAAAGCCCAGATCCGCACAGAAGCCCAGTTTGAGCCCGCCATGTCGTATTGTGAACCCCACAGGGTCCAGAGCATCGTGTTTAATTGAGAAAGGTAAAATTTCTAGATCTCCAAACTCGAAGGCCTCTCCTGTGGAGAAGATCTTAAATTTTGGACACTCCTTTAGAATTGAGTAGATCCCCTTTGCCGTCTCTCGATTGGCAAAGATGGGGATCTTTAACTTGCAGCCTAGCGTTGCAAGCCCGTGGATATGGTCTGTGTGCTCGTGAGTGATGAGGATCGCATCGATCTGACTGAGCTCCACCCCAATCTCTGCGAGGCGTGCAATCAGGCTCTTGGGCCCTATCCCCGCGTCGATCAGAATTTTCGTCTCAGGAGTACCCAAATAGATAGAGTTACCCTTCGAACCGGATGCAAGAGGACAGAATCCAATCATGAAAAGTATCTTTAAATAATTCAGAAAGCGATTCAATCAAAAAAATAATTCAATTATTTATTTGACATAGATCAAACTCTATATTAAGAATGATATTTATGCGGAAAACCAGAGAAGATCTCCTCGCAGAGATCGATAGAACATTAGATCAGCTCATCAGAAATGCTGAAGTAGCAGAAGGACTCTCATTTCATCTCTTGGAAGAGAATGAGGTTGAAGCGCTACATAAAACGCAGCAGAGTCTGCACGCGCGTCTTATCCATAGACAAGAGCTACTTAACAGAAAGCCGGAAAGCGAAGATCTTCAGAAAAAGGTCGAGCGTTTTGGACTTTTGAATGAGAGGCTCGTTCGCCAGATAAAAGAGCGCTTTCTCCCTACGGGAAAAAGACCCATGCACCTCCGCAAAAGCCGCCTCTCAAAACACTAATGGCATCTTTCTTTATCTTCTTATTCCACGCTATTCGCGACCTCTGCACTAAAAAAGACGCTCTTTAATAGCGGGCGAGCTTGCGAGCTGCTCGTTCGAGATCTTCCGTTTGAGGAAGAACCGCATTTTCTAGATCTTTGCAGTAGGGCACCATGCAGTTTTTGCCGGTGACCCGTGCAATCGGCGCATCTAGAAGAGCAAAGCCCTCCTCGATGATACGCGCTGCGATCTCAGCGCCAAAACCGCCGGCTCCAGGCGCCTCATGCGCGATAAGCAGCTTGCCCGTTTTGCGAAGAGACTTAAGGATGCACTCGAGATCGAGAGGAACGATCGTTCTAAGATCGATCAGTTCAACAGAGATCCCCTCTTTTGCAAGCTTCTCAGCCACTTCGGAGCCCATGACAACGGTCATCCCCCAAGCCACGAGTGTGAGCTCGTCGCCTTCTCGGACAACCTTTGCTTTTCCGAGAGGCAGGATCTCCTCGCTGCCCGTTTCAGGACGCGCGCAGAAAACGCGCTGTCTGTAGAGCGCTTTATGCTCTAAGAAGACCACAGGATTAGGATCGCGGATAGCCGCCTTAAGCAGCCTCTTTGCATCGGCGCTATTGCTCGGAATCACAACCTTTAAACCTGGGCAGTGAGCCAGAAATGCTTCGATGCTCTGAGAGTGGTAGGGCCCGCCCTGGATATATCCACCTGAAGGCATGCGGATAACCACTGGACAGTTCCACTCGCCATTTGAACGATGGTAGATGCTAGAAAGCTCATTGAAAAGCTGATTGATCCCCGTCCACACGTAGTCTGAAAACTGGATCTCAGCGACGGGCTTATAGCCATGAGTACAAGAGAGACCAATCGCAAGGCCGATAATTGTAGACTCGGCAAGAGGCGTATTAAAACAGCGCTCTTTGCCATACTTTCCAGTCAGGTGCCGTGTAACGCCAAAAACCCCGCCTTTTCCGTGAGCCACATCCTGACCAAAGACCACAACATGAGGATCTCTTGCCATCTCTTCATCTAAACCGTGGTTGAGCGCGTCGACGATGACGATCGACTCAGCCTGAGAGGAGCTCTCCTCTTCGGCAATCTCTGCAATATCCTTAAAAACACGCGTTGCAGCGGTTTCGACAGGTGGAAAGGGAATCTCTTCCGCCTCTTGGGCAGCGAGCTCCACCTGAGCAAAGGCCAGCTCTCTCCTATGCTTTAGCTCCTCATCGGTCGCAAGACCCATCTCTTTTAGCCAGCTTTCGAATAGAAGAATTGGATCGCGCGCCTTCTCAGCTTCACTCTGGTGCGACTCTTTATACTTCGTCGGGTCGTCGCTGCTGCTGTGAGCACCGAGTCTTGGCACCTTTGCTACAACGAGACTTGGACCCTCTCCTGCACGCCCTTTTGAAACTGCCGACGCAAGAGCCGTAGAGAGCTGCTCGAAATTGCAGCCATCCACATCGAACACAGAAAGACCCTCGTAGCCTCGAGCCATTTTAACAATTGAGCCACCGGCCGTCTGCTCTGCCACAGGAACGGAGATCGCCCAGCCATTATCTTGAATGACGAAAATGACAGGTAAACGGTGTATGCATGAGAAGTTGAGAGCCTCATGGAAGTCGCCCTGAGAGGTCGCTCCATCGCCTGCTGAGACATAGACCACCTCGTCATGACCTGCAAGCTGCACACCCTTAGCAACACCAACTGCCTGAAGAAACTGCGAACCTACACAGCTCGATTGACAGGGAATTCTGAGGCCGCGATGAGAGAAGTGCTCAGGCATCATGCGTCCGCCAGAATGGTGCGGAACTGCACGTGCAAGGAAGGCTCCTAATAGATCTTTTGATGAGCAGCCAAGCCCAACTGCAAAGGCGCGGTCGCGGTAGTAGGGAAGACCCCAATCTTTGCCAGGAATTAAACTGAGCGCCGAGACAGCTCCCACCATCTCATGACCTGCAACTGAAATATGGAAAGTGCCGCCCTTATTTTGACGGACGAGTTTAGACATCTTATCGTCGAGCGCGCGCGTCTGCAGCATCGCGTCGTAGGTCCTTAGACACTTCTCTTTTCCATTCAGTGGAAGATCGTCGAGGAGAGAGCTCTTCTCGTTTGTGCTACTATTAAACATGACCCGCCTACTTCTTTTTGCCTTTTTTATGCTGAAGCTGCGTGACCATTTTAATCTCTTTGCGTTTTGCAACTACAGGTTCATCTGAAGTCTTAACAGGTTTTTCACGCTTCTTGGGAAGAAATACTTTTACTACATCTGTTAGGCTGCGCTTCTTCTCGCCGCCAGCAGCTTCTCTTTCAGCCGTAGCCTCTGGAAGCTCGACCACCTCTTTAGTAATCGCTTTAATGAGCTTCTGCTCCTTCTCGATGCCGGTAATGTCATGAATGTCCACAAGACGCGTAGAGAGATGTCGCAATGACTCCAGACGCTCAGAGAGCGCTTGAAGTTTCGCATCGACCTTCACGCGGGAACTTCCTCGAAGACTTGCCAAGAGCTGCGCTTCCGTATCGTAGCGCGCAGAGAAGGTAACACCTGAAGAGCTCGTGATTTCTGGAAGGAATAGGAAGTGACGAATTGCTGCAGGCACCGTCGTGTACATATCCGGAGTCAGCTGAGGCTCTGTTTCAACCTTCACCACCTGCTTCGGCGGACGACCTCTCTTCGGACGAGGATTAAGCGCCTCATTTGAGTAGTAGGTCTTTGCTTTATTAAAGAGCACATCGCGCGCTAGAGAGACGTCTTTCGACACCTTCACATCAAAGATGTGGCGCTTGAGCTTCTCGATGACACCTGGAGGAAGATCGAGGTCCTCTTCGAAAACAAACTGGATCTCTTGGCTGCGCAGCCACTCGATGATGCGAATGCGCGAACGCTCGTGGTAGTACTGCTGCCACTTTTCAAGCTCGGTTAAATGGTCGTAGATGAACTCTAGAAAGTTCTCTCTCGCCTCTTTTGACTGAATAATATCTAAGAGCTTCTCTTTCGTATCGATATCGTAAACTTTTTCGTTTACAAACCCCTCCATGAACTTCTTTGTCTCATAGAAAGTCATCTTGGGAATTAGACAGTAGCGACCGCTGTGAAGAGTGAGCTCTTCATCTAGCTGCAGCAGCTCCTCTTCGTTCTTATCGAGATCGATGAAAAAGAGAAAACCCTCCACTCGATCGAGGCAGAAGTCCCTTTCGTCATCGGACTTAGCAAACGCATCCATCAGACGATGGTAGCGCAGAATAAGAGGGTTTTGAGCTTGAGGAAGAGTCTTTGCCATAATAATACAAAAATAAAAGAAATTTAAACCAACTCTAACAGGTTTTTCCTGCCACTTCAAGGAGAATTGATTTTATTCAGGTTTCTACAGGTTTTCTCCTCCAGATCCATAGAAAGAGTAGATAGGCCAGGAACATCCCGGCGCTTGCTACCGTGATCGGAAGATGAGGATAAAGAGCCACGACAGAACCTGAAAAGAGTGGAGCAATTCCGATTGCTGCCCACTGTATCGAGCTGTGTACACCTAAAATTTCTCCTTGAGCCTCTTTTGAAGTCAGATCCGAGACGATCGTCGATGCTGTAGGAAAAATAAAAGATTCAAATAGAGCAAGAAGCGGCAGTAAGAGGAAGAGGTAGAACGAGGTATGCACAAGCAGCATCAGAGGAAGCACCAGACCAAGTCCCAAAAGAGCGCCTCTTAAAAGAGCCTGAGGAGAAAATCTTTTAAGGAAGGGACGTATAAATACTCCTTGAGAGAGAGCTACCCAGATCCCCACCCACGCGTAGAAATAGCCGATCTGCTGCTGATTGAAATCGAGCCGTCTGATTAAAAAAAGTGCTGAGAACTCTGTAAAAAAGCCCCATCCGAAAGAGAAGATGAACATCACTAAAAAAATTCCACGCAGCTTTGGATGAGAGAAGGCTTTTTTAAGATCCTCAAAGCCCGCCATAAAGTTTATTTTTCGAATCTGCGCAACCGGCAGCGTCTCTTTTACCGCCAGCAAGAGCCAAATGAGATTAACCAGACAGAGCGCCGCTGCAAAACAGAGTGGCATCGCCCCTCTCCAGAGATCGGGAGTCGCAAGCTGCCCTCCAAAGTAGGGCCCCAGAATAAATCCCGCTCCCCACGCCATGCCGATGAGTCCAAAATTTTTCGCCTTATCTTCGCTGCTAGAATCCACAACCATCGACTGCGCAATCGAAAAGTTGCCCGCCGCCACTCCCGAGACAATTCTAGAGAAGAGAAAGAGAAAAATACTCTGAGACCAGAGGCTAACAACCCCTAAGATATAACCGAAAAAAGCAAGAACAAGCGTTGCCAGGAGAACCTTCTTCCTTCCCTTGCGGTCTGAGAGAGCGCCGAGAATCGGCCCCCCAAAAAATTGCCCCATACAGAAGCAGGAGACCAGAAGACCAAAGACCCACCCGCGCGTTGCAACCGACGCCTCCACCGGCATCATCCCGCCATCCGCCTGCATGATAAGCATGCCGAGCATCGGAAAGACGAGGCCAAAGCCAAGACTATCGATAAAAACAGTAAGTAGTAGAGGAAGAAAACGCATGTTAAAAAAACCATCAATTTTGGCGGTAAGTTTAGATCCTAGAGAAATTATTGAAAAGGAAATGGCTGCGCAAAAAATAATTTAAGAATTGTCTTTCAAACACTTTTTTGCTCTAATGCTCCCTCTTCAGAAAGGCTTTTCTAACTTTTTTGAAGAACGCTACGCGCAAAACGACACGACACAAATACGATGGAGATCTAGTATGGCAGCACCAGCAGCAGGAGTACCAGCAGCACCCGCAAACATCTATACTCACAACTTCACAGAAGAGCTCGTCGCTCTCTTCATCGCTGCGGAAGACCAGAATCTCTTTACAAAGGCCTGCGCCTACGCCCTCCTCTTTTTTGCAGCCATCCCCCTCGTCGTCTCCTTCGTCGGCAACTACTTCCTCTATAGATTTGTTGAAGAGTACACCGGTCAAAGAGCTCTTGAAAAACAGAGAGCGCTTCCCGCTCCCGTGCCCCCACTTGCTGCTCCCCCTCCAGGCCTTGGAGCCGCTGCTCCCCTCATCGATCAAGCAGGTCTCGATGCCCTGCGCTTGCAACTCCAAAATGCACTTGATGCTGAAGCCCGCCTCCGAGCCGCTCAGCAGGCTGAGAGACAACAGCTCATCACCCTTGCATTAGGTCATGTGCCACAAGCTCAAGTCACTATCGCAGACATCGAAGATGCAATTAGGCAAACCAAAGCTAGACTTGCTGATGCAGTTAGAAATTACGAAGTCATTAACCAAGAAGCATTCAACGAGCTACCTCAAAACCTTCAAATAGAAGTAGCCACAGGCGCTCGCTCCCTCATCACCGACTACAGAGAGTCTCGAGAGCGCGCCGCAAAAATGGGCGCAGATCTCGCCACTGCGCGTGCACGCGTCCAACAACTAGAAACTCAGCTTGCCGCAGCTCAAGAAGCTGGCAGAGCCTCTGCTGATGAAGCTGCACAGCTCCAGCAGCAGATTGCGCAATTTCAAGCAGCTCAAAGAGCTGCTGTCGAGCAAGCAGACAAAGACAGAGCTGCCATCGAAAAACTCACTGCCGATCTTGCCGCTGCAAATAATGCTGGCGTAGCCTCTGCTGGTAGAGTAGAGGAGCTCGAGCGAGAGCTCGCTCAACTCAGACAAGCTCAAACTGCCGCAGAAAGAACTGCTGCCGAGCAAGCTGACAAAGACAGAGCTGCCATCGAAAAGCTCACTGCCGATCTTGCCGCTGCAAATAAAGCTGGCGGTACCTCTGCTGAAGAAGCTGCACAGCTTAGAAACCAGATCGCAGAACTCCTAGCCGCTCAAGAAGCTGCTGTTAGAAAAGCCGCAGAAGACCTAGCTGCTATCGAAAAACTCACTGCTGAACTTGCCGCTGCAAATAAAGCTGGCGAAACCTCTGCTAGTAGAATAGAGGAGCTCGAGCAAGAGCTTACTCAACTCAAAGCTGCTCAAGCAGCTGCTGCCAGGAAAGCTGGCGAAGACCAAGTCAGAATCGAGGAGCTTACTGCTCAGCTTGGTGAAGCTCAGACTGCCGCTGCTAGAAAAGCCGCAGAAGACCTAGCTGCTATCAAAAAACTCCAAGAGACTCTGGAAAGTGCTACTGATA